>CAMLFP010000014.1 GCA_946479335.1 uncultured Archangium sp.
CCTCGGTGATGATCAGCCCCGCGTCGGCGCGCTGCGCGTAGTACTCCGTGACCAGCTCGCCCGGCACGTTGCCCGGCGAACGGCTGCGCGTCATCGGCGCCATCACCACGCGGTTCTTCAGCGTGAGGGGGCCCAGCTTGAACTCAGAGAAGAGGAGGTCGCTCATGGTGCCGCATCAGATGCGGCGCCACCATTCGGGTTTCAACGAATTCAGACCTTCGTGAGCCAGTGCAGGTACGCCGGCTCATGGCCACGCACCACGCGGAAGTACTGCGCCTGGATCTCGCGGGTGATGGGGCCGGCCGTGCCCTCACCGACCTGCCGGTTGTCGACCTCGCGCACCGGCGTCACCTCGGCGGCAGTGCCGGTGAAGAACACCTCACCCGCGATGTAGAGCGCGTCGCGCGTGAAGCTGACCTCTTCGACCGGCCGCCCCGCGTCGCGCAGGAGGTGGATGATGGTGTCGCGCGTGATGCCGCGGAGGATCGGCGACGACAGCGAGGGCGTGCGCACCACGCCATGCCGGCCGATGCAGAAGATGTTCTCGCCCGAGGCCTCCGCCACGAAGCCGGAGATGTCGAGGAGGATGGCTTCGTCGTACCCCGCCATCACCGCCTCGCGCTTCGCGAGGATGGAGTTCACGTACTGGCCGGAGATCTTCCCGCGCACCATGTTCACGTTCACGTGCATGCGCGTGAAGCTCGACACCTTGGCGCGGATGCCCTCCTTGAGGCCCTTGTCGCCGAGGTAGCTGCCCCATTCCCACGCGGTGATCGCCACGCGCGTCTCGTTCACCGCGCCCAGGCCCATCGCGCCATCGCCCATGAACGCCACCGGCCGCAGGTACGCCCCGTTGGGGAAGCGCTCGCCCTGCACCTTGAGCACGTCGATGCAGGCCTGCACCAGCTGATCCTCCGAGTAGGGGATCTTGAGCATGATGATGTGCGCCGAATCGAGGAACCGGCGGATGTGTTCTCGCAGGCGGAAGATCGCCAGCTCGCCGTCCTTGGTGCGGTACGCGCGGATGCCCTCGAACACGCCCAGGCCGTAGTGGAGCGCGTGCGTCATCACGTGGACGTTGGCGTCGTCCCAGGCGATGAGTCGCCCGTCCATCCACACCTTGTCGGCCTTCAAGATCGCGTTCGACGTCGAGCTCATGGCCGCTGCCTAAAACAGACGCAGGCGGTCAAGGCAACGGCGCAGGCTGGTGAATCGGCGTTTCGTTTTCCCGCGCGAGCACCGCTCCACGAGGGAGCGTGACGACGAAGCGCATGCCGCCATCGTCGGGGACCTCCGCGCGCACCGAACCGCCGTGGTGCGCCGCGAGCTGCGAGACGATCCACAACCCCAGGCCGAAGCCGCGGGTGTCATCGGGCGCGTGCGCGCGCGCGAAGCGGAGGAACAACCGGGGGAGCGCCTCGGGCGCGATGCCGGGGCCGTGGTCGCGCACCGAGAGGCGCACCAGGTCGTCGCTCCCGTCGATGTCGATCTCCAGCGGGCCGGGCGCGTACTTCTGCGCGTTGTCGACGAGGTTGCTGACGATCTGCTCGAGGCGCGCCCGGTCCCAGAAGCCGTGGGTGTCGCCGGTGGTGCGAATCGTCACCGGGCCCGTGGGCCACACCCCGTCGGGCGCGTGCTGCTGCACCGCCAGCCGGGCGATCTCCTCGAGGTCGGCCAACCCCCGCTCGAGGTGGATCTCCGAAGACGAGAGCCGCGAGATGTCGAGCAGGTAGCTGGAGAGCCGCGCGAGCCGGTCGACGCTCTGCTGCACCTGCCGGAGGTACGCCAGCGCGTGCGCCACCGGGTTCTCGATGGTGCCCGGGCGCTCCCAGCTCTTGAAGGCGTTGCGCACCTGGAACTTGAGCGCGGTGATCGGCGTGCGCAGCTCGTGGCTCGCGACGGCGAGGAAGTCTTCGCGCGATTGCAGGGCGGCGCGCAGCTCGGCCTCCGCGCGCTTGAGCACCGAGATGTCCTGCAGCGTGACCAGCGTGGTCGGCGCGTTGCCGTGCAGCGCCGGGAGCCGCTCCGAGAAGGCCAGCAGCGCGCCGCTGCTCCCCGCGAACTCGAACTCGATCAGCTCGCCTTCGATCTTCTCGCCGCGGGCGGTGCGCGCCACCGGCAACGTCTCGGTGGTCAGCGGCGCGCCGTCGGCGTCGACCAACCGCAGCGACTCCGGCCACTCACGGCCGAGGAAGACCCCGCCCGCGAAGGTGCACGCGGCGTAGTTGGCGAAGCGCGGCTCGCTGGCGGCGTCGTCGAGCAGCATCAGCGGCATCGGCAGCGCGTCGAGCACCGCCTCCAGCCAGTGCCGGTGCGCGACGGCCGCGGCGCGCTCGCGCTCCAGCTCCGTGCTGAGCGTCGCCGAGCCGGGCGCGCGCGCTGCGTTGATGGCCATCAGCTCGTTCACCACTTCGGCGACGAGCCGGGCCGACTTCCCGCCCTCGACGGGGATGCGCGCAGAGAAGTCACCGCGACGGGCGGCGTCGAGGACGCGGTGGAGCTCCTGCTGGCTGACGCCGGCGCGCCCGGAGGGCACTCAGGGTTCTCCTTCGGTTTCCTTGCTCGACTTCCTGAACCCCAGCTCCTCCTCGGTGATCGCGTAGCCCTTGAGCTTCTCCCAGAGGTTCTTGCGCGAGATGCCCAGCTGCTGTGCCGCGAGCGCCTTGCGACCCGAGGTGCGTTGCAGCGCGCGCTTCACGTACTCGCGCTCGAAGGCGCGCACCGCCTCGGGGAGCGGCCGCGTCTCGTTCGGCTCCTCCGCGACCGGCCCGTCGTGGCCGACCAGCTCCGCGGGGAGGTGCGAGAGCTCGACGCGCCGGCCGCCCGACACCACCACCGCCCGGCGGATCACCTGCGCCAGCTCGCGCACGTTGCCGGGGAAGGGGTACGCCGAGATCGCCGCCAGCGCGCCCACCGACAGCTCCGGCGGTGACGACGGCGCGCAGAACCGCCGCAGCAGGTGCTCGGTGAGCAACATCAGATCGCCGCCGCGTTCGCGCAGCGCCGGCACGCGGAGCTCCAACGCCGACAGCTTGCGGGCGAGGGGCTCGATCAACCGGCCCGACTCCGTCAGCTCCGAGAGCGGCTCGTGCACCGCGGTGATGATCCGCGTGTCGTAGCCGCTGTCCAACAGCTTGAGCAGCCGCGCCTGCGCGGTGATCGACAGCGACTCGAGATCGTCGATGAACAACGTGCCGCGCTCGGCGGCCAGCACGCGCGGGGGCTGCCGCTGCGCCACGCCGTCGAGGCCGAACAGCTCCTGTTCGTGCTGCCCTTCGGGGATCGACGAGCAGTTCACCACCACGAAGGGGCCGGCCGCGCGCGGGCCCTGCTGATGGAGCGCCTGCGCGACCAGCTCCTTGCCCGTGCCGCGCTCGCCGGTGATCGCCACCGGCTCGTCTCGTTGCGCCAGCTGCGCCATGAGCTCGCGGAGACGCTCCATCGGCGGCGAGCGGCCGATCAGCGCGTCGTCGGCTTGATCGGGCGTAGGGCTCAGGCGCTGTGACTTGAACTGCTGCTGCAGCTCCTGCTCGCGCTTGATGCGCTCCAGCAGCTTGAGCAGCGTGTCGAGCTCGAAGGGCTTGGGCAGGTAGTCGACCGCGCCCAGCTTCAACGCGCCCACGGCGTCGGGCACCGTCGCGTAGGCGGTCATCATGATGAAGCGCGTGCGCGGCGACTCGTGCCGCACCTTCTTGAACAGCGTGAAGCCGTCGACCTTCGGCAGGCGCACGTCGCTGATCACCACGTCAAAGACGCGGGTGCTCAGCGCCGCCTGGGCCGAGAGGCCGTCGAGCGCGGTGGTGGTGTTGTAGCCCTCGGCACGCAGGGCTTCGTCCACTGGCAGAAGAATCGAGGGTTCGTCGTCAACGAGGAGGATGTCCAGCATGGGCGGGAGAATGTGGAGCCGCTGCACGCGCAGCAAGCGACATCCCCGAAGCGTCACCGCATGGTAACGAACCTACACGTGGGCCGATCAGGGCGCTGGTGCGAGCACCGGCAGGGGCGCCAGCGCGCGCGAGACGAGGGCCATGTGCGCGGCCACCTCGGTGCGGCCGATGCGCACGGCCTCGAGCAGCTGGTCGACCGACGGCACGATGGTGAGCGGGCTGAGGGTGCGCTTGAAGTCGTGGGTGAGGTGCGCCCAGGCGCGGTTGGGCGCCACGTTGAGCTCGGCGAGGCGCTCCAGCGGGAGCCACAGCGGGGTGCTCAGCTTCATCGAGAACCCGTTGAGGGCGAGGATGAACGCGTTGCGCGTGCCGATCGCGCCCTTGTGCACCGCCCGCCAGGCGGCCTTCGCGGGCACGTTGTCGGCCAGGCCGCCGTCGATGAAGCGCGCGAGGCGGTGATCGCCCATGTACTGAGAGAGCAGCCGGTGCATGCGCGGGTCATCGCGGAACACGTCGTAGTGGATGATGCCGGGCAGGGCGCTGGAGAACCCCGCGGCGTCGAGCGCGTCGAAGTCGCGCGTCTCGTCGTTCGCGCCGAGGTGCACCGCGTGGAGGATCTCCGGCGACATGAACTCCGTGATCGCCTTCACCCACCTCGGGAGGATCAACGGGTTCAGCAGGTGCTTCGGCGAGATCGCGGTGAGCTTCTCGTAGAACTCCAACGGGTGCGGGAGCTTCCCCATGCGGATGCCGCTCACCGAGATGATCGTCTTCACCGGCAGGTCTGACAGCTTCGGGCCGTCGTTGCCGCGCGAGTCGACGCCGAAGTACCGCCCGATGCCGCTGCGCAGGTAGAGCCGCAGCGCCGCCGGCACGCCGTACCGGTTGTCGGTCGACAACGTGCGGAACAGCTTGCGGTACGACAGCGAGCGCACGATGCCGACGATCTCGTCTTGCTCGTAGCGCTGCATGCGGCTGCGGAACAACGAGAGGATCGCGCCCATCGACGCCGCCGCCAGCAGCTGCGGCTTGAGGCCGTACTCGTCGAGCAGCGACATCGCGCCGAGGTACGGGTACGCGGTGCCGCCGCCGCCGCCCAGCACCAGCACCAGCGCCTTGTGCCGGAGCTCGCGATCGATGGCCTCGTACGGCAGCCGGTGCGCCATGCGCCGCGCCAGCTGATCGCGCGTGTTGACGACGCGCTCCTTGAGCTCCCGCAGGTGCGGCAGCAGGTGCGCGCGCTCGACCTTGCCGCCCGGGGGCATCAGCACCGGCGTCAGGCGGCGCGAGAGCTCCTCGCGGAACGGGTCGAGGAACGCGCCCACCCCGATGTCGCGGCCCGCGTGGTTGACCTTGTACAGCTTCGCCAGCGACAGCGCCGTGCGCAGCACCGCCTCTTCATGCGCGTTGACCAGGCCCGGGGAGGCGATCGCGGCGCGCAGCAGCGCCAGCTCCAGCTCTTCGAGCGGTCGGGTGATCTGGAAACGCTCTCGCAACAGCACGCGTCAGCGCTTCTGGCCCAGCAACCGCAGCTCGCGCAACGCCTCGGTGCAGTCGGGGTTGCACTGGATGGCCTTCTCGAACTGCCGCTCGGCGCGATCGGGCCGGCCGGTCGCCTTGTAGATGTACCCGAGGAACAGGTAGCCCTTGTCGAGGCGCGGGTTGAGGCTGATGGAGCGCTCGATGGAGCGCATCGCGTCGTCGGCGGCCTGCGGCGCCGCCTGGAAGTTCGACCACCCCTCCCACGCGTGGAACTCGCCCTCGTCGGGGTACAGCGCGATCGCCTCGCGGAAGAGCTTGTGGGCCTCGCCGTACGCGCGCTGCTTCATCAGCTCCTCGCCGCGCTGGAACTTGCCCTCCGCCGCGAGGATGCGGCTCACGTCGGGCCCGCCGGGCTTCTTCGCCCCGGAGTTGAGCTCCAGCACGTACTTCTTGCGCTCCTCGGCGTCGGTCAGCACGTCGTGCGCCGTCGAGATGTACTCGTAGATCTGCTGCGCCAGCTCGCGCACCTCGGCGCTGGCCGACGAGTAGTGCTTGTCGGGGTGGTACTCCTTGGCGAGCGTGAAGTACGCGCGCTTCACGTCTTCACGCGTGGCGGTGCGCTGCACGCCCAGCAGCTCGAAGTAGTCGAGCTTGCGCATCGCCGAGAGCCGCTGCGCCAACTTCTCGCGCTGCGCGCCCTCCTGGCCACCGAGGCGCGGGAGGCTGACCACGGCGGAGAGCTCCGGCAGCAACGAGCTGGCGGCCTTCGGCGGCGGCTGCGGCGACGACTTCGGGAGCGGCGGCGGCGCGGCGGTGGCGGCCTGCGGGTCGGTCCACGGCAGCTCCGGCGCGGCCTTCTTCGCGGGCAGCGGCGGCGGCAGGGGCGGCGGCTTCGGCGCGGGCTTCTCCTTGCGCGAGGCGAGGTCGTGCACCGAGACCTTCTTGTGCGTCGCCACCGCGGCGTCGGAGAAGTTCACCATCTGCGCGCAGTCCATCGCGAAGAAGAAGCGGTTGGTCTCGAACGCCGGCATCAGCTCCAGCGCGCGCAGCGTGGCCAGCGTCTTGTGGCCGTCGGCGAGCTCGAGCAGCTCCAGCTCCTCCGGCGCCAACCCGGCGTCTTGCAGCGCGTAGAGCGGCTGATCGGAGAGCGTCGCGTAGCGGCCGTCGAAGCCGGCGAAGACGCGCGCGAGCCGCTTCTCGTCGTAGGCGCGCTTCACGCCCTCGTAGATCACCTGCGCGGCGGTCATGCCCAGCGAGGTCGGCTCCGCGGGGAGCGGCACGCCGTCGTTGAACTGGTACTCGCCGTCGTCCCAGCTGAAGACGTCGTAGATCTTGTGCTGCAGCTGCAGCACCAGCGAGTGCTGGAGGTTGTGCGGGCTCAGGCAGCCCATCTCGATCAGCACGGTGCCCTGCATGCGCTTGCTGCGCTTCATGCGCTGCAGCGACTCCTCGCACTCGGCCTCGCTGATCAGCTTCTCCTTCACCAGCACGCGGCCGAGGCACTCGACGAGCAGGTTCGACTTCACGACCTCCGGCGTGCCCTCGCGGAAGTAGACGATCTTCTTTACCGTGCCGCGGCGCAGGCGCAGCGCCCCGGTGAAGCGCGTGCGGTACGCCTCGGCCATCAGCCGCGCGAACGGCTTGTCGACCAGCGTCGCCCAGGGCGCCTCGTCTCGCGGCGGCGCGGCCTGCACCGTGGCGTCGGTGTCTTCTTCGACGGGCGGCGGCGGCGGCGGCGGCCTCGGCGCGGGCTTCGGCTTCGCGCGCGTGCTGCGGCCCAGCGGGTTCTTCTCGATCTGCGTCTTGCCCTCGACCGGCGGCGCGGTGCGGGGCTTCGGCGGCTCGATCGCCGGGCGCGCCTGCACCGTGGCGGGCTTCGCGGGCGGCGGCTCCGGGGTCGGCGGTGGTGGCGGCGGAGGCACCACCTTCTTCTTCGCGGGCGCAGCGGGCACGGCCCGCTCGACGAGCGCGACCTCTTCGCGCTGCGCGTCGTCGGCCATGAACTCGCCGGTCTTGTCGTCTTCCTCCTCGGGGGGCGGCGGGGGCCTGGGCTGCTGGGGCTCCGGCTCGACGTCGCCGAGCGCGCCCTTGAGCGTGTGCAGCACCAGCCGCAGATCGAGCGGCTTCTCCAGCAGCGCGAACGCGCCGTGCTGCTCCACGGCCTCCCGGTGATGCAGCGGGTTCTTGTACACGCCGGAGATCATGATGATCGGCGTGCGCTGCCCCTTCGCCGTCGCGCGGATGCGCTTGGCCACCTCGTAGCCGCTGAGCGCGGGCAGCAGCAGGTCGAGCAGCACCGCGTCGAACTTCTTCTTCTCGAAGGTCTGCACCGCCCACTCGCCGTCACGCTCGACCGTCACCACGTAGCCCTGCCGGGTCAGCGCGTCGGCCAGCACGCGCTGGACGCTGCGGTCATCGTCGACGATCAACACGTTCACTGGAGAGGACATCGGCGCCAAGAAATCTAGGCGACCTTGGAATACGTCAGCAGGTAATAAGTCGAACCCGAGCCGTTTTGATTCTCACGTCTTGAGGAGCCCTCCATGATCCGCCGCGTCCTGCTCGCCACCTTCGCCTTCTCCGCCGTCGCGCTCGCGCAGGGCACCGAGGGGCCCGCTTCCGCGCCCGCTGCCGCGGCCACCGTCGACGCCGACACGCCCGAAGCGAAGGAGGCCAAGGAGCTCGTCAACAAGTACCTCACCGCGGTCAAGGCGAAGAAGTGGGCCGACGCGAAGAAGTACCTCCACCCGAAGACGCTGGAGTCGATCGCCGAGCGCAAGAAGCGCCTCGGCAAGGAAGACCACCCGATGGCGCCGTGGTTCCACGAGAAGGTCGACTACTGGATGAAGGACTTCAAGCTCGTCGCCGCGTCGCCCGGCCCGCTGGGCACCATCATCGTCGAGACCTCCGAAGACAACTTCCAGGTCGAAGACAAGGGCGTCGCCGAGGGCGAGAAGGGCGCGTACCTCGTCGGCAAGAAAGACGGGAAGCTCTACGTCGTCGACAAGAAGCGCGGCGAGACCTTCACGAAGGACTCCATCAAGCTCGGCTACAAGGGCTGGTTCGACGCCGCGCCGAAGCCCGCCGAGGCCGCGCCCGCCGAGTAACTACGGCGTCGCCAGCGCGTGGAGCACCGGCTTCGCCTTCTCCACGTCGGCCTCGTGCTTGAGCACCAGGTTCAAGGTCTGCGCGACCAGCTCCGCCGACAGCGTGTCGGCGTTGAGCAACACCAGCGCCTGCGCCCAGTCGAGCGTCTCGGCGATCGACGGCGCCTTCTTGAGCTCCATGCGGCGCAGCTTGCCCACCGCCGTCACCACCTGCTCGCTGAGCTTCTCCGGCACGCCGGGGAGCCGCGCGCGCACGATGGCCAGCTCGCGCTCCCGCGCCGGGTAGTCGATGAAGAGGTGCAGGCAGCGGCGCTTCAGCGCGTCTGAGAGCTCGCGCGCGTTGTTCGACGTCAACACCACCCGCGGCGTGTGCTTCGCCTTGAGCGTCCCCAGCTCCGGCACCGTCACCGCGTTCTCCGCCAGCACCTCGAGGAGGAAGGCTTCGAACTCCGGGTCGGCCTTGTCGATCTCGTCGATCAGCAGCACCGCCGGCCGCTCACTCAACAGCGCCTTCAAGATGGGGCGGGGCAGCAGGAAGCGCTGAGAGAAGAACACCGCGTCGCTCTGCGCGACCCGCTCCGCGGCTTCTTCGATGGTCGTGGCGCCCGCCATCAGCTCGCCGACCTTGTCCTTGAGCAGCTGGGTGTACAGCAGCTGCTTGGCGTACTCCCACTCGTAGAGCGCCTTCGACTCGTCGAGGCCCTCGTAGCACTGCAGCCGCACCAGCTCGCGGCCGAGGCTGGAGGCCAGCGCGCGGGCGAACTCCGTCTTGCCGACGCCCGCCGGGCCTTCGATCAGCACCGGCTTCTCGAGCCGATCCATCAGGAAGGCGGCGGTCGAGATGTCTTTCGACGGGAGGTACTGCACGGCCGCGAGCTTCTGCGACGCGTCGTCGATGCTGGCGAAGGCACTCATGAGAAACCCCATAGCACCGTTGGTTCCCTGACACGGTTGCCATGGCACGCGCGCCGCGATCGGCCGCGCACGCCCCGGCATCAGAGGGAGCGCGCGCCCGGCACGCGCACTGCATTCATCGCCGGACGAGGGCAAGAACGTGACGACGCTGCGCGTGGTGATGCTGGTGATGATGACGGTGCTCCCCGGCGGCTTCGTGCTGCTGGCCGCGTGGCTCTACGCGCGCGCCGTCGTCACGCAGATGCACGCGCTGGAGGGGAGTGATCGCATGGTGCGCGCGGTGCGCACCGTTCGCGTCCGTCAGGTGCTGTCGGAAGCCCGGCAGCTCACCCGCCAGGCACCACGCCGCTGACGATGGTCTGGAGGTCGAGGCCGCCGGTGTAGCCGTAGCTCACGTAGGAGTCGTAGCCGTAGACGGTGACGCCGGCGCCGGGCACCACGGTCTGACCGGCCTGGGCCGTCACCTCGACGGTGTGCGTGCCGGTGCCGACCCAGACGTTCTTCCACTTGAAGGTGCTGGTGCCGATGGCGGTGAAGCCGGTCACCGAGACCCCGTCGACCTTCACGTCGGCCACCTTGCTGCCGTCGATGGCGAGGCCCAGGTAGTTGTCTTTCAAGCCGGTCGACGCCAACACGGTGTAGCGCGCGCGCCACTGCTCGATCGGCGGCAGCAACACCATCGACGGGTCACCCTGCTGCGGGCCGTTGGGCGGGAGGCTGGTGGCGGTGACCGACGGGCCCTCGCCGGGGAAGAACTGCGCCACGGCGATGGGGTTGTTGGCGCTGATGGTGAAGGCCTGCGTGGCGGTGAACTCGATGTGCCTGCCGGGGCCCAGGGTGCAGGTGCCGGCGGCCAGCGTGCCGGAGGTGCAGGCGCTGCCCGCGATCTGCGTGCCCGCGTTCGCCGGGTTGAGGGTGAGGGTGGTGGTGACGCCCGCGACGATCTTGAACTGGTCGGGCTTCTGGTTCGCGGAGGGGATGGTGTTGTCTTTGAGGCGCAGCGGGTTGCTGGGCACCGCGACGAAGTTCTTCCCCCAGGTGTCGAAGGGGAAGAGCATCTCCTCGACGTGGTCGCAGGCGGTCCAGTTGTAGGGCACCTGGTAGCACGACGACGACGCGAACACCGCGACCGGCTTGTTGGTGGTGATGATCGAGCCCGTGGGGTCGTTGTTGGTGCGGCACAGCTGGTTGGAGCCCGAGAGCGTGGTGCACTCCGCGTTGGTGCCGCCGTTGGCCGAAGCCACCTGCAACACGTCGTAGCTGTTGAGCGTGAAGTCGTAGCCGCCGTCGACCGCCATCGCCACCACCCCGGTGCCGGCCTTGGTGATGGCCGTCGACGTCACGTGCACCGTGGTGCCGTCTTGCGAGGCGACGATGGAGTACACGCCGGGGCTCGGCGTGCCAGCCCACGTGCTGTGGTCGGGCGTCAGCGCGACGTACGAGGTCCCCAGGATGTGCGCGGGGAGCAGCAGCGAGGCGTCGTTGGAGTAGCTGTTGTAGCTGCAGCGCTTGCCCGAGGAGGTCTGCACGCAGGTGCCCGGGTTCTGCGAGCCCAGCGCGCAGCTGATCGAGTCGTAGCCGTCGTACTCGTTGCAGGTGCAGGTGGTGGTGCCCACCGCGGCGGTGCAGGTCTTGTTGGAGACGTGCGAGGCGTCGACCGGGTTGAACTGGTACACGGTGACCGGCTTGGTCGATGAGAGGCGGTAGGCGATGCGGCTGAGGCCGGAGTTCGAGTCGCCGACGTCGACCGTCGAGGGGCTGATCGAGAACCACGGCACCGCGATCTTCACCAGCCCGCGCGTGGCGGGGTCGTTCTTCCCGGGCACCGTGACCGTCTTCACCGTCACCACCGACGAGCCGTTGAAGCGGCGCACCGTCACCGTGGCCGGGGAGATCGACTGGTTGGTCACCACGTACACGAAGTCGCTGTCGCCGGTGCCGACGCCGCCGGTGATCCGCCCCTTGAAGAGCGTATCGACCGAGTTGTCGGGGATCATCGACCAGTAGTCACAGCCGAAGTAGCTGTGCGCCGCGACCGCGTCGGCGCACTCGTCGAGGCACACGCCGCTCACGCACTCCGCGGTGCCCGCGTCGAGCATCGCCACACAGTCGTTCTGCACCCACGCGCCGGTCGCGCCGCAGGTCTGCTGCACGGTGCTCGACGCGCAGGCCAGCGCGCCAGGCACGCACGCGGGCGGGTGGCACTGCGGGCCATTCGCGCCGGTCTCGCACTGCCGGGTGATGCAGGTGCCGTCGAAGTTGTCGCCGGCCGGGGCGTACGCCGTGGCGCGCGTCTCGTCGGTGGTGCGCTCGCACTCCTCGACGGTGTCGTTGGCGGCGTTGCAGCGGCGATCGCCCAGGGTGCACTCGTCGCACTCGCCATCGACGCACGCCGCGGTGGCCGCGCAGGTGATGGTGCGCCAGGCGCTGCCGTCGTCGAGGCACACCTCGGCGGTGGTGGTGTCGGCGCCGCAGCGACGCGTCCCCGGGCGGCAGGCGAGGCACTGCTCATTTTCACAATACCCGTCGGGCTGCGCGCACACCTCGCTGGTCACGAAGACGCCCGCGTCGGAGCAGGACTGCAGCGTGGTGGCGTCGGCGGAGCAGCGCACCGCGCCCTCCGTGCAGGGTGTGAGGTCGGGGCCCGCGTCAACCGGCGGGGGCTTCGGCTCACAGGTGCCGAACAGGAGGTTGCAGCGCTCACCCGTCTGACAGTCACCGTCGCGGTTGCAGACGAAGCGGCAGCTGCCGTTGACGAGGTGCTCGTTCTCTCCACAGACGGGGCCTGCGTCGACCACCTGGTGGGTCTTGACGCGCTCGCAACCGGCGACGGCGACGAGCAACAGAATCAGGCTGAGAACGCGCATGCCATGCACTCCAGAGGTGGAGCGCGGTCTCTAGACGAAAAGTGCGCTCGTGTGCGAGGGGCTTATGACTCGCCGAGGTTGTCGATGAGAGAGGTGAAGTCGTCCTCATCGGAAGGGGGCGTGTTGGCGGGCATGACCATGGTGCGCTCCTCGCGCTCGACGGTCTTCTTGGGCGCGGCGGCGCTGATGGCGGGCAGCTTGGCAGCAGGCGCCGCGGGCCGGGCGGCGGGCGCGGGGCGGGCAGGGGCCGCGGGCGCCTTCGCCGCCTCGGGGATGGGGTTGACCCCCGTCGGCGGTTCGTCGTCGGCGCCGAGCGAGGCGGCGATGCTGGAGGCCGCGGGCTTCGCGGCGCCGGGCTTGAAGGCCTGGGTGGTGCTGGTCGCCGCGCCCGCGGGCTTGTTCTTGTAGCGGGCCAGCTCCAGCTCGACGACCTTGAGCTGCTTGCTCTTCTCCTGCACGGCCTCCTGCAGGCGCTTGACCTCCTGCTGCTTGACCTGCTCGCGGCGATCGAGCTCCGCCTTCTGCTTGGCGGTGAGATCCTCGAGGTCCTTCTGGTGCTTGGCGCGCTCCTGCGCGGCGGCGGCCAGCTTGTTGGCGGCGTCGTTGGCCTTCGCCTCCGCGGCGGAGACCTTCGCCTGGAGCTCCTTCTCCGCGCGGCTGGAGGCGGCCTTGCTGCCCTCGGCGGCCTGCGTGAGCTCCTGCACCTGACGCTGGCGCTGCGCGAGCTGCGCCTGCGCCTCCTTGAGCCGGGTCTCCATCTCTCCCAGCTTCGACTGCATCTCCTGCTGCACCTGCGCGATGCGCTGCTCGGCCTTCTGCGCGCGGCCGCCCAGCTCGTCGTGGGCCTTCTTGGCGGCGGCCTTCTCCTGGGCCAGCGCCTGCTGCGTCTCCTGGATGCGGGCGTTGGCCTGCTGCTGGGCGGTCTGCGCCTGCGAGCGCGCCTGATCGCGCTCCTGCGCGGTGTGCTGCGCCAGGTCGTGCGCCTTCTTGAGCTCGGCCTGCTTCGCGGCGAGCTCCTTCTTGGTGGCGTCGAGCTGCTGACCGGTCTCGGTCATGCGCGCGGTGAGCTCGTCGGTCTTCTTCTTCGACTCCTCGAAGAGCGACTTGAGCTTGCCCTCGAGCTGCTTGGCGGTCTCGGCCTTGGCGGCGGCGTCGCGCGTGAGCTGCTCGACCTGCCGCGTCTTCTCCTGCTGCAGGGCGGTGAGCTTGCGCAGCGTGTCGGCCAGCTCCTTCGACTTCGCGGCGAGGTCGTTCTGCAGCAGCTCCTCGCGGCGCGTGGCCTCCTCGGTGGAGGTGGCGATGCGATCTTCGAGGTTCTGGCGCGCGTCTTCCGCCTGCGCGAGGCGGGCGTTGAGCTGCGTGAGCTCCGCGACGCGGGCGCCGAGCTCCTGCTTGTGCGCTTGCAGCTGCTCGTGCGCGTCCTCCAGCTGCTCCTTGTGGGAGGTGAGCTCGGTGGTGAGGTCCTGGTGGCGGGCCGCGGCCTGCGCGAGCTGCGCGCTGCTCTCCTGCTGGAGCGCGTTGTGCGCCTGGTTGAGCGCCTCGTAGTTGCCGTTGAGCTCGGCGTGCTCGGCCTCGAGCTGCCCCTTGGCGGCCTCGGTCTGGCGGAAGAGGCCGGTGATGCGCTCGATCTCGTTGCGCGCGGCCGACAGCTCGCTGTTGCGCTGATCGCGCTCGGCGCGGGTCTGGTTGAGCTCGGTGCTGCGCTGCTCGAGCTGCTCCTCGGTGGAGTTGAGCGTCTCCTGCGTCTGCAGCAGCGCCTTCTGGGTCTCCTCCAGGCTCAGCGTCAGCCGCTGCACGTTGGCGGTGAGCTGGGTGATCTCGTTGCCGCGCGCCTCCAGCTCCTGCTTGAGCGCGCTCACCTCGCCGTCGCGCTCGGCGATGGTCTGCGTCGCGGCGGAGAAGCGCTCCTCGAGATCGGCGAGCCGGGTGCCCTTGTCGCTGACGTCGGCGTTGAGCGCGTCGATCTGGCCCTGGCGGTCGGCCAGCGTGGCCTCGTGCACGGCGATGGTCTGCGTCGCGGTGTCGAGCTGCCCGGTGAGCTCGGTGATGCGGCCGTTGGCGTTGCCCAGCTCCTCGGTCAGCTCGGCCTCGCGGTCGGCGAGCGCGGCCTTGGCGGCCTCGACTTCGCCTTCCAGCTCGCCGATGCGCTCCAGCTTGCCCTGGATCTCCGACTGGAGTTCGGCCTCGGTGCGATCCTTCTTCTCGACGGTCTCCGCGAGCTCCGTCTCGAGCTGGGAGATGCGCCCGTCGCGCCCCTGCAGCTGCTGGTGGAGCGCTTCTTCTGACGACTGCTTCTCCTGCCCGAGGTGCTCGAGGTTCGCCTTGAGGTCGGCGATCTCACCCTCGAGGTTGCCCTGCAGCTCGGAGGCCTTCGTCTTGGTGTCGGAGAGCTCGGCGCGGAGCTGATCACCCTCGGCGTCGCTGCGCTGCGCGTGCTCTTGCGCGAGGCGGAGCTTGCTCTCGAGGTCCATCACCGTCGAGTCGCGCTCCTCCTGGTTCTTCTGCAGCGCCTCGTTGAGGGCGGCGAGGTTGCCTTCGTACTCGGCGTACTTCGCGTCGCGCTCGGCGACGGTGTCGGTGTGGAGGTTCTTCTGCTCCTCGTGCGCGGCGTTGAGCTCCGCGAGCGCGGTGTCGCGCGCCTGCACGGTGGTCTGCAGCTCCTTCTCCTTCACCTCGAACTCGAGGGTGGCGAGCTGGTAGTCCTTCTCGAGCTGCTCGTATTCCTTGCGGGCCTGCTCGAGCTCCTGCTGCTTGCGGGCGATCTCGTCTTCGAGGTTGCTCTTCTCGCGGCGGAGGACGTTGACCTCCTTCTCCTTGCCGGAGACGACCTCGATGACCTCCTTCTCGCCGATGAACTTCTGGAGCAGCAGCTCTTCGACCTGCTTGCCGTGCTCGCGCTCCTTGTCGATGAGCGTGTTCTGCGAGTCGTTCAGGCGCCGGGTGAGATCGTCACCCTGCATCTTGAGGCCCTGGATCTCGACGTCCTTCTCGTTGAGGCGGTCTTCGACCGAGAGCAGCTCGCGTTCGCGCACGCTCCAGATCTCGGAGATGCGCGCGATCTGCGCTTCGCGCGACTTGAGCTCGTCACGGAGGATCTGGATCTTGCCCTCCGGCGTGCCCATCGCGTCGCGGCGGGCCGGCTTGCGCACCTCGCGCGACTCGGCCAGCAGCTCGGTCTTTCGGTCGGCGATGGAGCCGAACGCGCGATCGAGGAACGACTTGTCTTCATCGGTGAGCGCGCTGCGCCGTTCACGCTTCGGCAGCTTCGGCGGGCCACCGGTGCGCAGCGGCGGCGGGGCGGCGGTCTGCGATTCAGCGGGCCCTTGCGTCAGCGCCTGATCGAGCGCGCCGTCCATCTCGTCGGTGGCCGACGGAGACCCGGGCGGGATGATCTGGTTCGCCAGGCCGGCGAGCGCGCCCATCTCGAAGGGGATGGCGAGGTAGCCGTGCGCGGCGTTCGGGCTGCTGGCGTGCTGCTGCAGCGCCTCCGGGCCGGAGTCGGACGAGAGGAGGATGATGGCGATGTTCGGCCCGAAGCGCCCCTTGCGGATGTTGCCGCACACCACGAAGCCGCTCTGATCAGGGAGCTCGGCCCGCAGCACGACGAGATCCGGCCGGCGCTTCTCCAGCTCGCGCTGCGCGTCGCCCGCGGTCGCGGCAAGGCTGGTCTGGTACCCGATTCCCTTCAGCTCGGAGGCAAGGGAGAGGGCGAAATCATTCTGGCTTTCAACGATGAGTGCTCGGCGCTCCACGTGTCCACTCTGCTACGGCGCGCACGGCGGGTAAACCGAAGATGATCAGGGTCAGCTGTCGCGGCCCGGCATCGTGGTGGGTGGTGTGTGCCGCGCGAAGAGGTTCGACGCGGGCGGGCAGTAGCCGTGCACCAGCATCGCGAACCACGCGTCGATGACCGACGGCGGAGGCCCGACGTCGACCTCGGCGGCCTGCACCAGCTCGTCGGCCATCTCCTCGATGAGCGACTCGGCCGGTGAAGGCTCGATGAGCGTCGGAGAGCTCTCCATCGGCGGCCGCGGGGGCACGTGCGGCGGCTCGAGGAACAGCCCGGAGCCTTCTGGCATCACGATCGCCGACGGCCCGCTCATCACCGGCGCCGGGGGCAGGTTTGGCGGCACGGGGAAGATGCCCGAGGCCGAGGAGCGCGGGAGCGGCGGCGGGGCGGCGCCGCGGTGCGTGGGCAGCACGGGCGGCGTCATCCTCGGGGTTGGCGGTCGTGGCGCGGAGGCGGTGGGGAAGACACCCGACGGCGTGCGCGGGAGCGGCGGCACCGTCGCGAAGACGCCCGACGGCGTGCGCGGCAAGGGCGGCGGCATGGACGCAGCGGCGAAGATGCCGGACGGCGTGCGCGGCAGCGGCGGCACGAAGCGCGGCGCCGTGGCGGCAGCGGCCACGCCCTTCGCGGGCGTCGCGCCGACGGGCGAGAGTTCGGAGTCGTCGATCAACTCCGGCTCCTCGGGGGGCTCAGGGCTGGCTACGGCGACCCCGCGCGCAGGCGTGTGCACGGCCGCGAGATCGGCGTCGTCGACGAAGGGCGCGTCTTCGCTGGGGTCGTCGGGGCCGGCCACGGAGCCTGAGTCCACCACAGGTGCGACGAAATTCCGCGTCGGAGGCGGCGCTCGGTCGCCGACAGGCGCCAGCACAGAGGTGGGGAGCGTTGCTCCCGGTGGTTCACCGTGGAGGGGCGGCGGTCGCGGCACCACCGGGAAGTCGCCGGTGGGGGAGAGCACCGGGCGCATACCCTCCATCGACCGCGGCGTGTCGCGTTTGATGGGCGGGAGCTCCCCGGTGCTCGTGCGCGCCAGCGGCGGGATGTCGCGCTTGAGGGGCGGCAGCGCGCCTTCCGCGGGCTCTCCAGCGACGGCGCGCGGCAGCGGCGGGACCTCGCGCTTGATCGGCGGCAACGCGACTTCCGCGGACTCTCCAGCGTTCGTGCGCGGCAGCGGCGGGACGTCGCGCTTGATGGGCGGCAGCGCGCCTTCTGCGAATTCTGCCGCGCTCGTGCGCACAGCAGGCGGGACGTCGCGCTTGATGAGCGGCAGCGCGCCTTCTGCGGACTCTCCCGCGCTCGTGTGCGCCAGCGGCGGGACGTCGCGCTTGATGGGCGGCAGCACGCCTTCCGCGGACTCTCCGGCGACACCGCGCGGAGCAAGCGGGACGTCGCGCTTGATGGGTGGCAGCGCACCTTCTGCGAATTCTCCAGCGGTGGTGTGCGCCAGCGGCGGGATGTCGCGCTTGATGGGCGGCAGCACGTTCGCGCCTTGGAGCTCCGCGGTGGGCGCGGGCGACGGCTGCGGCGCCACGATGGGCAACTCCGGCCCGCGGGGACTGCCCAGCACCTCGTCGTCGATGATGACGGAGGGCACGGCGGGCTCGAGGTCGTCGATCAACCCGCCGGCGACGACGGGTGGCGCGGCGTCTTCGGGGGCCGGCGACGTCGAGAGTTCAACCCCGGGCACGACCTCGAGCTCGGCGCGCGGCGGCGGCGACTCCGCGACGTCGTGAATGATCGGCGCGTCGCTCGTCGCGGCGGCTTCGCGCACGGGGGAGCCCATCACCACCGGTTGCTCAGGCCGCTGCGCGTTGGGCTCGGTGGTGTGCGGCGGCGCGTCGTCGCGGAGCGGGGTGCCCATGATCGCCGGGCGATTCGAGAGCGCGGCCTCCGGCGAGGTCTCGTCGGCGGGGATGTTCGGGTCGGTCGTGACGCGGCCGGCGCCGGAGCTCGAGGGCGTCTCCCGCTCACCGCGCTTCTTCTTTCTCTTCTGCGTGTCTTCGTCGGTGCTGAGGCCCTGGCCCAGCTGCGTGGGCTCGTCGGCGTTGGTGCCCTCTTCGTCGCCCACCTTGCGGACCCCCGCGCCGCTCAGGGTCACGTAGATGGCGATCAGATCGGCGCGGATCTTGGCGGCGTCGCGATCGAGCGCGGCGGCACGCGCGGCGGCGCCCAGCTTCACGCGGCGCGCCGGGTTGGTCGCGAGCGAGACGATGGCGTCGGCGAGCGACTCGGCGCTCTGCGAGCGGTAGAACACCACGCCGTCTTCCGGCAGCACCGCGCGGGCAGAGGGCACATCGGCGGCGATCACCGGCCGGCCCGCGGCGAGGTACTCCGCGAGGCGCGCGAGCGGCGAGCCGACGCGGCTGTTGCGCTCCACGTCGGAGAGCGTCAGCAGCCCCACGTCGACCGTGGCGAGCACCTTGTGGAGATCGTCGTGCGCCACCGGCGGTTGGAACTCGACCTTGCCGGACAGCTTCAGCGCGTTCACCTGCTCCTCGAGGCGCGCCTGGAGCCGCTCGCTCTTCGGCCCCACGATGGCCAGCCGCACGTCGGTGGTCTGCAGCGCGATCTGCATCGCCTCCAGCAGCGTCGGGAGATCCTGCGCGTCGCCCTGGTGACCGAGGTGCAGCAGCCGCATCGGCGTCGCGTCGGGCACGCCCATCACCTCGGGCACGTAGGGCGCGAGGTCGACCGGGGCCGGCAGCACCTGCACCTGCTCGCGCGCCACGCCGAGCTGGGTGACGAACTCGCGGGTGAGCTCGTTGGCGGTGATCACCGCGTCGGCGTTCATCAGGCAGAACAGCTCCTGCCGGCGCACCTTGGCGATGAAGCGCCGGTTGACCTCTTCCTCCGGGTAGAGGAACGGCAGGTCGACCGACGGGAGCGAGCACGCGTCGTACACCAGCTTGTACCCGAACTCGCCGCGGCGCTCGGCGAGCGCGTAGCCGCCGAAGGGGTCGAAGCTGTGCACCACCACGTACTCTTCGCTCTCCATCTGGCGGCGCACGGCGCGATCGAAGGCCTGCACCCGCGCCGCGAGGTCGCCGTTGCCCACCGGCACCCGGAGCAGCCGCGCGCCGTGGTACCGCTCGATGTGGGTGTGGTCGGGCGTCTTCACCGACAGCACGACGACCTGGTACCGCTCGGAGAGGCCCTTGAGGTACTCGGTGACACGTCGAGAGAGCGCCGTCGGTGCAGGCACCACGTCGAAGACACAGAGCAGCAGTCGCGGCAGGTCGCTCACGGCCGCGCGCATCATGACGTTGACCGGCCAGTCTCTCAATGAGAAGTGCGCGCGGTGGAAAATTTGTCGCACCTTCCGCTGCGCGCGCTGATCGCGCTGGCCCGCGAACGTCTGGGCAGCGCCGCGTCGAAGTTGAAGACCCGCGAGGAGCTCGTGGCGGCGTTGTCGGGGCGGCCCGAGGCCCCTGCGCTCCCGCCGGTGGAGCTGCCCACCGCGCCCCCCGCGGCCGACCGCGAGGTCATCACCCGCGACTTCTTCATTCGCCGGCCCTAGGTTTTCGCGCGTGTCAGGGTTGAACAAACGACGGGCGCTCGCCCAGCTGGAACAGGCGAGGCTCCTGCTGGAGCGCGCGGAGTGGACCCAGGCCGAGGCGCTCTCGCGCGAGGTGCTCGACGCCGGGTTCGACGAGGCGGTGGCCTTCGCGATCTGCGCCGACGCGCTCCGGCAGCTGAACCGCTCTGGAGAAGCGCTGGCCCTCATCGAGCGCGGCCTCAAGGCGAACCCCGGAGACCCGCACCTCGAGTCGCGCATCGGCTCGTTGGCGCTCGACCTCGATGATTCGAAGCGCGCCGCGGAGTACTTCGCGCGTGCGCGCCGGAAGCTGCCGCGCGACTCCCAGGTGCTGACGGGGCACGCCGGGGCGCTGCTCAACCTCGGGCAGGCCGTCGAGGCCGAGACGCTGCTCACGCGCGCGCTGCTGCTCGGTGGCGGCGGTGACACGCGGTTGGTGCTGGCGCTCACCAAGCTGCGGCGCGGGCAGCACGTCGAGGCCGACAAGCTCGCCGCGCAGATCGAAGCGGAGACCGAGAACCCGCCCACGCTGATCGCGAAGGCGCGGGCGTTGCGGGCCGAGCTGGCCGTGCTGCGCGGTGACGCCCGGACCGCGTTCGCCATCTGGCGCGAGCTCGACGAAGGTGGGTTCGTCAGCCTCCATCAGCTGGCGCACCTCGCGTACGCCGCCGAACTCGCCGGTGAGCGGGCCGCGGCCGACGCCGCCATCGCCAAGCGCCAGGCGCAGGAGCCCAGCGCGCAGGACTGGCTGATGTTCGCGCAGATCCAGAACCATCGCGGTGACTTCCGGGCCGCGCTGCAGTCGCTCACGCACGCGGAGGCCGCGCCGGCGCCCGATGACGAATCGG
The DNA here is from genome assembly GCA_946479335.1 of uncultured Archangium sp. Next base: position 20,429 of record CAMLFP010000014.1, read on the forward strand.
GCTGGAAGTACGAGCTGCTGGCGGTGCGGGGGCGGGCGTTGCGCCTCGCGGGCGAGCGCGCGGAGGCCCGGCGGGTGTTGGAGGCCGCGCTGGCGTTGCCGGAAGGCGCGCTGCCGCAGGTCGGCGCGGGCCCCAACGTCGATCTCGGACACCTCGCGGCAGAAGAGGGCGACTTCGAGACGGCGCAGGCGCGCTTCGAGGCGGCGCTCAAGCTCGACCCGGGTGAGCCGGAGGCGAAGCGCGCGCTCGAGCTCACCGCGCGGCGGCTCCACTGGCGGCAGGCGGTCGAGTCATCGGCCGGTGAGAAGGTCGAGGCCGCGAAGGCCGAGGCCGACGCCATGCGGCGCCGCTACCTGATGCGCGAGACCGAGGTCGATCGGCTCAAGCGCGAGGTGCGCCGCCTCACCGAGGAGCGCGAGAACGCCGAGGCCCAGACCGAGGCCGCGAAGCGGGAGGCCGCCGAGCGCGTCAAGGCCGAGCTGGAGGCGCGCGAGCGCGACATCGACGCGAAGACCAACGAGACGCTGGCGGTGCTGGAAGGGGCGCGGTGCCCGCCGCGGTTGGAGCAACTGCTCCGTGTCGCCGAGCGCACCTACCAACACGCCCTGTACATGGATCTGCCGGCCGCCGCGGTGTCGGTGCTGTTCTCGGGCGCCTTCGAGCGCAGCATGGTCGAGCTGCTGGTGACGCCGTTCGGCCCGTGGCTCGACGCGCGCGGGCAGCGCGCCCGCTTCCTCGCTGACGGCGTCGCGGAGAAGCGGGGCTCCCGCGTGGAGTACTTCGATCGCTTCTTCGAGGCCTTCGACACCTCGTTCGAGTCCCGGCCTCCCTCGCTGGGAGAGGTGAGCCGGGTGCTGGAGAAGCGTGAAGAGCGCTACCTCGCGGTGTTCGCGGAGTACCTGCGAGAGACCTTCGCGTTGACGCCTCCGTTCTGGGGCGCGCTGGCCACTTTCGTCACCTGGAGCAAGGAGACGCTGCGCGACCCGGTGGCGCACGGGCACCTCGACGTGGAGTGGGCGGTGTTGAAGCAGTTCCGTTCGCAGTTGTTGCTCGAGTTCGCGGGGCAGAAGTCGGGCGCGCTGCCGCAGTTGCTCAAGGCGCGTCGGTGAGCCGCCACGTGGTGCTGCTGCCGGGGTTCAACGGCGCGGCCGAACAACCGATCCTGGTGGAGCTCTCCGAACGGCTCGAGGCGGCCGGCTTCGCGTGCACGCGCCTGGCGCCGCCGCGGCTCAAGCTCGACGAGGAGCTGTCGGCGCACGTCGCGTGGCTGCGAGACATGACTGGCGCGTTCCCGGCGCCGCTGGTGCTGGTCGGGAGATCATTCGGCGGGCGCCTCGCGATCCGCCTCGCGGCAGAGCGTGCGTTGGCCGCGGTGGTGCTGCTGGGCTTCCCCATTCGCCCGCCGGGCAAGCGGCGGGTGCGCGACGAAGAGGCGCTGAGCGCGCTGAAGACGCCGACGTTGATCGTGCAGGGCACGAAAGATCAGCTGGGCCCGCTGCGAGTGCTGAAGCCGCTCGTCGCGGCCAACCCGCACCTCACGCTGCACGAGATCGCCGGTGCCGGGCACTCCTTCGGCGCGAAGTCGCCCGCCGCGTTGGACTTCGCGACCAGCTGGCTGACCTCCACGCTCGGCACCTGACGGAGTGGGGAGCTTCGTCGCGGCCCTCGTCACGCGGCTTGCCGCGCGCAATCGCGTCTCGTATCTCCCCGGGCATGCCCGTCGCGCTCGTCACCGGCTCCGGTATCCGCGTCGGTCGCGCCATCGCCTTGGCGCTCGGCCGCGCGGGGTTCGATCTGCTGCTCCACGCCAACCGCAGCGTCGAAGACGCGCAGAACCTCGCGGAGGAGCTCCACTTCCTCGAGCGCTCCGCGACGGTGGTGCAGGCCGACCTCTCACGCATCGACGGCCCCGCGACGCTCGCGAAGCAGTGCGGCGCGAAGCTCGACGTGCTGGTGAACAGCGCCGCCGCGTACGCCCACGCCAACTTCGCCGACATCACCGCGGAGCAGCTCGAGCGCATGTGGGCGGTGAACGTGCGCGCGCCGTTTCTGCTGACGCAGGCGTTGCTCCCCGCGCTGCAGGGCGGCTGCGTGATCAACATCACCGACATGGCGGTGAGCCACGCGTACACCCCGACGCACTTCTTCTCGCACTACCTCGCCACGAAGGCCGCGCTGGAGCAGTTGACCCGCGCGTGGGCGCTCGAGCTCGGGCCCGGCATTCGCGTCAACGCGGTGGCGCCGGGGCCGGTGGCGATGGCCGCGGAGACGAATGACGCGCAGCGCGCCGACATCCTCGGGCGCATTCCGTTGCGCCGTGAAGGGTCACCCGAAGACGTCGCGCAGGCGGTCGTCTTCCTCGCGACGGCGCCGTACATCACCGGCCAGACGGTGCGCGTCGATGGAGGTCTGAGCGTCGCATGAAGCCCCTCGACAAACTCTCGCTCCGCGGCATGCGCTTCGACTGCATCGTCGGGCTCTTCGACTTCGAGCGGAACACCCCGCAGCCGGTGGAACTCGACGTCTCGCTGTACTTCGACACCCGGGCCGCGGCGCACCACGACAAGCTGAACGACACCGTCGACTACTCCCGGCTGCTGGGCGAGCTGCGCTTCGTGCTGACCGCCGGCCGCTTCCGGCTCATCGAGTCAGCCGCCGAGGCCGTCGCCGCGTGGATTCTCATGCCTCCCTCGGCCGACGTGCCGCGCCCGCAGGTGCAGGAAGTCGACGTGCGGCTCTCGAAGCTGGTCGCGCTCTCGGGGAAGGCCGTGCCGACGCTCGAGATCCACCGCACGCGCGACGACTTTCCGCTGCGCACCGAGACGAAGCACTTCGGCTTCGTCGACATCGTCTTCGAGACGAAGGAGTGCGGCGTGTACCGCGAGCGCATCTACCCGAAGACGGTGCTGCCGACGCACGTACACCAGCACCTCGACGAGTCGGAGCTGGTGCTGGGGAGCGGCCTGTTGCTCCAGGGCCAGCCCGTCGCCGCCGGCCTCGCGCACTCGTGGCCCAGGGGCTTCGCGCACCGCTACGAGAACGTCACCGACACCGAGCAGAGCTTCCTGTGCATCGACCGGCCGGCCTTCATCCCCACCGATGAGGTGGAGGTCGACGTGCCCCTCAGCCAATTGAAGCGACCGGAGCCTGTGCGTTTCTTCTGAAAGTGCTAGGGGCGGCGGCGTCATGAAGATGTTGCTCTCGGTGGACTTCCACTTCAGCGCCGCGCACCAGCTCCCGTTCTACGACGGGCCGTGCAAGCGGCTGCATGGTCACAACTACGTGCTGCGCGTCACCCTCGGCGGCCGGCCCTCCCCGAAGGACGGCATGATCCGCGACTTCGATGAGGTGAAGAAGACCGTGTGGGATCAGGTGATGACCAAGGTCGATCACTATTACCTCAACGACATCGTCGAGAACCCGACCGCCGAGAACCTCGTGGTGTGGATGTGGGATCGCCTCGAGCCGCTGGTGCCCGGCCTCGAAGAGCTGAAGCTCTGGGAAACCCCCGAGTACTGCGTCACGTATTCGAAATGACGAAGCGCGCGCGCCCGGCTCCGAAGGTTGATCGCGCCGCGATGAAGCGCGCGGTGGCCGATTTTCTGCGCGCCGCCGGGCTCGACGCGAAGACCGACCCGAACCTGCGCGAGACGCCCGAGCGCGTGACCGCCGCGTGGGCCGACGAGTTCCTCACCGGCTATGCGCAGACCGCGGCCGGCGCGCTGAGTGATCGCTTCCCCGTCTCGCGTCAGGCCGACAAGGAGCTGGTGGTGGTGACGAACCTCCACTTCCGCTCGATGTGCCCGCATCACCTGATGCCGTACTCGGGCGTCGCGCACCTCGCGTACGTGCCGAAGAAGGAGGTCGTCGGGTTCGGGCGACTCGCGGCGCTCATCGACGTGTTCGCGCACCGGCTCGTGCTGCAAGAAGAGCTCGCGCGGCAGATCGCGCACGCGCTGATGACCGAGCTCGATTCAGCGGGCGCGGCGTGCCTCATCCGCGCGGAGCAGACGTGCTTCCGGCTGCGCGGCGAAGAGCAACACGAAGCGGTGACGTTCTCGGAAGCGTACGAGGGCGTGCTGAAGAAGCAGGCGCTGCGCGCCGAACTCTGGACGCGGCTCGAGAACTCCTCGAAGAGCTGAGCGGGGCTGCTGCATGGCGATGGTCGGGGACCAGAAGTGCATCGAGCGCCTGCGGAAGATCTGCATGGCGTTGCCCGACGCGAACGAGCGCGCGTCACACGGCGAGCCGACGTGGTTCGCAGGCAAGGGCAAGTCGTTCGCCTCGCTCGACGATCACCACCATGGCGCGGAGCACCTCTCGGTCTGGCTCCCGCAGCCGCCGGGCGTGCAGCAGGATCTCATCGCGCTCGACCCGGACCGCTTCTTCCGCCCGCCGTACGTCGGCGGCGCAGGCTGGGTCGGCGTGGTGTTGGACACGAAGCCCGACTGGAAGCTCGTCGAGAAGCTGGTGCGCGAGGCGTTTCTGCACGTGGCCGGTGTGAAGCTGAAGCAGCGCCTGCTCGATCGCTGATTTGCGGAAACGCAAAACGGGTCTGCACCGATGCGCGTTGCCGCGCTGAAACGTCGGCGTCATGGTGTGCGCATGAAGATCGCCATCGTCGGCCCCGGAGCCATCGGCAGCACCTTCGCGTTTCAGCTCTCACGCGCGGGGCATGACGTGACGGTGGTCGCGCGCGGCGCACGGCTGGCGTTCCTCGAACGGGAGCAGGCCATCGTTCACCAGAACGGCGAGCGCGCGAAGGTGGCGGTCGCCGCGGCGCTCGACGCGCGCACCGCGTGGGAGCTGGTGCTGGTACCGGTGATGGCCACCCAGGTCGTCGCTGTCTTGCCCGCGCTCAAGGCCAGCGCCGCGAAGCGCGTGATGTTCATGTTCAACACCTTCGAGTCGATCGACCCGCTGCGTGAGGCGGTCGGCGCGCCGCGCTTCTCGTTCGGGTTCCCCGGCGGCGTCTTCACGCTGCTGGTCGACGGGAAGATCGCGCCGACGATCCGCGCGGGCACCACGGTGGACGACCCGGTGTTCGCGAAGCTGTTCAACGACGCGGGCATTCCCACGGTCGTGGAGGCCGACATGCAGAGCTGGCTCCGCACGCACGCGGCGATGGTGGTGCCGCTGATGGCGATCGGCGCGACGGTGCACACGCGCGGCTCCGGCGTGAGCTGGAAGGAGGCGGGCGCGTTTGCGTCGGCGTTCTTCGGGGGGATGGCGATCGTCCGCTCGATGGGGAACGCGCTGCTGCCCTCGTCGATCGCGACGCTCGTGAAGGTCCCGCGCTGGGTGGTGACGGCGTTGTTGTGGGCGCTGAGCCGCTCGAAGCTCCTGCGCGATCTCGGCTCGCTGGGCGCGGCCGAGCCCCGCACGCTGATCGACATGATGTCTGCCGCGTCGCCGTCGTTGGCGGAGCCGCTCCGTGCGATCAGGCCGTGAGGTGGCGGCGCAGTTCGGCTTCCAGCGCCTTCACCACCGCCTGCACGCGCGGCAGCTTCTTCGAGTCACGGTGGTACGCGATGAACAGCTCGACCGGCGGCGGCGCGTCGTCGAGCTCGAGTTGCACCAGCGCGTCGACGCCCAGCGCCTGGTGTTCGCTCAACAACCCGATGCCCATGCCCGAGCGCACCGCCTGCTCGATGCCGATGGCGGAGTTGGAGCGGAAGACGAAGCGCGTCGCGCCGTACGCGCGGAGCCACTGCTCGTGAGGCATCCGCTCCAGCTCGCGGTTCATGCACACCCAGTCGTGATGGCCGGCCTGCGCCCGTGTGAGTCGCGCGTTCGGAACTCTGCGCTGCACGTAGTCGCGCGAGGCGAACAGCCCGCACGCGCCGCGGCCGATGGAGCGTGAGATGACGGTCGGCGAGCGCGTCTTCGCGATGCGGAGGCCGATGTCGGCTTCGCGGCGGGCGAGATCGACGACGCGCGACTCCGACATCAGCTCGATGGTGAGCGCCGGGTGCTTCACCCGCAGCCGCGCCAACAGCTGCGTCACCGCGCGCACCAGACCTTCGCTGAGCGACACGCGCACCGTGCCCGAGACCGCGTCGTCATCGTCCACGCGCCGCAGCGCCGCGAGGCCGAGCTCCAATTCCTCACCGAGCGCCACCAGCCGGAGCGCGTCGGGGTCGAGCGCGGTGCCGGTGTTCCCGCGGTGGACGAGCGGTCGCCCCACGGTCTTCTCGAGCGCCTCGATGCGCCGCGCGATGGTGGACGTCGCCACGCCCAGCGTCTGCGCCGCGCCGAGGAAGCTCTTGTTGCGGTGCACCGCCAGCAAGATGCGGAGGTCGTCCCACGAGGGTGTTTCGGTGTTCATTTTCGCAAAGCGATGGTGCCACGAGTTGCTGATTTGAACAGCTGCCCGCGCGCCGCGAGACGCACTCCACAGGGGAGAGGGAAGGGCGTATGCAGCCGCGCATGCTCCGCGACGACCTGAACGGCATCGAGCTGCGCGACGACGACGCGACCCGGCGCGCGTTTGGTCACGATGAGTCAGATCTGGGTGACTTCCTCCCGGAGCTCGTCGCGTTCCCCACGAGCGCCGACGAGGTGCAGCGCGTGGTGCGCGCGTGCGTGAAGCATCGGGTGCCGGTGACGCCCGCCGGCGCGCGCACGGGGAAGAGCGGTGGCGTGTTGCCGGTGCAGGGCGGGCTCTCGCTCTCGCTCACGAAGCTGAATCGCATCGTCGCCATCCGCCCTGACGATCTCACCGCCACCGTGCAGCCGGGCGTGGTGCTGGGCGACTTCCAGCGCGCGGTCGAAGAGGCCGGTCTCTTCTATCCACCTGATCCGAACTCCGCGCCGACGTGCACGCTGGGTGGCAACATCGCCTGCAACGCCGGCGGCCCGAGCGCGCTGAAGTACGGCGTGACGCGCGACTACGTGTTGGGCCTCGAGTGGGTGTTGCCGAGCGGCGAGCGCATCCACACCGGGCGTCAGACGATGAAGGGCGTCGTCGGGTACGACCTCACCGCGCTGTTCGTCGGCTCTGAAGGCACGCTGGGCATCGCCACGGAGATCACCGTGAAGCTGCTCCCGCGCCCGCCGGTGGTGATGACGGCGCTGCTGCCATTCACCGAGAGCGCCGCCGCTGCGCGCGCAGTGAGCGCGATCCTGCAGGGCGGCGTGTTGCCGAAGTGCCTCGAGCTGCTCGACGACGTCGCGCTGCGGGCGATCAAGGGGCAGGGCGTGCCCTTTCACGACGACGCCAACGCGGTGCTGATCGTCGAGCTCGATGGCAGCTCCGAGGAAGGCGTGTTCGCCGACCTGAACCGCGTGGCCGGCCTCGCGAAGCAGCACGGCTCGCTCGACGCGCAGCTCGCGGTCGATCGCGATCAGCGCGATCGCATCTGGGCGACGCGCCGGCTGGTGTCTCCCGCGCTGCGGGCGCTGAAGAAGATGAAGTTCAGCGAAGACATCGTCGTGCCGCGCTCCAAGATCCCCGAGGCGATCGAGCGCTTCAAAGCCATCGGCGCCCGCCTGGGGCTCACCGTCGCCACCTACGGCCACGCGGGTGACGGGAATCTCCACACCAACGTGCTGTACGCCAGTGTCGACGAGCGCCCCCGGGTCGACGCCGCCCTCGCGGAGATCATGAGGGAAACCGTGGCTCTGGGCGGCACGCTGTCGGGTGAACACGGCGTCGGGCTGGCGAAGCAACAGTTCGTCGCGCTGGAGCAATCAGCGGCGCTCATCGCACTTCAGCGCCAGCTCAAGGCGCTGCTCGACCCGGCCTGCCTGTTCAACCCGGGGAAGTTGTTTCCGCGCGAATAATCCGAAACCGAATTCGCGCAACCGCATCTTCTTGGCGCCAACAAGGAGATGACATGAAAGCGACTGAACGTGACGGAATGTCGAGCTACCTGCGGAACCTGGGCGGTCACAAGCAATTGACGCGCGAAGAAGAGTACGAGCTGAGCAAGCGGGCACGGAAGGGTGATGAGTCGGCGAAGAACACGCTGGCGCGCGCGAACCTCCCCTTCGTCGTCTCGGTGGCGCGCAAGTTCGCGCACCGTGGGCACCGCCTCGATGACCTCGTGCAGGAGGGCAACGTCGGCCTGATGAAGGCCATCGAGCACTTCGACTCGAAGAAGAACGTGCGCTTCGCCACCTACGCCGTGTGGTGGATCCGCGCGTACATCACGCGCTACCTGAAGGACAACCGCAGCCAGGTGCGCGGCGGTGAACATGAGCGCGTCAACATGGCCGACTTCTCGCTCGACGCGCCGCTGGGAGACGAGGAAGACAGCACCTACCTGGAGCGCCTCGAAGACGGCGGCGCGACGCCCGATCAGACGTACTTCGCGATGGAGCGCGACGAAGAGGTGAGCGAGGCGCTGCAGCGCGTGAAGAAGCGCATCGGCGATCTCGGCTGGGACATCCTCCAGGAGCGCCTGACGCAGGACAAGCCGCGCACGCTGGAGGAGTTGGGCGCGCGGTGGGGCGTCTCCCGCGAGCGCGTGCGCCAGGTCGAGCTGAAGACCAAGACGTTCCTCGCGCGGTACCTCGCGTCGATGAACGACGGCGGCGACTTCGTCGAAGCCGAAGCGGCGTAACGCAGCGCACCCGGCGCGAGCCCCATCTCCTCGTGATGAGGGGGTGGGGTTTTTCATTTTGTCTGGCAGCATGCGCGGCCATGAAAAAGCTCCTGCTCGCGCTCGTGCTGTCGCTGCCTGCCTTCGCTGAAGACGTCGCGCCCGCTGCGGCGCCGGCTCCCGAGGCGGCCGCCAAACCCGACGCGGCCAGCTTCGCCGCCACCATCGACGCGCTGTGGATGAAGCGCGACGAGCCGGGCGTGCTGGAGAAGATCAACAACGCGTCAGGTGAAGGGCTGCAGGCGTACCCCAACGACTACGGGTTGCTCTGGCGCGCCGCGCGCACGCGGTGGTGGAACGCCGACGGCGTGACCGACTCGGGCCTGCGCAAGCAACTCGCGAAGGAAGGGTGGAACTACGCGAAGAAGGCCGTCGAGCAGAACAACGCGGGCGTCGAAGGGCACTACTTCGTCACCGTGAACATCGGCGCGTACTCGCAGGCCGTCGGCATCCTCGCGGCGCTCGGCGAGGGGCTCGAGGGCAAGTTCGTCGACAACCTCAACGCCGCCTGCAAGGCCGACGAGGCGTTCAATTCGTACGGCTGCTACGGCACGCGCGGCCGCTACCACTTCGAGTTGCCGTGGCCGAAGCGCGATCTCAAGAAGTCGAAGGAGCAGCTGGAGAAGGCGCTCTCGCTCTTCCCCGCGGGGCTGCGGTACCACTACTACCTCGCCGACACGCTGCTCAAAGACGGCGACGCGAAGGCCGCGAAGGAGGAGATCGGGAAGGCGCTCAACGGCGCCTCGGCGTACGACCCGCCGGAAGCGCGCCGCATCAAGGGCTGGGCGAAGGAGCTGGAGAAGCAGATCGACAAGGCGCTCTGAAGGCGCCGGTTTCAGCCCTGCTTGGCTTTGTCGGCGGCGGTGATCGATTCGGCGGCGCCGCCGGCCAGCTTCTTGTCGTCGGTCTTCTCTTCGTCGCCGGAGAAGCCCTTCTTGAAGTTGCGGATCGCGGAGCCCAGCGACGAGCCGAGCTGCGGCAGCCGTGAACCGCCGAAGAGCAGCAGCAGCGCGAAGACGATGAGGGCGATTTCCATCGGGCGAAGACCGAGCATGAGCGACTCCTGGTAGCGGCAAGTGTAACGCCGCGCGCTCCATGTCTCACCTCGCGGCGAGCCTTGCAAGCGCGCGGCACGTCATTTGGGCCGGTTAGCTCGTGGGGGCGCCCACGGGCGCGATGTGGCGGATGACGGGCTCGGTGGGGAGCTGACCGCCGCGCCGCGCGATCTCCATCGCCACCATCTGGCTGCGCACGGTCTGCCCGTCGAGCTGCAGTGGCACCGGGGTGTAGGTGCCGTCGCTCTGGAGCTGCCGCGCCTTCACGTTGTCGCGCAGGCCGAGGCCCAGCACCTCCTCCAGCACGCGCACCTTGAGGGCCGGGTCTTCGATGGGCGCCATCACCTCCACGCGGCGGTGGAAGTTGCGCGGCATCCAGTCGGCGGACGACATGAACACGTCGGTCTGCGCGCCGACCCCGAAGGCGAACGCGCGCGTGTGCTCGAG
>CAMLFP010000015.1 GCA_946479335.1 uncultured Archangium sp.
ACCCGTCGTCGCGGAGCCACCACCCGTCGTCGCGGAGCCACCGCCCGTCGTCGCAGAGCCACCGCCCGTCGTCGCAGAGCCACCGCCCGTCGTCGCGGAGCCACCGCCTGTCGTCGCAGATCCACCACCGGTCGAAGCAGCGCCACCACCGGTGGAGCCGGAGCCACCACCGGTCGCGCCCGAGCCACCGCCCGACGTCGCGGAACCGCCGCCCGTCGCGCCGTCACCGCCACCGGAGCTGCCAGAGCCACCACCGGTACCACCGCCGCCGTCACCACACGCCACGAGAGCCAGCGCCGAACACAACAGGAGCGATCGAAGAGTCATGAGCGCGGCACTTGAGCATCGGTGTCCCATGCGTGCCAGCGCGCAGCGTTTGTTTGCCTTGCCGCGCTCGAATCCATACAAACCCGCGCCATGCGCACTTCACTCCTGGCCGTCTGCGCCGCCCTGGCCACGCTGTTCGCTTGTGAAAAGAAGACCCAGACGCCTCCCGCGGAGCCGGCGAAAGCCCCGGTCGAGAAGCCCACGGAGGCCGCGCCGCCCACCGACACGATTCTCCTCGGTGAGGTCGGCTCGCTGACCGGCAGCGAGGCGGCGTTCGGCATCTCCACGCGCAACGGCATCGAGCTGGCGATTGAAGAGGCCAACGCGGCCGGCGGCGTGAAGGGCAAGAAGCTCGCGGTGCGCGTGTACGACGACCAGAGCAAGCCGGAAGAGGCGGGCTCCGCGGCCACGCGCCTCGTGACGCAAGACAAGGTGGTCGCGATTCTCGGCGAGGTCGCCTCCAGCAACTCGCTGGCGATGGCGCCCAAGGCGCAGGAGGCGAAGGTGCCGATGGTGTCTCCGTCGTCGACCAACCCCAAGGTCACCGAGGTGGGCGACTACATCTTCCGCGTGTGCTTCATCGACCCGTTCCAGGGCGCCGTGATGGCGCGCTACTCGCGCGAGACGCTCAAGTTCTCGCAGGTCGCCATCCTCACCGACAAGAAGAGCGCGTATTCGGAAGGGCTCACCGAGGTGTTCCAGAAGAAGTTCACCGAGCTGGGCGGCAAGATTCTGGGCGTAGAGGCGTACAGCAAGGGCGACACCGACTTCCGCGCGCAGCTCACCAACCTGAAGAAGCTCAAGCCCGAGGGCGTGTACGTGCCCGGCTACTACCAGGACGTCGCGCTCATCGCCGAGCAGGCGAAGGAGCTGGGCCTCAAGGTGACGCTGATGGGCGGCGACGGGTGGGACTCGGAGAAGCTCTTCGAGCTGGGCGGCGCGGCCGTCGACGGCAGCTACGTGTCGAACCACTACTCGTCTGACGACCCGAGCCCGCGCGTGCAGGAGTTCATCAAGCGCTACCAGGCGAAGTTCGGCAGCTCGCCCGACTCGCTGGCGGCGCTGGGCTACGACTCGGCGCGCGTGGTCATCGACGCGCTCAAGCGCGCGCCCGACATGAGCGGCCCGGCGCTGCGCGATGAGATTGCGAAGACGCGCGACTTCCCCGGCGTGGCGGGCACCATCACGCTCGACGCGAACCGCAACCCGGTGAAGCCGGCGGTGGTGCTCAAGGTCGAGGGCGGCAAGTTCAAGTACGTGGCGACGGTCGCTCCGTAATCCACCGCGACTCCGCCTCTCCTGCTCGCGGGAGAGGGCCGGGGTGAGGGCCGACCATGTACGAGTTCATTCAACATCTCATCAACGGGCTCGCCGCGGGCACCATCTACGCGCTCGTCGCGCTCGGCTACACGATGGTCTACGGCGTGCTGAAGCTCATCAACTTCGCGCACGGCGACGTGATGATGGTCGGCGTGTACATCGGCTACGCGGTCGCGTTCCTCCTCGGGCGCGAGTACCTCGGCACGATGAGCGGCGTGCTGCTGGTCTTCCTCGTGTCGATGTCGGCGTGCGCGGCGTTCGGCTTCCTCATCGAGCGCTTCGCGTACCGGCCGCTGCGCGACAAGCCGCGGCTCACCTCGCTCATCACCGCCATCGGCATCAGCTTCGCGCTCTCGTACGGCTTCCAGTTGGACCTCTCCTTCGGCGACGTCACCATCCTCCCGGGCGCGGCGTCGCGGCGCTTCCCGGCCATCATCACGCCCTCGGAGTGGCTGGTGCTGGGCGACAACGACGTCATCATCTGGAACTGGCAGGTCATCTCGCTGCTCATCGCGCTCGGGCTGATGGGCGCGCTGCAGTACCTCGTGTTCCGCACGAAGTTCGGCAAGGCGATGCGCGCGGTGTCGCACGACCATCGCGTCGCGGGGCTCCTCGGCATCCCCGTCGACACCATCATCGCGGGCACCTTCATGCTGGGCAGCGCCCTGGCCGCGGGCGCGGGCATCCTCTACGCCATCAAGGACAAGTCGATTCAGCCGTTGATGGGCGTGATGGTGGGCCTCAAGGCCTTCGTCGCGGCGGTCATCGGCGGCATCGGCAATCTCCCGGGCGCGGTCATCGGCGCGCTGCTGCTCGGGCTCTGCGAAGAATTCATCGTCGGCTACACGGCGTCGTCGTGGCGTGACGCGGTGGCCTTCGGCTTCCTCATCGTGGTGCTGCTGTTCAGGCCTGAAGGGCTCTTCGGCCGCGTGCAGGCCGAGAAGGTCTGACCGTCACAAGTCGCGCCAGAACTGCGCGACGAGCGCCAGCCGTGACTCCGCCTTGCTGCGCTTGAGCAGCGCCGTCACGTGCGTCTCCACGGTCTTCACCGAGCTGCCGAGCTCCTCGGTGAGCGCCTTGTTCGACAGCCCGCGCGCGAGGCCCGACAGCACCTCCACCTGCTTGTCGGTCAGGCTCCACCGGGTCTTCGCCTCGGCGAGCTTCGCGGTGAACACCGCGTCTTTGTCGCGCTCGAGCCGCGCGTTGGCCGCCAGCAGCCGGCGGTTGTCGTCTTCCATCTGCTCCAGCAGCCCGCGCCACGCCGTCAGCGGGAGCGCGCGCTTGAGCCGCTGCCCGAGCGACTCGTTCTTCGGCAGCGTGAACCAGTACTCACCGCCGCGCGGCCCGCTGGTGAAGCGCACCGGCAGCGCGGGGTGCCCCGCGATTCTCGGGAGCGCCGCCGTCGCCGGCGCCATGGTGCGGAAGAACGCCGGCGCGCTCGCGAAGCCCTCGCGCACCGTCAGCTTCAGGTGGCCCAGGAGGTGCCCGTTCTCCTTCACCTCGTCGTAGCGCGAGTCGAGCATCGGGTACGTGCTGGGCCCGAAGAACTGGTTCACGAAGCGCAGCAGCGCGCGCGGGCTGACGAAGAAGCCCAGCAGCCCCTGCACCGTCGGCACCACCTCCGGCGCGCTCGCCGCCAGCGCGTCGAAGCGCTTCGGCCCCAGCAGCACGTCGAGGCGCTCCATGCACGCCGCGAAGACGTCCCACTCCAGCGCCGCATACGGCTGCCGGAAGCTCGCCTCGTCGACGTCGAGCCCCTCGGTGAGTTCGCTCAGCGACACCCCGCCCGAGGCCGCCAGCCGCACCACCATGTCGGTAATCACGCGCGAGACGTGCCGGCTCGTCATCAGGGAAACCCCTGAGTGACTTTTCCACGAGGGCCCTCAACCATGCACGCGTCTCGTCACACGGGGAATGCTCGGGGGGCTCCCGGCGGGGGCGTGTGACTGAGGCACCTTTCCTGTTGACACCGACCGCCGTGCGCCGTGACGCGATGCGTGCGCACACTTCGGCACTTCGGGGCACACAAGGGCACACGTCGGCACCGCTCGGCACACCGGGGCACACAACGGCACCCTTTGGCACACAGGAGCACATTGCCCCAATACCCCGGAGGCGTTAGTCGATGCTCTTTCCCCGTTAAACGAAATGCAGATTCTCAAAATGACAGGGTTGGTCGCGCTCATGAGCGGAGCGCTGCCAGCGGAGGCGGAGACATTGACGCTGGAGGCCGCGGTGGCGCGCGCCCGTCAGCAATCACCCGACGTACAGCTGGCGACCCGGTTGGTCGAGGAGGCGGAGGCGTCGCGCGTCGGCGTGGGCGTCCCGCTGACCAACCCGCGGTTGTTCGCGGACTACCGGCCGATGCTCATCGAGCTCCCCGGGCAGCCGACCGACCCGCGCAATGGCTACAACATCGGCGTCGACGGCCAGTTCGAGGTGAGCGGCGCCGGGTTCTCGCGCCAGGCGGAGGCGACCAAGCGCGTCGAGGTGGCGCGCGCGGAGCTCGACTGGGAGCGCGACCGCGCCGCGGCGCGCGCGTGGGTGGCCTACGTCGACGCGCTGCTGGCGACCCAGCGGGTCAGGCGCGTGCAGGAGTCGCTCGAGCTGCAGAAGCGCGTCGCGGAAGCCGCGCAGAAGCGCGTGACCGAAGGCGTGGCGGGCGAGCCCGAGCTGACGACCGTGCTGGTGGAGGTGGCGTCGGTGGAGCGCGACCTCTCGGAGGCGCAGCGGCGCTTTCAGGCCGCGCAGCTCGAGCTGGCCACGGTGCTCGACACCGAGCCGGGCGTGGAGTGGGAGCTGAGCGACACCGGCCTCACGCCTCCCGAGGCGCCGAGCGAAGCGGAGCTGGTCTCGCGAGCGCTCGACCGCCGCCCGGAGCTCAAGCTGGTGAAGGCGCGGCTGGCGTTGCTGGAGGCGACCGACGAGCGGCTGGGGCGCGAGGCGTTCCCGCGGCTCGGGTACAACCTCGGCATCGACGCGGCGCCGGCCTCTCCGGCGTTCGGCTACGCGGGGTTGTCGGTGGAGATCCCCGTCGCGAACCGCAACCAGGGGCAGCGGGCGGTGGCGCGGGCGCAGCGCGAGACCGAGAAGGCGCGCCTCAAGTCGCAGCTGCGGCGGGTGGCGCGCGAGGTCGCGTTGTCGCGGCACTCCTACGAAGCACGGCGGCAGCAGGTGATGCTGCTGACCGAGCACGCGCTGCCCCAGGCGCGGCGCACGCAGTCGCTCATCGAAGAGGGCTGGCGCGCCGGCCGCTTCGACATCTTCCGCCTCACGGGCGCGGCCAGAGACACGCTGCGCCTCGAACGTGAGCACCTCGAGACCCTGTCGGCCGCGTGGGCTGACTGGGTCGAACTCCAACGCACCTCAGGAGGTTTGAACCCGTGACGACGACCGCCCTTCCCCCCCCGATGAACGCGAAGCAGAAGCGCTGGCTGTACGCCGGCGGCGCGGTGCTGGCCGCGGCGCTGTTGGTGCTGGCGCTGCGCGCGGCGTTCAAGCCCGAGCCGGTGTCGGTCGCGCCGGAGCGCGTGACGCCGTGGCTCGAGGGCGGCGTCATCCATTACCCGGCGCCGTTCGCCGCGCGCGAGAAGATCACCTTCGCGCCGGCCGAAGACTCGGAGCTGACGCCGAACCTCTACGTCACCGGCGAGGTGACGTTGGACGCGCGCCGCGTCAGCGCGCTGGGCGCCCGCATCGAGGGCCGCCTGCGCACGCTGCACAAGTTCGAGGGCGAAGAGGTGACCGCCGGCGAGGTGGTTGCCGAGCTGGAGAGCGTCGAGCTGGGCCGCGCCCAGGCCGAGGTGCTCAAGGCGCGCGCGCACGAAGACGTGGCGCGGGCCGACGCCGAGCGCGAGCGCAAGCTGGCCGACGCGAAGGTGTCGGCGGAGCGCGACGCGCAGTACGCGGAGGCCGCGCTGAAGGCCGCCACCGCCGAGCGCATCGCCACCGAGAAGGCCGTGGAGGCGCTGGGCGGCACGCTGGGCGGCGAGCTGGGCGTGCTGAAGCTGCGCAGCCCCATCGCCGGGCACGTGGTGGAGCTCAAGTCGCGCCGCGGTGAGACGGTCTCGCCCACCGACACGGTGATGGTGGTGGCCGACCTCTCGAAGGTGTGGGTGGAGCTGACGGTGTTCGAGCGCGACGTGCCCGGCGTGCGGGAGGGCGACCAGGTCGACCTCAAGCTGCCGGCCGACAAGGGCCACACCTTCACCGGCACCGTGCAGCACGTCTCCGACATCATCGACCCCGAGACGCGCTCCGCGCACGTGCGCGTGGAGATGGACAACACCGAGCGCCGCCTCCGCGCGGGCCTCTCGGTGACCGCCGTCATCCACACCTCCGGGCCGCGCGACACGCGCCTCACCATTCCGCGCACCGCGGTCACGCGCGTCGACGGCAAGCCGACGGTGTTCGTCGCCGCGGGCCCCAACGCGGTGGAGCCGCGCGAGCTGAAGCTGGGGCCTGAAGATGCTGACTCCGTGGCGGTGCTCGAGGGCGTGAAGCCCGGCGAGCAGGTCGTGGTGTCGGGCGTCCTCGCGCTCAAGGCGGAGGTCTTCCGCTGACATGCTGTCACGACTCGTTGAACTGAGTGTTCAGTACAAGACCGGGGTGATGGGCGGCTTGCTGGTGCTGCTGCTGCTCGGCGGCTTCGCCGCGTCGAGGTTGCCCATCGACGCCATGCCCGACGTGAGCACCGTGCAGGTCGCGGTGCTGACCGAGGCGCCGGGCCTCTCGCCCATCGAAGTGGAGCGCATGGTGACCGCGCCGATGGAGCTGGCCTTCAACGGCCTGCCCAAGCTCTCGGAGCTGCGCAGCGTCAGCCGCCCCGGCCTCTCGGCGGTGACGGTGGTGTTCGACGACTCGATGGACGTGTGGTTCGCACGCCAGCTGGTGAGCGAGCGGCTGCGTGAAGTGACGGCCGACCTGCCGGGCTTCGTCGCGCCGCCGCAGCTGGCGCCGGTGTCGACCGGCCTCGGCGAAATCTACATCTTCGTGGTGCGCAGCGAGACCGGTGACCACTCGCCGATGCAGCTGCGCACGATGTTGGACTGGGAGATTGGCCCGAAGATCCGCTCCGTGCCGGGCGTCATCGAGGTCAACCCGATGGGCGGCGAGCTGAAGCAGTACCAGGTGACGACCTCACCCGCGCGGCTCAAGGCCTTCGGCGTCACGCTCTCGCAGCTGCAGCAGGCGCTGGAGACCGCGTCGTCATCGGTGGGCGCCGGGTACCTCGAGAACAACGGCGAGAACATCCTCGTGCGCGGCAACGGGCGGCTCAACGGCGAAGACGACATCGCCAACGTGGTGGTGAAGGGCGGCCCCGACGGCCACGTGCTGGTGCGGCAGCTGGCCGACGTGAAGGTGGGCGCGGCGCTGCGCTACGGCGTCACCACCCGCGACGCCGAGGGCGAAGTAGTCACCGGCACCGCGATGATGCTGCTGGGCGCGAACTCGCGCGTCGTCACCCACTCCGTGAAGGAGCGCGTGGCGGAGATCCAGAAGACGCTGCCGCCGGGCGTGGTCATCGACACCATCTACGACCGCAGCGACTTCGTGAACGCCACCGTGGGCACAGTCATCAAGAACATCCTCGAGGGCGCGCTGGTGGTGCTGCTGGTGCTGACGGTGTTCCTCGGGACCATCCGCGGCGCGCTGGCGGTGGTGCTCGGTATCCCCGCGTCGATGTCGATTGCCCTCTTCGGCATGCACCTCTTCGGCGTGACGGGCGACCTGATGTCGCTGGGGGCCATCGACTTCGGCTTCCTGGTCGACGGGCCCATCGTGGTGCTCGAGGCCATCATCGCGGCGATGGCGGGCCGGCAGTTCACCAAGAAGTCGGAGGTGCGCACGGCCTTCATCGACGCCGCCGCTCCCGTAGCGCGGCCGGTGGCCTTCTCGGTGGCCATCATCATGCTGGTCTACATCCCGCTCCTGGCGCTGCAGGGCGTGGAGGGGAAGATGTTCCGCCCGATGGCCACGGTGATGGCGTGCGCGCTGTTCGGCGCGCTCATCTACTCGGTCATCTTCTTCCCCGGCGTGCTGGCGCTGATGATGCCGCCGCCGAAGAACGAAGGGCCGAAGTGGCTGGGCGCGCTCCGCCGCCGCTACGAGCCGCTGGTGCCGCGCTTCATCGAGCTGCGCTGGCCGCTGCTGGCCGCGATGTCGGTGGCGCTGGTCATCTCGATGTGGCTGCTGGGCGCGCGCGGCGCCGACTTCGTGCCACGCATTCAAGAAGGCGACATCGTGGTCACCATCCGCCGCACGCCGAGCATCGGCCTGCAGGAAGCGCGGCGGCTCGACTTCGAAGCCGAGAAGGTCTTGAAGGAGTTCCCCGAGGTCATCACCACGCTGGCCTTCACCGGCCGCGCGGAGCTGGCCTTCGACCCGGTGGGCAACGACAACACCGACATGTTCGTGCGCTTGAAGCCCGAGAAGGAGTGGACGAGCGCGCACGACCTCGACGAGCTCTCGGAGGTCATCAAGACGGCCATCGAGAGCCGCGTGGCGGGCACCTTCGTGTCGGTCAGCCAGCCCATCGAAGACCGCACCAACGAGCTCATCTCCGGCAGCCGCGCCGACGTGGCGATTCAAATCTTCGGCCCCGACCTCGACGCGCTGGTGGAGAAGTCGAACGCCGTCGGTGAGGTGGTGCGCGGCATCAACGGCACCGGCGACGTGCGCATCGAGCGCCTGCTGGGCATGCCCAACATCGTCTTCACGCCCGACCGCGAGCGCCTCGCGCGCTACGGCGTGGAATTGAACGACGTCTTCCGCACGCTCGAAGCCGCGCGCGTCGGTGCGCACGTGGGCAGCATCTACGAGGGCCCGAAGCGCTTCGAGGTGAAGCTGCTCTCGCCGCCGACGGAGAACACCCGCAAGGGCCTGGGCGACCTCTTCGTGGAGACCGCCGACGGCCAGCAGGTGAGCCTCGACGAGCTGGGCACCATCGAAGACACTGAAGGCCCGGCAACCGTGCGCCGGGAGGGCTTCCAGCGCACGGTGCGCGTGGAGGCGAACCTCCGCGGCCGCGACCTCGCGTCGTGGGTCGCCGAGGCGCAGGCCAAGGTGAAGAAAGACGTGCCGCTGGCCACCGGCTACACGGTGACCTGGGGCGGCCAGTTCGAGAACCTCGAGCGCGCGCAGCAGCGCCTGGCGATGGTGGTGCCGCTGGCGATGCTCATCATCATGGGCATGCTGGTGATGACCTTCGGCTCGGTGCGCGTGGCGGCGGGCGTCTTCTCGCTGGTGCCGCTGGCGCTCATCGGCGGCGCGCTGGGCCTCCTGGTGCGGGGGATGAACTTCTCGCTGCCCGCGGCGGTGGGCTTCATCGCGCTGGCCGGCGTGGCGGTGCTCAACGGCGTCGTCATGACCACCGACGTGAAGAAGCTGCTCGACCATGGGCACTCGCTCGACGAGGCGCTGCAGCACGGCGCGGCGCACACGCTGCGCGCGGTGTTGACCACCGCTGCCGTCGCGGCGCTGGGTTTCTTCCCCATGGCCATCAACGAGGGCGCGGGCTCCGAGGTGCAGCGGCCGCTGGCCACCGTCGTCATCTTCGGCATCGTGCTGGCGACGGGGCTGATGCTCGTCGTCTTCCCCGGCATCTTGAAGGTGGCGCTCTCGTCGAAGGCGAAGGTGGAGTCGGACGACCTCATCTCGCCTCCCGCCCTGACTTCAGAAAATGAAGTGGGTTCAGCGACGCCTGTCACCGCCGAGGTGACGCCCGAGGCCGAGCCGCTCTAAGAAACGCGGCATGTGCCGGAACATCAAGACGCTGCACCACTTCGAGCCTCCGGCGACGCCGGAGGAGATCCGCGCCAGCGCGCTTCAGTTCGTCCGCAAGCTGTCGGGCATGGCGAAGCCCTCGAAGGCGAACGAAGCCGCGTTCGAGCGCGCCATCCGCAAGGTGCAGGCCGCGACAGAGGAACTTTTCGAAACACTCGAGGTGCACGGGCCGGCCCGCAACCGCGAGCACGAACAGCAGAAAGCGAAGGCGCGCGGACAGCAGCGAGAAGCGCGCCTACTCGCGAAGCTCACGCGCACCGCGTGAGGTGGCATTTGTTGGTGAATCTTCACACACAAAAATTCCCGGCGGCGTTAGCAGTTGCCGCATGTCTTCGACGAAGTACGGCGTGCGGTGGCACTCCGAGCGTCGCAAACAACTGCTGGAGCGGTACCCGGAAGCCCGCACCCTGATGGGGCCCAACCCGTGGACCGCGCTGGTGGTGGTGGCGCTCGTGGCCCTCGAGGTGGGTTTGGCGGTGGCGTTCTCGGCGCTGCCGTGGTGGGCGATTGTGCTGCTCTCCTACGCGGTGGGCGCCTTCATCGCGCACGCGCTGGGCGTGTTGATTCACGACGCCGCGCACGACCTCATCTTCCGCAAGCCGTGGGCGAACAAGCTCATCGCCATCTTCGCGAACCTGCCGCTCATCTTCCCGGCGGCCATCGACTTCCGCGAGAAGCACCTGCTGCACCACGCGCACCTCGGCGAGCCCGACGGCGCCGACACGCAGGCCCCCGGCGCGTGGGACTTCCGCTTCGCGACCACGCGGCTGCGCACGTACGTGTGGCACGTCATCGGGCCGATGGTGGTGACCTTCAACTCGCGCGGGCACAAGCTGTCGGCGTGGGCGTGGCTCAACATCGCGGCGAACGCGGTGGCGGGCGCGGCGGTGTTCCTCCTCCTCGGGTGGAAGGTGTTCCTCTTCCTCGGCGCGTCGGGGCTGATGGCCTTCGCGCATCACCCGGTGGGCGTGCGTCGCTACGCGGAGCACCTCACGGTGAAGCCCGGGCAGCCGACCGCCTCGTATTACGGCCCGCTCAACTGGGTGTCGTTCGACGTCGGCTACCACGTGGAGCACCACGACGTGCCCAACGTGCCGTGGAACCGCGCGCGCAAGCTGCACCTCATGGCGAAGGAGCTCTACGAGCCGCTCGCGCACGTGCACTCGTGGACGGGGCTGCTCTGGGAGCTCACCTTCCACAAAGGTGAAGGCCCGGCGCGCTACTTCCTCGAGTCGCCGCCCACGGCGCACCACGACGACGAGCACCACCCCTCCGCCGCGTCGCGGCAGTAGGCGCTCAACGCAACGTCGCGCGCGCGAGCTCCGCGAAGGCCAGCGCGATGCGCGTCGGCGACGGCGGCAGCACCAGCCCCACCATGCGCCGCTGCGCGTTCGCCAGCGGCCGGGCGATGAGCTGCCCGGCGTCGAGCTCCGCGCGCACCGCGAAGTCGGGCACCACCGACACCCCGAACCCGAGGGCGACGAGCCGCTTGAGCACCTCGAGGCTGCTCATCTCCATCACCACGCGCGGCGCGACGTGGGCCTGCGCGAAGGCGCGCTCCAGCCACGCGCGCGTGCCGGTGGTGCGGTCGAGCAACACCAGCGGGTACTTGGTCAGCTCGACCGCGGAGACCCGCTTGCGCGCCGCGAGCGCGTGCGCCGGCGGCGCGATGACGACGTCGGTCTGCACACACAGCGGGTGCTGCTTCAGCGCGTCGACCGTCGTGCCGCCGGGGAGCGGCAAGGTGACGACCGCGAGATCCAGCTCGCGCGCCGCGACGCGCTCCGCCAGCGCCGGTGAAGGCCGGTTGTCCAACTGGAGCTCGGCATGCGGGTGCGCCGCGCGGAACGCCGCGAACACCGGCGGGAGGAGATGCGTGGCCAGCGTGTCACTGGCCCCCAGCTTCAGCGGCCCGCGGGCGATGCTGCCGAGGTTCCGCAGCGCGGCGCGTGACGACTCCAGGGCGTCCAACACCGCGCGGGCGTGCACCGCGAGCGCCTGGCCGGCCTCCGTCAGTCGCAGCTTGCGCGTCGAGCGGTCGACCAGCGGCTCACCGACGTCTGCTTCGAGCGCGGCCACCTGCTGACTCACCGACGACTGGGGGACCCCAAGCGCCCGGGCGGCGGCCGAGAAACCGCCGTGCCGCACCAGCGCGTCGAACAACGCCAGCCTGTCGCTGCGGAGTTCCGGTTCCACCAGAACGAGGCAGCTAGCACGGCGGCCCGCCGCGCGTTCTGGTGTACAACTTCGCGCGCCCTATGGACCCCAACGTGCTCGAGCTGCTGCAGCGCGCCGCCGACGAGCTGAAGACCGCACAGGCCGACAACGCGCGGCTCCGGGAGGAGATTTCTCGCGCGCGCGACGAGAAGACCAACGTCGGCGGTGGCGACGCGCTGCTGGGCGTGCGCGTGACGCAGCTGGAGCGCGAGCTGACCGCGGAGCGCGAGCGCCTCGCCGAGTGGGAGGCCCGCGCCAAGGAGCTCGAAGACGAGGTCCACCAGCTGCGGCACGGTCACGAAGACGGCGTCGCCCCGCGCGTGGGCGAGCTCGAGCGCGAACTCGACGCCGAGAAGGAGCGCTCCACCGCGTGGGAGAAGCGCTGCAACGAGCTCGAGCACGCGATGAACAAGCTGCGCGAGGCCAACGGGGACGCCAGCGAAGCGCTGCGCGTCGAGATGGCCGCGCTGGGCGAAGAGACCAACGCGCTGCGCGCCGAGAAGACCGCGCTGGGCGCGCGCCTCGACGAAGAGACCGCCACGCTCAAGGCGTTGAAAGACGCGAGCGACGAAGAGCTCCTCGCCACGCGCGAAGAGAAGGCGAAGCTCGAGGAGGAGCTAAACCGGCTCCGCGACGAGAAGACCGCTGCCGAGGTGCGCTTCGAAGAAGAGGCCACCGCGCTGCGCGCCGAGAAGGCCGCGCTGGAGTCGCGCCTCGAAGACGAGGCCGGCCTGCTGCGCGGGCGCTTGAATGAGTTCGAGGCCGAGTCGGCGAAGCTGCACGGCGAGCTGAACTCGCTGCGCGCGCGCCGCGACGAATTGAACGTCGAGGTGGGCAAGGTCGAGAAGGAACGCAACGCGCTGCGCGCGAAGGTGGCCGAGGTCGAGGCCGCGCAGACCGCGCTGCAGGCCGCGTCAGCGCAGGCGCTCAGCGAAGAGAAAGACAAGCTGCAGATTACGGCGCAGCGGCTGCTCGACGCGCGCTCGAAGATTCGCGAGCTGGAGAGTGCGCTCAACGACACCACCGCGCAGCTCGAGACCACGCGCAAGTCGCTCGCCGAGGCCCACGCGCAGGCGGCGCAGCTCACGCAGCAACTGGAGCACGCGACCGGCGAGTGGCGTCACGCCGACGCCGAGTACGCCAAGCTGCACAACGAGATGATGGTGCTGCTCGACCAGCGCGACGATGCGCGGCGCGAGCTGCAGGCCATCAAGGCCCGCATGGGCATCGGCTGATTCAGACGCTCGGCGCGCTGGAACCCGGTCACACCACTCACCGCATGACGAACTTCAACCGCCACACGTGTCGGCCGGGCGGCAGGCCACGTCGTCGCTTCACCTTCGAAGCAATGCAGCTCACGTAGTCAGGCACGTCGCCGAAGTTGCCGCCCTTGACGCAGACGTCCGAGACGCCCCCGTCGTCGTCGACGGTGAGCCTGAAGTCGATCGCTCCGTCCCACGCGTGGTCGTTGAGCCCGGGATACTTCTTGATCAACCACGAGCAGTCCCAGACGCCCGGCATGTCGAGGCGGTGACCACCGTCTTCGCCGTCGACGATCTTCACTGGAGCTCCGTCGCAGAACGGCACGTCGCTTGGAGCCTCCTTCATCGGAAGCGCCCACTGTTCGGCGGCGCAGCCCGCGAGCAGCACCACCACCAACGAGCGCTTCACGCCGCCTTCACGCCCAGGCGCGAGAGCACGTCGTCGAGGTGCCGTGACACCTCCGTCTCGTGGTGCAGTACGCCCTCGATGACGCCGTCGAGCCCGATGAAGAACGTCGCGCGGCGGTCGATTTTCAGCTGCGGCCACAGCACCCCGTACTGCTCGCTGATGGCGTGCGACTCGTCGCCCAGCAGGCGGAACTCGAGGTTCTCCGACTTCGCGAACTCGCAGTTGCGCTCGTGCCGGTCGACGCTGACGCCGATGAGCTCCGCGCCCGCGGCGCGAATGCGCGCGTAGTGCGCCTGGAAGTACCGCACCTCCTCGGTGCAGTACGGCGTGAACGCGCGCGGGAAGAAGAAGAGCACCACCTTCTGCTTGCCGCGGAACTGCGAGAGCGAGAGCGCCTCGCCCCGGCAGTCGACCGTCGAGAAGTCAGGAGCGACGTCGCCCGCTTTCAGCATCTCCATGGTTCACGCTTTCGTCTGCAGCGACTCGGCGACCAGCTCGGCGACATCGCGCACCTTCACGTTCTCACGGTGCGTGTCGGCGAGGCCGTCGCGAATCATGGTGTGACAGAAGGGGCACGCCACGGCGACGGTGCCCTCGGCCTGGCCGGAGTACTCGCCCACCGCGCCCGGATGCTTGCGGTCGGTCGCGGAGGGGAACGGAATCGTCTCGTCCTTCGCGTGCGCCAGGGTGAGCGCCACCTCGTTCGCGCGGTTGTGGTTGATGCGCGTGCCCTCGTGCTCCTCCATCCACATGCGGGCGCCGCCGGCGCCGCAGCAGAACGACTCGCGCTTGCTGCGCTGCATCTCCACCACTTCCAGCCCGGGGATGGCGTTGAGCACCTCGCGCGGCGCCTCGTACACCCCGTTGTGGCGGCCGAGGTAGCAGGGGTCATGGAAGGTGAGCTTCTCGGTCATCACCTGCTTGAGCTTGATGCGCTTGTCCTTCAGCAGCTGGTTGATGAGCTCGGTGTGCGAGATGACGGTGTAGGTGCCGCCGAACTCCGGGTACTCATTCTTGATGGTGTTGAAGCAGTGGGGGCACTGCGTGACGATGGCCTTGATGCCCTTCGAGTTCCACGACTCGACGTTCATCTTCGCCATGGTCTGGTAGAGGTATTCGTTGCCGCCGCGGCGAGCGAGCTCACCGTTGCAGGTCTCCTCCTTGCCCAGCGTCGCGAACTTCACCCCGGCCTCGGTGAGAATCTTCGCCACCGCGCGCGAGACCTTCTTCATGCGCTCGTCGTACGAGCCCGCGCAGCCCACGTAGAAGAGGTACTCGTAGGTGCCGCCGTCGCCCCACTTCGGGAGCGGCAGGTCGCCTTCCCACTCGTCGCGCTTCTCCTGGCCCAGACCCCAGGGGTTGCCCTGGCGCTCGACGCCCTCGAAGACGCGCTGCATCTCGACGGGGAAATCGGCTTCGACCTGCACCTTGTAGCGGCGCATGTCGATGAGGCGCGGCACGTTCTCGATGAACACCGGGCACGCCTGCTCGCACCAACCGCAGGTGGTGCACGCCCACACGGTCTCGGGCTTGAGCACCCCGGCTTCGGCCGCGACCAGCGAGGGCATCTCCACCTCGGCGCCGGTGCCGTCGTTCCACACGAAGGTGCCGTCTTCCTTCTTCTTCGCGGTGGCGAGCTGGTCTTCGTGGTCCCACAGGAAGTGCTTGATGCTCTGGTTGACCGCCTTGTGCGTCAGCGGCTTGCCGGTGATGTACGTCGGGCAGTGCGTCTGGCAGCGGCCGCACTCGGTGCAGGTGTTGACGTCGAGCGCCTGCTTCCACGACATCTGGGTGATGACCTTCGCGCCGAACTCCTCCTTCTCGAGGTTGGGCGTCGACAGCTTCGCGCTGGTCGAGATGTTCGGGCGGTCGAGCGGCTCCAGCCGCTTCATGAACACGTTGGGCAGGCCGACGATGACGTGGAAGTGCTTGCCGTACGGGAGGAAGTTCAGGAACACCACGACGATGAGCAGGTGCGTCCAGAAGCAGAGGATGCCCAGCTCGTGCAGCGAGTGCGTCTCCATGCCGGAGAGCGCGCGGCCCACCAGCGAGGTCACCGGCTCGTACGACGACCACTCGATGCCCTGCTCGCGGAAGTGCGAGGCGCCGAAGATGAACTCCGTCACCATCAGCCCGCCGATGAACCCGAGGATGAGCAGCGCCTCACCCGACTCGGTCATGCGCTTGGGGTGCACCACGAGGCGCAGCCAGAAGAAGTACAGCACGCCGAAGACCGACAGCCCGGCGATGATGTCCTTCGCGAAGAGGTACGCCTTGTAGAGCCCCGCCAGCACCGAGGCGTCGGCCCAGAACGGGTCGGCGAAGTTGGTCAGCACGTCTCGGGCGCTCGTCGAGTACGCCATGACGAAGAGCATGATGGTGCGCAGCTGCACCGTCATGAACGCGCCGAAGATGAGCACGTGCATCATGCCGGGGAGCCGCTCCTCGCGGTCGACCATGCGCTTCTGCCCGAGGCCGAACATCAGCAGCGCCTTGAAGCGCTCGCCCTTCCGGTCGAGACGGTTGCCGGGCTCCGGCGACAGCGCCTTGAGCTGCTTCATGCGACCCCACATGGTCACCAGGAAGAAGCCCAGACCGCAGAACAGGAAAACCGAGACGAGAATCGGATTCATCGGGGCCGTCACCTAGCAGGAAAAGCGGCCGCTCCGGGCCGCGAAAGCACGGGGAAGACGGCGCAGGCGCGCGGCTCGTGACATCGATTAGTTTTGCCGCCCATGAGCACGCATCGCGCGACGGTGGAGTGGAAGAAGGACGGCGACTTCGCCCGCAAGAAGTACCAGCGCGCGCACACGTGGCGCTTCGATGGTGGCCTCACCGTGCGCGCCGCGGCGTCACCCCACGTCGTCCCGCTCCCGCAGACCGTGGAGGACGCCGTCGACCCCGAGGAGGCGCTCGTCGCCTCGGCCTCGAGCTGTCACATGCTGACCTTCCTCTTCCTTGCGGCGAACGATGGCTTCGTCGCCGAGTCGTACGTCGATGAAGCGGAGGGGCATCTGCGTGACGGGTGGGTGGCGGAGATTGTCCTCCACCCGCGCATCGTGTGGAGCGGAACGCCGCCGAACGCTGATCAGCTCGCGGCCCTGCACCACCGCGCGCACGCGGAGTGCTTCATCGCGCGCAGTCTGAAGTCTGAAATCCGCGTGGCCTGAGCGAGCGTTCTCGCGCTTGGTCGAAAATACGTACTCAATACGCATTTTCGACCACGCGTGAACTTCACGGAGGCGTCGCGCGGTTCTCCGTGCCCTCGCCGGGCGTGATGAACAACATCGACGTCGGCACCCGGTGCTTCCCCGTGTGCCACACGCCCTTCGGCACCACCACGAAGTCACCGGGCGTCTTCAGGTGCACGCGCTCGTCACCCTTCGCGGTGCGCAGGATCATCTCCGCTTCGCCCGAGAGCAGCGTGACGATTTCGTCGCCCGCCGGGTGCACCTCCCACGTCGGCCAGTCGCCGGTGAAGTCGAAGCGCATCACCAGCTGCCCCGGGTCGAGGTCGCTGCGCGTTTCGATGGTCGGCCAGAACGTCTCCGTGACCGGCTCCAGCGCTGCGAGTCGGTCCGGCTTCAGGTGCACGTAGGTCGAGACGAGGTTCATGCCCCGACCCTACCGCCGACGTCAGATGCCCAGCGCCGCCTTCGCCTGCTCCCAGTAGTAGTGGCGCGCGGAGTTGCCGTTGTACCCGCCGTTGATGCGGTAGGTCGTGTAGTCGAAGTCACCGCGGTCAGCGGCCGCGTTGAGGTTGCGGCTGTTCCAGAACCACACCGCGACCTTGAAGCCCCACTCCGGCGTCGCCACCAGCGTCGGGTTGTTCTCGAAATCGACGCCCAGCGCGTTGCCCGCGGCGCGGTAGTTGTTGCGGCCCGTGAGCTGGATCGGCCCGCGGCCTTTGTAGCGGACGCCATCGCCCGGGTAGATGTTGCCGAGGTCGCTGCGGCCCTCGTACGCGGCGCCCGACGCAATCTCCTCGAAGTAGCGCAGCTGCCCCGACTCGTGCGCCAACTGCGCGAGGAACATCGCCTGCCGCTGCGGCGTGTTGATGCCGCCCTGAATCATCGCCTGGTTCAGATACGGCAGGTACTGGTCGGCCTTTGCGCTGCTCAGGTTCGGCATGATCTGCAGCAGCTGCGCCTTGCTGATGCCGCCCGTCGTCGGGCCGGGCGTGGGGTTCGTCGGCGTCACCGGGCCGGGGCCCGACACGCCGTTCGGCAGGCGCAACACCTGGCCCACGTAGATGAGGTTCGGGTTCGAGATGCCGTTGAGCTGCGCCAGCGCCGACACCGTGGTGCCGTAGCGCGACGCGATGCCCGACAGCGTGTCGCCGCTCTTCACCGTGTAGGAGCCGCCGCTCGACGGCGCGGGCGCGGGCGTCACCGGTGCGGGCGCGGGCGTCGACGAGCCGCCCGGCAGCCGCAGCACCTGCCCCACGTAGATGAGGTTGGGGTTCGAGATGCCGTTGAGCTGCGCCAGCGCCGCCGTCGTGGTGCCGTAGCGCGACGCGATGCCCGAGAGCGTGTCACCCGCGCGCACGCGGTACGTGCCGCCGCCGCTGCTCTGCGCGGGCGCCGACGGAGCCGGGGCCGGCGCCGCGCTCCCGCCGCTGGTGGGGATGGTCAGCTTCTGCCCGACGTAGATGAGGTTCGGGTTGCTGATGCCGTTGCGCGCCGCGATGGCCGCCACCGTGGTGCCGTAGCGCGAGGCGATGGCCGACAGCGAGTCGCCGCTCTTCACCGTGTAGCTGACGCTCCCGCTGCTGGTCTGCGCGGGCGCCGGCGCCGGCGTCGTCGAGTACGAGTCGGGCACCGTGAGGCTCTGGCCCGCGTAGATGACGTTGGGGTTGCTGATGTGGTTGGCCGCGGCCAGCGCCGCCACCGTGGTGTGGTACCGCGAGGCAATGCTGCTCAGCGTGTCGCCCGAACGAATCGTGTAGGTCGCCATGCAGCAGTCATCGGCCGCCGCCGGCCACGGAATATTGCCCTTTCACCCAAGTGCTTTGACATTGGAGCACCCACGCCGCAGGCCCACATGTCGGACTCTGTCGGCAAAGAGAAAATCGCGTTGGAGAATCAAACGAGTAGGTTGTTGCTACAGGCATGAAGAAGCAGGCTCTTTTCATCTTTCTCGTGGTGGCGAGCTGCCAGCAGGCGGCGTGCCCCTCTCCGGCGGGCGGCGTGTGCGACCCGCGCAGCGCGAACTGCCCGCACGACTACTACTGCGCGCTGGCGGAGGTGTGCACCCGCACGTGCACGCAGACCAGCGACTGCTGGGTGAGCACCAACTACGGCTGCCGCAACAACGCGCTGCCGGGGCAGACGCTGCCTGACGGCGGGTACGCGACCGAA
The DNA here is from genome assembly GCA_946479335.1 of uncultured Archangium sp. The sequence continues at coordinate 18,681 of CAMLFP010000015.1, forward strand.
GAGTCGCCCGACGGCTTCTGCCCGGAGACCAAGGACATGGAGTGCGTCGACGGCTTCTGCCAGCTCCCGGCCAACAAGGTCGACGGCGGCTACGACTACGACGTGTACGGGCCCTCGCCGTTCAAGGGCAACCGCAGCCAGGGGCCGCTCGAATGAAGCGCGCGTTGCTGCTGATGGTGTTGTCGAGCTGTGGCCTCGTGGCGTGGCCGGGCAAGAGCTGCCGCAAGCACGACGAGTGCTCCGGCCTCAAAGACGGGTACTGCGCGCGCGCAGAAATCTGCACCAAGGAGTGCACCACCGCGAGCGACTGCCCCGAGAAGTCGGCGTGCGCGGGCGACGTCGGCGCGCGGAAGGTGTGCCTGCCCGCGTGCACCCGCGACGGTGACTGCCCATCGAACTTCCACTGCGGCGATGGCTACTGCGTGCTGACGCAGCCGCTGGCCGCGCCGCCGAACTGAAGGAGCGCGCCATGAAGATGATCATCGCCGTCATCCGCCCCGAGCGCCTGGAGGCCGTCGAGGAGTCGCTCAAGGCGGTGCTCGACGAGGGCGACCACTACCGCATCACCGTCGACACCGTCGAAGGCCACGGGCGGCAAGAAGGCGAAGTGGAGCTCTTCCGCGGGCAGAAGGTGCGCAGCGGCAAGGTGCAGAAGTCGCGCGTCACGGTGTGCGTCAACGACGCGTACGTCGACAAGACCATCGAGGCCATCCTCTCCGCGGCGCGCAGCGAGCACGGCGGCGCGGTGGGCGACGGGAAGATCTTCGTCATGCCGCTCGAGCAGGTGGTGCGCATCCGCACCGGTGAGCGCGGCGAGAAGGCCATCTGACGTGTTGCTGCATCACGAAGTGATTGGGGCCGGCGCGCGCGCGGTCGTCTTCCTCCACGGCATCCTCGGCACCGGCGGCAACCTGCGCAGCCACGCGAAGCGCTTCATCCAGTCGCGGCCGGAGCTGGTCGCCGTGCTGATGGACCTGCGCGCCCACGGCCAGTCGCTCGGCGTCGACGGCGCTGACACCGTGGCCAACGCCGCGCGCGACGTCATCGAGACCCTGCGCTCGCTGCGGCTCGAACCGGAGGCCATCGTCGGGCACTCCTTCGGCGGCAAGGTCGCGCTCTCGCTCGGCGCGCAGGTGCCCGCGCTGCGGCACGTGCTGACGCTCGACTCCGGGCCGGGCACGCGCATCGACGCGCGCGGCAGCGAGCAGACGGTGCAGGTGCTCACCATGCTGCGCGAGCTGCGCGGCCCGTGGGCCAAGCGCGACGACTTCGTGCGCGACGTGGGCACGTACGGCTTCGGCCCCGGCCTCGCGTCGTGGCTGGGCATGAACCTCGTCAAACGCGACGAAGGCTTCGTCTTCGCGCTGGAGCTGAACCGCATCCAGGCGCTGCTCGACGACTACTTCCGCGTCGACCTCTGGCCGGTGGTGGAGCACGCCGCACGCACGCACGAAGGCCCGCGCTTCCACCTCGTCATCGGCGCGAAGTCGCTGGTGTACGACGAAGAGGAGCGCGCGAAGGCGCTGGCGCTCGAGGCCGCGAGTGATGGGTACGTGACGGTCGACGTGCTCGACGCCGGCCACTGGATTCACGTCGAAGACCCGCAGGGCGTCGCCGAGGCGCTCCAGCAGCGGCTGCGCTGAGTGCGGCCCTCACCCCGCCCCTCGCCCACTCGCGGGAGAGAGGGACGCGGCGCGCAGCAGGAGAAAGTTGCGCTCTGGGAGGCTCGAGGTCTTCTGCGCTGCCAGACGGAACGCCGCGGCGGCGGCGGCAGGTTCGCCGAGGCGCTCCAGCAGGTGCCCACGCGCCGCGATGAGCCGGTAGTTGTCTTTCAGGGCGTGCAGCGCGTCGAGCTTCTCGAGCCCCGCGCGCGGCCCGTGCACCATCGCCCACGCCACGGCGTGGTTGAGCGCGACCATCGGGTTCTGCGTCATCCGCAGCAGCACTTCGTAGAGCGCGACGATCTGCGGCCAGTCGGTGCGCTCGGTCGAGTCAGCCTCGCCGTGCAGCGACGCGATGGCCGCCTGCAGTTGGTACGGCCCCACCGCGCCGAGTGAGAACGCCGCCTCGATCAACGCCGTGCCTTCGCGAAGCAGCGCGCGGTCCCACTTCGAGCGGTCTTGTGCGTCGAGGGGAATCAGCTCGCCCGCCTCGCCGGTGCGCGCCGCCCGCCGCGCGTCGGTCAGCAGCATCAACGCCAGCAACCCCATCACCTCCGGCGCGCGCGGGAGGAGCGAACCCAACAGGCGCGTGAGCCGCAGCGCCTCCGCCACCAGGTCGACGCGATGCACGGCCTCGCCTTCGGTCGCGGCGTAGCCTTCGGTGAACATCAGGTAGAGCACGTGCAGCACCGCGGGCAGCCGCGCGGCGCGCTCCGCTGGAGTCAGCGGCTCCCCGGAGATGCCCGCATCCTTCACGGTCTGGCGGGCGCGCGACAGCCGCTGGCCCATGGTCGGCTCCGGCACCAGGAACGCGCGCGCGATTTCACCGGTGCTCAGCCCACAGAACGCGCGCAACGTCAGCGCGATGGCCGACGCCGTCGAGAGCGCGGGGTGACAGCAGAGAAACAGCAGGTCCAGCGAGTCGTCGTGCTCGAGGGCCAACGCCTCGTCGGCCGCCAGCGCGCGTTGCTCGTCGGCGGGCACCAGCGAGACGACGAGCTCCTCACGATGCCGACGCGAGGTCTCCGCGCGCACCGAGTCGATGACGCGCCGGTTCGCGACGTGCAGCAACCACGCGCGAGGCTCGGCAGGCAGCCCCGTGCGCGGCCACGTCGTCGACGCGGCGAGCAGCGCCTCCTGAACCGCGTCTTCGCACGCCTGCAGGTCGCGATGCCGACGCACGAGCGCGCCCACCAGACGGGGCGCGAGCTCGCGAAGCAACGCCGTGACGCGCGCGTCGCTCATTCAAGCGGCGGCGCCGACATCACCTGCCGTACCTCGATGTCGAGGTGCAGCGGCGCGCCCTTCTGGCCCGGCGCCATCGAGGCCTCGGCGGCGATCTCATACGCGCGCTGCGGCGTCTCGACGTCGACGACCCAGTACCCGACGAGGAACTCGCGCGTCTCGGGGAAGACGCCGTCGGTGTTGGGCGTGCCGTCGGCGTTCGCCTTCACCACCTTCGCCTCGTTGGGGAACGCGAGGCCCTCGGCCGCGACCAGCTCGCCCTGCCTGGTGAGCTTCGTCGCGAAGGTCTTCATGTACCTGATGTGGTTCTGCAGGTCCTCCTTCGCCCACGAGAGGAGCTGCAGCGCACTGTTCCCACGGTGGTGCATCATCAACATGAACTTCATGATCAGGCCTCCCGGTGCGCGCGCTCGAGCGCCGCGACGTCGAGCTTCACCATCTTCAACATCGCCTGCATGACCGCCTGCGACTTCTTCGGGTTCGGGTCGCTGGCGAGCTTCATGAACGCCGCCGGCACCACCTGCCACGACAGCCCGAAGCGGTCGCTGAGCCAGCCGCACTGCGACGGCGCGCCGCCGCCCTTCAGCAGCGCGTCCCACAGCGCGTCGACCTCACGCTGGTCTTCGCAGGTGACGAACATCGAGAACGCCGGCGTGGGCTTGAACGTCGGCCCGCCGTTGAGCGCCATGAACTGCACGCCCGCGAGCTCGAAGGTCGTCACCATCGGGCTCGCCTGCAGCACGCGGGAGCCGGGGAACAGCGAGACGTAGAACTCCGCGGCTTTTTCGGCGTCTTTTTCGAACCAGAGAAACGGAGTGATTTTCTGGGGTTGCATGTGGTGCTCCTCGGGAGTGGGTTGGCCTGCACGAAGAAGTCGGAGCCGCCCTCAGGGTTTCGACATGCGGCGTAGCCCGCGCACGGCCCACGCCGCGAAGCTGGTGCCCAGCACCCCGTACGCCACCGCGGGGTTCGGCGCGTCGACGAGGAACACCGCCAGCATCACCGCCGAGCCGGGCACCGCGACCAGCCGCGCCATCTCCAGCTCCGACTCGATGGCGCGCCACCGGCGGATGGGCGAGTGGTACCAGCCGGTGAGCGCCACCGCGGAGATGGTCAGCGGCGCGGCCAGCACGCTCAACACCAGCTCCAGCGCGCCCTCGCGCGGCATCACCATTTCGTGCGCGACGCTGAAGAAGCTGGAAGGCGCGCGCGTGGTGTTGGAGGCCTCCAGCAGCGCCTTCGCCTCGTCGCTCGTCACGTTGCTCAGCTTCTGGTCGACGCGCGTGGGCTGGAGCGCGCCGCAGTGCGGGCACTTCTGCGCGAGGTGGAACATCCACCGTTCGCACTTCACACAGCGCACGCGTTCTTCGCTCATCGGCAGCGCGGTTCTCGACCAACCCGCACCGCGCCACAACACCCGGTTGCACGGTGGGATTCCGCCGGCGGCAGCGGTTAGGGTGCGCGCCCGGGATGACGCACGAACGCGTGCTGCTGGTGCTCGAACCGTCGACGGCGCTGGCGCCGGTGCTGCAGGCCGCGACGCGCTTCGCGCCCGACGTCACGCAGGTCATCGTGGCGTGCACCGGCGGGCTCTCCCGCGACACGCACGCGGCGCTCTCCGCGCACTACGAGGGCGCGCCGGTCGCGCTGGCCATCGAAGAACACGTCGACCTCGCGCAGCTCCCGGCGCTGGTGCGGCAACGCGAGGCGACGCTGGTGGTGGCCGGCCCGTGGCCATCGCTCAGCCCGCGCGCGCGGGTGCTGACGCTGCTGGAGGTGGCGTCTCCGCACGGCGCTGACGTGTTGAGCGTCGGCGCGCACGTGCCCCCGGCGCCGCCGCGCACCGGGGTCATCGCCCTGACGATGCACGTGAAGTCGACCGTGATGGCCGCCACCGCCGAGACCGCGCGCGCGCTGCCCGACGTGTCGCGCTTCGAGGTGTTCCTGCGCGGCGCGACGCGGGCCCAGGTGGCCATGGCTGAACCGCAGCTCGCCGCGTTGTTGCCGGAGCGACAGGTGACGGTGCACGCGCTGCAGACCGGTCTCGCGGGCACCGGTGACGCGCTGCGGGCGTTCGACGCGCAGTCGTCGGCGGAGCTGCTGGTGGTGGCGACCGACGACCTCTGGAGCGCCACGCGCGCGGCCGCGGCGCTGCTGGCGGCGGAGGCACTGGAGCAGGTGGTGCGCCCGGTGATGTTCCTCCACCACGCGCCCGACCCGGCGCTGTTGCCGCACCGGCTCACCGCCACCGCGCTGCCCTTCCCTCCCGGCGCGCGCTTCCCCACGCACTTCCCCGTCGTCGTGGAGCAGACCTCGGTGCGTGGCCGCGCGACGCTGGCGCACGACGAGACCTTCCTGCTGGTGGGCGCCGAGGAGCGCGGACCGCTGCCGCACCGGCACGGCGTCATCGAACTCCCGCTCGACTGGTTGCCCGCGGGCGCGCGTCGCGTAGCGCTCAGGTCGAGCCGCGCGCCGTCGCCAGTCGCCCAGGTGCGGCTCTTCAAACCAGACAATCTGCTGGTGGTCGACGCGCGGGTGACGGAGGCCGATGTACAGGAATTGGAGCGCTTCGCGCCGACCCACACCATCGTCTTCGTGCGGCTGCGCGCGCGGGAGACGCTGGAGGAACTTCGCGAGCAACTCTCGGCCTGGGCGCCGTGGCACGTGCGCATCCTCGACGCGAGCGCGCTCCTCGACGACGGCGGCGCGGGCGACGTGCCGGAGAGCGTCGATGCGCTGCGACTCCAGCGCGTCGCGGCGCTGCTCGAGGCGGAGGTGTTCCGCGGTGAGGTGCCGCCCGCCGAGACGGTGCGCGCCGGTGGGCATCGCGTGACGCTGCAGCTGGACAACCGCGTCGAGCGCGAGCGGCTGCTGAGCGCCATCGGCGCGGCGCGCGAGCGGGTGCACTGGCAGTGCTACATCGTCGACGACGACGCGGTGTCCATCGCCTTCATGGACGCGCTTCGTGACGCCGGCGCGCGCGGCGTGAAGGTGCGCGTGCTGGTCGACGCGCTGTACAGCCGGCACGACGTGTACGGCGCGAAGAACCCGGTGCTGGAGCGCCTCCGCGACGCGCCCAACGTGGAGCTGCGCGTCTCACGCCCGCTCGACGGCGTGCCGACGCTGACCGACTTGAAGCAGCGCAACCACCGCAAGCTGGTGGTGGTCGACGGCCACGCGGCGACAGTGAGCGGCCGCAACCTCGGCGCGACGTACTACCGGGGCTTCGACGAACTCTCGTTGAGCGCGGAGACGCCGTACCGCGAGGTGCCGTGGCTCGACGCCAGCGCGGCGCTCGAGGGCCCGCTGGTCGAGCGGCTGGAGCGCGCCTTCCTCGACGACTGGACGCGCGCGGGCGGGGACACGTTCATCGTCTCGCCAGTGGCGGCGGCCGGAGACCTCGACTGCGAGCTGGTGCTGCACGAAGGCTTGCGAGACACGCGCACGCTCGACGCGCTGCTGGCGCTGGTGCACTCCGCGAAGCGCCGCCTCCTCTTCGTCAACACCTTCCCCCTGGTGCTGGAGCTGCAACGCGCGCTGCGCCGCAGCCTCGAACGCGGCGTCGAGGTGACGCTGTTGTTCGGCAACGTGCGGCCGCGTTGGGGCGACGAGAACGCGCTGTTCCCCGGCGGTGCGATGCGCGCGTTGGGCGACAACCTGGTGCGCGCGCGCCTCGAGCCGCTGCTGCGCGCGGGCGCGCGGGGCTACGAGCTGGGCATGCCGTCGCCGACGTTGAAGACGCTGTGGCCGCACGTGCACGCCAAGCTCTTCGTGCGCGACGAAGACACGGTGGCGGTGGGCAGCGCCAACGTCGACGTCACCTCGTCGTACTGGGAGAGCGAGGTGCTGCTGCTGGTTCACGACGCCGGCTTCGCGCGCGAGACGATGGCGACCTTCAACGCGCTGCTCTCGCGCTCGCGGCTGGTCGACCCACTGGCGCCGAGCTGGGCGGAAGACGCCGACCGTCGCCGCTGGCTGGCGCGCAACTGGCCCTCCATCGTGAGCTGATTACGGCAGCGCGCGATGGGTCCCGCCCGGGTTCCCGTGGCCCAGCACCCAACCGTGCGCGGCGAGGTGACGCTTCGTCGAGAACGCCCGGAGGACGTCGTTGTTGAACAGCACCAGGCGGTCGCCGACGAGGTTGGTCGGGTAGTCATTGCCCCAGTGGAATGACGTCGGCAGCGCGCAGTCGTAGCGGACAACGCCGTCGAGCGAGACGTCGACGAGCCTGATGCCCTCGGCGCCCCGATTCGCGGCGACCAACACCGAGTTCTCCGCGGTCAACACCGGGAGGCTGGTGGGGAACGACCACTTCGAGGTGAGCGGCACGCGCCACAGCTCCTGCCCATCGCTGAGGCGGAGGCTCTGAAGCCACGTGGGGAAGCCGCTCCACCCGCAGTGGCCGCCGGTGTCGACGGCGACGCGAATCAACTGCTGGGCGTTCATCACCGGCTGCATGCCGACCAGGGGCGACAGGTCCCACGCCGGGGCGCCCGTCGCGCTGTCGAGCACCTCCCCCGCGCCGGAGCAGCTGCTCCCGATGCCGACGACGGCGTGACCGCTATACGACGCGTCGGCCGTGCGGCTGCCGTCGAGCGCGCGCGACCAGAGGAGCCCTCCCATCTGATCATACGCCGACAGGCGCGTCACCGACTGACGGGTCGCGAACGGAATCAGCAACGCCCCCTGCTCCGACATCGACGGGCCGAGCTCCACCAACCGACCGCCCGGGTTGGTGAGCTGAAGCGTCTGGCCGTCGGCGTGCGCGAGCCGCGCGAACCACACGCCCGAGTCGCTCTGCCAGACCAGCAACACGTCGCCGTCGTCAGCGCGGAACACCTTGAGCATCGGCGCCATCACGCCGCCGGGCCCCTCCACGCGTTGGAGCGGCTGCAGCGACGCCCACGGCACGCTCCACGCCGTCGAGCCATCTGAGGTCCGCAGCGCGTGGAGCGAGGTGAAGGTCGCGACCATGAAGAGGTCATCGACGAGGCCGAGCGGGTACGCGCGGTCGGGGTCTGACTGCATCGTCGGAACCTCCACCGCGAAGCGTTCGTGGCCGTCGACGTCGAGTGACACCGCCCACGACGCGGTGGACTCGATGATGAAGAACAGGTGCTGCTCCGGGCTGACGAAGTTGTTGCCGATGGGCACGCGACCCTGCAGGTCGTAGGTCCATACCGGCGAGAGCGGCGCCGCGGCCGGTTGCTCACACGTCGCGCCCGCGCACACGCCCGCCGGCTGGCACGGCGACGACTCGCCGCACGCCTCGCCGTCGTGAAGCACGCCGACGCAGGTCCCCGAGAGGCACGTCGCTTCAGTCAGACACTCGGTGGCGCACGCGGTGCCATCGGGCAGCAACTGCGCGACGCACTGCTGGGCTTCAGCGTCGAAGTGGAAGGTCCGGCACAACGCGGGCGGGCCGCAGTCAACGTCTACTGGGGCGACCGCGCCCGCATCGACGCTCTCGCGCACCGGCTGCAACTCGAAGCTCCGGCCACACCCGACGAAGAACACCACCAGCACCGCCGCCACGCGCCCGAGGTTCATGCGCCCAGCGTAGCGAGTTCGCTCCCGACATTACGGCACCGTCAGCGCTTTCCCGTCTGCGGCGAGGAAGTCGACGGCCTGCCGTCGCACGGGGTCGAGGTCCCACATGATGCCGTGCGGGTTGTAGCCCTCGGGCACGGGGTTCATGAAGTCGGCGGGGTCGATGAAGCTCCAGCCGCGCAACGGCGTGGAGCCGCTCGCCGCTTGCGAATCGGGCAGGCCGAAGGCGTCCTTCAAGTCGAACTCCGTGTCGTTGGGGATGATGAGGTCGCCCTTCCCCGCCTGCTGCAGAATCGCGACGCGCGCGGGCGTGAGCGGCGCGACGTTGATGGGGTCGCCGGGGTCGAAGAAGGGCTGCCCGCCCGCCTTCACCAACGAGAAGGCGAGGTTGTACTCGGGCGAGTCGACGGTGAGGTCGGTCTGCGCCGAGAGCAGCGCGCCCAACAACGTGTGGAGGTACGCGCTCGACGTCAGGTTCGAAAGCCCGCCGCCCGGCACGTTCAACATCGCGGTGTCGACGTACTGGGAGAAGGGGATGAAGTTGGCCCCCATGATGGAGCCCAGCGAGTTGCCGAAGTAGCGCAGCCGCGGCGCGACATCGGGAATGTTGTCACCGTCAACATCGAGCCGCATCGCGACCTGCTCCAGCTGCAGCAGGTCGAAGGTCATCTCGCGGAAGCGGTCGCGCAGCGCAGGCAGGTCTTCCAGCGAGAAGAACCCGATGAAGTTGCCGCGCGTGCCGTGCTTCGGCGCGTCGATGCCGATGCACGCCATGCCTCGCTGGGCGAGCAACTCCGCCCATTGCATGCAGAAGGCCTGTGAGCCCGAGGTGGGCACGTTCTGCGCCGACACGCCGTGCTGCGCGATGACCATCGGCCACCCGCCCGCCGGCATCGCGCCATCGGGGAAGACGGCGACGAACTGCAGCGGCACCTCCGGCGCGAGCGACGGGTCGGCGAGCCAGTCAGTGCGGAAGTGCTCGGCCTCTCGGAGGTCGCGCGCCGCGAACGAGCCGATGACCACCGTGCCCACGTGCGTCGCGGGCCGCGAGAAGCCGCTCTGCTCGAGCCACGGCGAGAGCGTGCTCCAGTCGCCGTCGGTCTTGCGCCACACGCCCTTCGGTGCGCTGCCGCCGCTCTTCGGGGGAATCGTCACGGCCGCCGGGTGCGCCGCCGCCCACGCCGCGAGCCCGCGCATCGAGGTCGAGACGTCTCCCGCGCGAAGCGGCAGATAATACAACACATCGTCGCGCTTCACGCCCAACGCAGACAGTGCGCCGTCGTCGATTGTGTTGTCTTTCTTGAACTCGTCGCCCATGCCGAGCTCGACGCCCGCGGCGGTCTTCGGACCCTTGAGCACCACCAGCAACCCTTCGTGGCCCTCCGGCAGCGGCACCGACGGGCGCGTCGCGAGGTACTCCGGCCATCCATCGGGGAGACTCTGGCCGTACCGCGCGAGGATCTCCCTCGGGTGCTCCACGGTGACATCGCGCTCCAGCACGCGCCAGCCCGCGCCGTCCTTCACCAGCCGCGCCACGTGGCCATGCAGCGACGAGGGGTCCAACAGCTCGCTCGCGGGCAACAGCGTGGAGCCGAAGTTGCCCAGCGCGGTGACCTCCTGCGCCGCCTGCTTCGCGACGAGGTTGAAGTAGCCGTTCACCTTCGGCGTCACCTTCTCCGCGGGGAAGAACGGCTGGTACCACCCCTTGCGGTAGCTCACCGCGCCGCCGCTCACCAGGCGCTCGTCGGGGAACGGGTTGTCGAGCGACTGTGCGTCGGAGCTCCAGAGGAAGTGCGGCGGCTCCGGCGTCGCGGGGCAGGCGCACCACAGCAGGCACAGCAGCAACGGGAGGCGGCGCATCACCGGGAACCTAGCGCGCGTGCGCTCGACGCCGGCGCTCCACGCGCTTCGGCGCGACGCGGCGGTGTTTCGCCTCGCGGAGGTCAACGCGGGCATCGGGTTCGACCACCCGCCCTGAGGTAAGACGCGCGGGGTGTTCGTCACCGTCATCGCCACGCCGCGGAGCGCGCTGATGCGCGTGGGCGAACGCTTCCGGCTCCAACCGGGCGTGCCGCTGCGCATCGGCACCTCGCGCGAGGCGCGCATCAGGCTGCACGGGCCGGCGCTGCAGGTCGACGTGACCTTCGACGGGGAGCACGCGGTCCTCCACGGAGACGCCGAGCCCGGGCGGCTCCACACGCTGCCCGAGGGCGCGCTGCGCGACGGCTCGCTGTTGTTCATCGACGCCACGCTGGTGCTGCGCTTCCACGCGCAGCCGCTTCACCCGCCGGCGCGCCACCAGGAGCTCGAGCGCGCGGCCCGCGACGCGCCCGCGGGCGACCCGACCTGGGCGGTGTACGGCGACTTCCTCGAAGAGCACGGTGACGCGCTCGCGGGCTGGGTGCGCTCCCCGCCGGGCCCCGAAGAGGAGCTCCACGCGCTCGGAGCCCTGGCGCTCGCCGCGCGCGCGGGGCTGCTCTCGATTCAGTGGGGCCCGCGCCACTTCGCGCGCAGCGTGATGATTTCGCCCGACGCGCCCGACCTGCGCTGGCTCCTGGAGCAGCTCCCGCGCACGCCGGTGATGCGGCTGCTGCACGACGTGCGGGTCGACTGGCTCACCGGCGGCACCCCGCGCGACGCTGAGACCGCGGAGCTGCTCACCGCGCTCACCGGGCTCACGCACCTCGAGTCCGTGAAGCTGGGCGTCGTCACCGAGGCCCAACGCTGGCCGCTCGCCGACGCGGCGTGGAAGACGCTGGGCGTGCCCGGCGACTGGGTGTGGCGCATCCCCTCCGGCGCGCGCGCGAGCCTCACGGTGCATCGCAACACCAGCGCGGTGGGCGTCGACGGCAACGTAGTGCTCAACCCGCTGCGCACCGACCTCGGCACCGCGCCGGGCTGTCTGGTGCGGTTGATGGGCGACGCGCCGCGCGTGGCCTGCACGCTGCGCCGCATGCCCGAGGGCGAGTGGGTGGTGTCGAGCGAGCAGTACTCGGTGCGCGTCAACGGCGTGCCGCTGTCCCGGAGCGTGCTGCGCCCCGGTGACCTCCTCGAGCCCATCGCCGGGCTGCAGCTCCGCTTCAACTGGCCGGCGTGAACCTCAGAA
>CAMLFP010000016.1 GCA_946479335.1 uncultured Archangium sp.
AGCTCGACGACGAGTACCTGCAGCGCGTGCGCCGCAACCTGCCCGCGTTGCAGCATCGAAAGCTGTAGTCTTCGCCAGCGGAGGAGCCGACATGGGTCGATGGGCGTTGCTGTTGATGGTGGTGGCGAGCGGGTGCGGAAACACGGGCGGGCGCGCGTCATGCCCGGACCCCTCCGAAAATCTCACGCTCGAATCCCTCACCATCAGCGACTCCGGGCCGGTGGAGTTCACGCCCGACAGCGGAGAATACGAAGCGACCGTGTTCCAACCGGAGGTGCGGATCACCGCGACACCGACCAACAAGTCCTTCACGGTCACCGTCAATGGCGTGGCCGCGAAGTCTGGCGAGCCCTTTTTCGTCGATGTGCGCGCAGGCGATGTGGATGTTGCGATCGAGGTCACAAGCACCTGTGGCACGACGCAAGGCTACGTCGTGAAGCTGCACACGCGGGCACCGTGGAGGCGCACCCTCCCGCTCGACGAGAGAGCCTCGGTCGTCGCGCTGAGCGCCGACGGCATGACGATGGCGCTGGGCTTGAACGCTAGCGTGCAGATCTACACGCGCGACGCACATGACTGGGTCTTGCAGCAACAGCTCGCCGACGGTGTTGCGGCCGCATCACTCGCGCTCGACGCTACGGGCGACACCCTCGCCATCGGCGCGCCGTGGAATTCGCCGTCGGACTCGTACCCCGGAGCGCTCTACGTCTTCGCTCGTACGGGCACGACGTGGAGTCAGCAAGCGGTGCTCCAACCCACGGACGTCTTCGCCTTCAACCTGGGCGCTTCGGTCGCGTTGAGCGCGAATGGAAACCTGCTGGTCGGCGGAGCGGTCTGCGAGAACACCACTGAGTCGGAGGCGGGGGTCGTTCACACCTATACGCGCTCCGGCACCGAGTGGACGGAGAGCAGCCCCCTGCCGGCCCCTGTGCCGCGGTCGGGCGGGTTCTTCGGCTGGTCAACGTCGCTTTCTGCCGATGGTGAGACGCTCGCCGTAGGCCAGGACGACTTCTGGACATCGGATAACACCGGCGGCGTCCACCTCTTCCATCGCGACGCGGGCGCGTGGGACTTCGCGCAAAGCCTGCTCCCCAGCGAATGCGACGGCGGCGAATGCACATTTGGTCACGAAGTCGCGCTCTCGAGCGACGGGCGCGTGTTGATCGTCGCCGCGCCGACTGCGACCTCCGAAGGCAGCACATCCTTGTCTCGCAGCGATGGCGCAGCGTACGTGTTCGAGGTGAGCGCCGACGGTTGGACACAGAGCCAACACCTGAAAGCGCCCACGCTGCGTCAAAGCTTCGGCAACAGCGTCGCCGTCGACCAGTCGGGGCAGTCATTCGCCGTCAGCAGTGGAGTGGGCGTATCGACGTTCGTGCGGGCTGACGCGGGGTGGGAGCTGCGTGACTTCGCGGAGGGTGGCACTGAGCGGAACGCGCTCGCGATCAGCGACACAGGCGCTCGAATCGTGGCCGCGAGCAACCCGGTGCTCATCATCGACTGGTGAACCGGAGGGCAGAACTGCGAGGCACGCCGCGCACGTCAGAAGGCGAAGGCTTCGCGATGGCGCAGCTCGATGATGAATACCTGCAGCGCTCCGCCGCAAACGCCCGGCGCTTCAGCACCGGAAAACTCTAGCGAGTGACGTTCACGACCCTCACGGTGTCGCGCAACACAACGCGTAGGCGGAGTTGAACGAACCACCGCTGGCCGCCGTGCAGGCCCACACGTCAATCGTCGGGAGGTCTGGGTCGGACGGACTCACGCCGACGGGCCAGCGATCCGCTCCGGCATCTTTGTAATCGCCCGAAGACGGCCCGGGGTAGCTCTCCTGGATCATCGTTCCAGCCACGCCGTCACACCCGCCACCGATCACGGTGTAGCCAGGGTCGCACGTCACGTTGCAGCGCACGCCAGCATCGGCGCAGAGGCGATACTTCCAATGACAAGAGCGCAGGTTCGCCGGTCGCGCATCGGCTTCAGCGCGCGTGTACGTGTCGTCGATGGCCGCCTTCACCGCCTGAAAGTTGGCGTTCATCTGCGAGGCGCTCGTGGGGGTCCCCGGCGTGAAGGAGTTCGGGATCGTCACGTTGTTCGCGATGGCGACCGCGCCAAACACCAGCCCCACGCCAACCGCCGTCCACACTGCTTTGTCTTTTCTGAAATTCACGCGACCTCCTTGTCACTCAGCCCAGTTCTTCTCGCCCCAGAAACTCACGTCCCACGTCGAATACGGAGCACCCGCGTCTGGAGTGCCGGCGTCAACCGACACGCCCGCATCGAACATCGCGCCGCCATCCACGCGCGCGCCGGCGTCCACGACTCCCGCATCGAACGGGGCTCCCGCGTCACCTTTGAGCTCGCACTTCATCGTGGCGAGGTTGCACGACTCGTCGCCGAAGCAATCGCGATCGGTTTCGCAGTCCAACGAACGGAACGGCACGCACGACAACAGCGCGCAGACGACCATCACGACCCCTCGTTTCATGCGCCCTCCCACGCGGCGGAACCTAGCGACCCGCGCGCCCCTGGCCAACGGCGCGTTCGGCCCACGCGATGAGCGCCGCGCACGCGCTGATGCTCACCAACGTCATCACCGCCATGTGCATCTCATTCGGCGGCGGAGGCATGAAGTAGTTCACGAAGCCCGCGCCGATGAGCGCCACCAACGCGATCGCGCCGCGCTTCGTCTTGTCGCGTGACCACCACCAGAACCCCGACGCGCCGAACAGCACCAGCTCCAGCGGGAGCGCGATGGCGAGGTGTCTCCACAGGCCGAAGCCGAGCTTCACGCCGTCGCTCGACATCACCGGCAGGTCGGGCACGTGCACCAGCAGATCCATCACGAAGTGCGACATCACGCCGATGGAGATCGCCACCGCGTCGCCGGTGTTCCCCGACTTGAAGCGCCACGCGACGAACGCGAGGAAGCCCCAGACCAGCGTCGCCACCAGGCTGTGGCTCCACGGCATGTCGTAGAGGTCGAGCCCGTTCGACTCGGTGAAGCCCGGCACGATGCGCGCGTGTTCGACGCCGAGGAGGATGAAGATCGGCCAGAGCAGATCGACGAACTGCACCGCGAGGAAGAGCTGCCATAGTTTCATGCCGGGCCGCACGCGCTGCAGCGCCAACGCCGGCGCGAAATGGCCGATGAACATGCGGCGGACCTTAGGTTGAGCCCCTGTTTTGTCGCGTCATTTCACAATTCCCCGATGGGCGCGGCGCCGCGGGCACACCGACAACATCACACACGCTGTTTTGAACCCGGAGCCCCTCTCCATGCCCCGCATCTCCGCCGCCGACCGTGCGCTGCTCCAGCTCCCCGACTCGGCGCCGAACCATGGCCACGACGTCGCGCGCGCGAAGGAGCGCGTGGCGCGCAATGCGCAGGCGGTCAGTCGCCTCACGCGCCAGGCGCAGCAAGACGGCGCGGTGTCGGCGAAGGAGCAGCAGTCGCTCGACCTCGCCCATGAGCGCCTCGCGCTGGCCGGCAAGAACCTCCAGTTGCAGACCGCGGAGGCCTCGCACCTCAAGCTCGCGAAGCAGGCCGTGAAGGACGGCACCGTCAGCCGCCGCGAGCGCGACGCGCTGGTGCTCTCGAAGAAGACCGTCAGCCGCTTCGCCACCGAGCGCCTCACCGAGCGCCGCAAGCTGCTCGACCTGCTGGAGAAGACCGGCACCGGCACCACGAAGCTGGTCGTCAGCTCGTTCAACGTGCTGGGCAGCAGCCACACCGGCCCGGGCAGCGATCACCCCGGCGTGGAGACGGGCGTCAAGCGCATGCAGTACACCGCGAAGCTCTTCGCGCAGCACGGCATCGACATCGCCGGCCTGCAGGAGTGCCAGCCGGATCAGTTCGCGAAGTTCAACGAGCTCACCAACAACAAGTACGCCGCGTTCCCCGGCACCACGCTGGGCCGCCACACCATCAACTCCATCGTCTGGGACAAGTCGAAGTGGACCGCGGTGGAGACCCACACCATCTCGATCCCCTACTTCGGTGGGCACAAGGAGCCGATGCCGTACGTGCTGCTGCAGAACAAGCAGACCGGGCAGCGCACGTGGGTCGCCAACTTCCACAACCCGGCGTCGACGAAGCACCACCCGAACCAGCAGCACTGGAGGGATCTCGCCACCGACAAGGAGATCGCCCTGGTGAAGCGCCTCGAGAAGAAGACCGGGCTCCCCGTCATCCTCACCGGCGACATGAACGAGAACGCCGAGTACTACAAACGTATGACCCGGGCGACCGACCTCGAGTCGTCGCACAAGGGCAAGAACGGCGCGCGCCCGAACGACACCGGCATCGACTGGGTATTCGGCTCGAAAGCGGTGCACTTCTCCGGATACGACCGCTCGCGTGACCCGCTGGTGAAGAAGGCCAGCGATCACCCCATCGTGGTCACCGACGCGAAGATCGATCGCGTGCGTCAGCGCGGCTGAGTCGACCGCCGGAACGCCAACGCCAACGCGCCGGCCGCGAGCACCAGCAGGGCCAGCTCCGCCGGCCACGCGCCGACCAGCTTCACCAGCGCCAGCACCACCCCGTTGAGGCCCGCGTGCGTCGCGATGGAGAGCCAGAGCCACTTCGCGCCCTGCCCGCGCGCGTACTCCAGCACCAGCAGCGAGCAGCCGGTGTGCAGCATCAGCGCGGCGAGGCGCTCGACGCCACCGAGGATCGCGGTGGAGAACGTGAGCGCCGCGAACTGCGCCTCCACCTTCGGCAGCACCTCGGCGGGGATGCGCGTCATCAACCCGCGCGAGAGCAGCACGTAGATGACGAGCGAGCTGACCAGTGACACGCCGATCAAGGTGATCGACTCGATGCCGCCGTGACCGACGCCGAGCGACACCCCGCCCAGCGTGGAGCGATCTCTCCACATCGTCCGGTACATCACCGCGCGCCCACCCTCTTCGAAGAGGCCCGCGGTCAACGCGGAGGCCGCGAGCCACGCGCCCATCACCAGCTGATCGCCGCCGTAGTGCTTCGCGAGGTACGCGTTGAGCGGCAACTGCCACGGCAGGCGCAGCACGAACTGCGAGACCACGAAGGTGAGCGCGCCCAGACCGAACGCGGCCCACGGAGCGCCGAAGCGCCGGCGCAGCCACACCATCGCGGCCAGCGGCGTGACGATGGCGACGGTCGCGGAGATCGCGAGGCCGGCGGCGACTCCGGGGTCGAAGGTGAGCGACATGACGGACGTTCTACGCCGGATACGGCGGGAGATTGCCGCTCGTCGTCAGTTCAGCGCGTGCGGCTGCGTGAGCGCGAACTCGGCGATCTTCGCCTCGAAGCGCGAGCCGTCGGTGCGCTCCATCACGTACTCACCGTGCATGCTGCCGAACGGCGTCTTGAGCATCGCCCAGCTGGTGTATTCGAAGCGCTCGCCGGGCTCGAGGCGCGGCTGCTTGCCGACCACGCCCTCACCGCGCACCTCTTCGACGCGCCCGCTGGCATCGGTGATGACCCAGTGCCGCGCCCGCAGCGTCGCCGCGCGCGTGCCTTCGTTCACCACCGTCACCGCGTAGGTGAAGGCCCACTGGTTCTGCTCCGGTGAGCTGCGCTCGGGCCAGAACGCCGGCTTCACGGTGACGCGCACGCCTTCGGTGATCGATTCAGACATCGCGTCAGCGCTCCGCAACCTTCGTGGCCTCGAGCGCCCCCGGCTTGGGCTTGATGATCACCGAAGCGATGACCGAGCCGGCGAGGCTCAGCACGATGACGCTCAGCGAGCTCACGATGACCAGCGTCTCATGCGCGTGCGCCCATTCCTGGAAGTACGTCTCGAGGATCAGCTTCAACCCCACGAACGCGAGGATGATGCCCAGCCCGATCTTCAGGTAGCGGAACCGATCCATCAACGAGCTGACGAGGAAGAAGAGCGACCGCAGACCGAGGATCGCGCACGCGTTCGACGTGAAGATGATGAACGGGTCTTGCGAGATGGCCATCACCGCGGGGATGGAGTCGAGCGCGAAGAGCACGTCGGTGGTCTCCACCACCAGCAGCACCAGGAACAGCGTGGTGACCATGCGCTTGCCCTCTTCCTTCACGAAGAAGGCGAGGCCGTGATCTTCACGCGCCACCGGCAACACGCGGCGGCCCCACTTGAAGAGCGGGCTCTGCTCGGGGTCGACGCTCTCCTCTTCTTCCTTCGCGAAGAGCAGCTTCCACGCCGTGTAGAGCAGGAAGACGCCGAAGAAATAGAGCAACCACTCGGCCTTCGAGACCAGCGCGGTGCCCGCGAAGATCAACACGCCGCGGAGCACGAACGCGCCGATGATGCCCCAGTACAGCAGCTTGTGTTCAGCCCGGTTGCTGACCTTGAACGTGCTGAAGATGACGAGGAAGACGAAGAGGTTGTCGACCGAGAGCGCGTACTCGATGACGTAGGCCGTGACGAACGGCACCGACGCCTTCGCGCCGAACTGCGAGTGGAGGTACCCGGCGAACGCCATCGACAGCGAGACCCAGATGGCGGTCCACGTCGCGGCCTTGCGCGGAGTGATGTCCTTCCCGCCGGCGGCGAACAGGTCGATCGCCACCACGATGACGACGCCGACGAGAAAGGCCAACCACAAGAACGGAGTGCCGACGGTTTCCACGATTCTCCTCGTCTAAGGGCCTTCGACAGGCGACGCAACCGACTCGGGTTCTCGCCTGCGTGAATTGCTGGCGATGGCGCGACGCTCGACCGCTTCGTGCGTCAATGACGCAGCCGCAACACCAGCACCGAGCGCTCAGGCACCTGAATCGTCTTGCCCGCGCGCGCGTTGAGCGGCCGCGGCACGTCGCTCGCGGTCTCCAGCAGCAACTCCCAGCCCTCGCCCCACGTCGCGCCCGGCAGCACCACCGGCGCCGGCTGCTTCGCGGCGTTCATGTAGACGAGCAACGTGTCGCCCTGCAGGCGCTCGCCGTGACGGTCGCGCATCGAGATGGCATCGCCGCCGAGGAACATGCCGAAGCAGCGCAGCTCCGCGTTGGTCCAGTCAGCGGGTTTGAGCTCCGCGCCGCTCGGGTGGAACCACACGAGGTCGCGGAAGCGCGAGTCATCCAACGTCGCGCCGAGGAAGAAGTTGCGCCGCTGCAGCACCAGCGCGTTCGACCGCAGCGACGCGAGCCGCCGGGTGAAGTCGAGCAGCGCGCGCTGCCGCGGTGAGAGCTGCCAGTCGACCCACGAGAGCTCGTTGTCGTGGCAATAGGCGTTGTTGTTGCCGTGCTGCGTGCGCCCGAACTCGTCACCGGCCATCAACATCGGCGTGCCGACCGACAAGAACAGCGACGCCAGCAGGTTGCGCACCGTGCGGTCGCGCTCGGCGTTGATGCGCGGGTCTTCCGTCGGCCCCTCGACGCCGTGGTTGTACGACTGGTTGTCATCGGAGCCGTCGCGGTTGTCTTCGCGGTTCGCCTCGTTGTGCTTGTGGTTGTACGCGGTGACGTCGGCCAGCGTGAAGCCGTCGTGGCTCGCGACGTAGTTCACCGACGCGCTCGGCCGCCGCCCCGACAGCTTGAAGTAGTCGGAGCTGCCGGAGAGGCGGCTGCCCAGCTCCGCGAGCTGCCCGCCATCACCGCGCCAGAAGCGCCGCATGCTGTTGCGGTAGCGATCATTCCACTCCGCGAAGAGCAGCGGGAACCCACCGAGCCGGTACCCGCCGGGGCCCACGTCCCACGGCTCGGCGATGAGCTTCACGCGCGAGAGCACCGGGTCTTGAAACACGGCCGAGAAGAACGCCGCGTGCGGGTCGAAGTCGCCGGACGCGCCGCGCGCCAGCTCGGTCGCGAGATCGAAACGGAAGCCGTCGACATGGAACTCGCGCACCCAGTGGCGCAGCGAGTCCAACACCAGCTTGAGCACCGTGGGCCGGAAGAGCGCCAACGAGTTGCCACAGCCGGTGAAGTCGCGGCCCGGCCAGTAATACGTCGCGTTGTCGGCGCCACGCAGCGACAGCGTCGGCCCCGCGTCGGAGCCCTCGCACGAGTGGTTGTAGACGACGTCGAGGATCACCTCGAGGCCCGCCGCATGCAGCGCCCGCACCAGCCCCTTGAACTCGGTGACCTGCTGGCCGCGCGAGCCGCTCGCCGAATACCGCGCGTCGGGCGCGAAGAACGAGAGCGTGTTGTAGCCCCAGTAGTTGGTGAGGCCGCGCTCGTGGAGGAAGCCCTCCGGCACGCACGCGTGCACCGGCAGCAGCTGCACGCTGGTGACGCCGAGCGACTGCAGATGCGCGATGACCGAGGGGTGCGCGAGGCCCGCGTAGGTGCCGCGCAGCTCCGGCGGCACGTCGGGGTGCAGCTTCGTGAAGCCCTTCACGTGCAGCTCGTAGAGCACCGCCTTGCGCCACAGCACCTGCGGGCGGGAATCACCGCGCCAGTCGAAGTCATCGGCGACGACCACGCTGCGCGGCACCCCGCCCGCCGAGTCGCGCGGGTCGAGCGTGTTCAGCTTGCCCGGCACGTGCGCCGTCACCGGCTGCTGCCAGTCGACCTCGCCGGTCACCGCGCGCGCGTACGGGTCGACCAGCAGCTTGTTGGCGTTGAAGCGATGCCCCTCGTGCGGGAGCCACGGCCCGTGCACCCGGAAGCCGTAGAGCGCGCCCGCCTTCAGCCCGGGCACGTACCCGTGGAAGACGTGGTTCGTCTGGTCCAACAGCGTAACGCGCGCGATCTCACGCTGCGGGTCTGCGTCGTCGAACAGGCACAGCTCGACGCGCGTCGCGTGGTGCGAGGCGAGCGCGAAGTTGACGCCCTCCGCGTCAGCTGTCGCACCCAGCGGGTACGGGACGCCGGGCCAGACCTCGAAGCTCATTCAAAGACGAGCCAGCCGAAGCGCGGCGTGGCGTGGAAGTCACCGACGAACAGCGGCGAGAACGACTGCCCTTCGATCTGCGTGCGGCGTTGCAGGTGCTCGAGGCGGTACGCGTTGAAGCGCCAGCGATCGCCCTTCTGCGGAGGCAGCCGCAGCGGCGTGTTCAGGTTCGCGAGTGGGATCTGCATCTCCGCGGTCCAGTACTCGTCGCGGTCGCTGTCGTCGTCGAGCGTGCCCTTGATGAAGACCGCGGTCTTCATGCCCGACTCCCACTTCATCGCGGTGGCGAGATCGCTGCGGCGGGCGACGAAGCTGGCGTCGAAGTTCACGTTGTGCGGAGAGACCTGCAGCTCGTTGTAGGTCGCGGCGTCGGCGTTGGCGTCGATGAACACTTCCAGCGCGTCTTCATTGTAGATGTCGTCGTCTTTGTTCAGCTTGGTGCCCCAGATGTCGGGGTCTTCGGCGAAGAACGCGACGTAGAGGTTCGTGTCGTCCCACAAGATGCGGAAGGTCGTCTTCCGCGTAATGGGCCCGCCGTCGAAGCTGCGCGTCAACGGCACCTCCTTCGCGTTGGCCCACACCGCGTCGTCGAGCTTGCCGTCGATGACCGGCGGCTTCGGCGTCTTCACCGTGACGTACTCGGGGAGCGCGGCCTGCGGCGTCTCGATCTTCGGGCCCAGCACCCGCGACTGCCCGTCGTTCTGCGGCCCGGGGTCGACCGGGAGCCGGCCCGTGTCGTTCCAGAAGCCGAGCGCGAGGCGCAGCGCGCCGTTGAAGTTCTGCGGCATCTGAAAGCCGTGCGCGTCTTCGATGATCTTCCCGACGGGCCAGGTGCCCAGCGGCGCCGCGCCGTTCTGCAGCTCGTGGTCGAGGTTGCCGACCTGCCGGCCGCTGTCGTCCATCACGTGGAGGAAGAAGCGCCACCCCGGCTGCACCTCCTGGTTCGCGCGAAAGTAGTGCCGCAGCTGCACCGGCTGACCCGCGGTCGGCTTCTGCGGCTCGATGATGCTACCGAGGTACGTCACCGCGCCGGAGCCCCAGCTCGCGTTGCCGGTGTACGTCAGCGCTCCCGGCACCGCGTCGAGGGTGCGCACGCCGCCACCCGTCGCCGGGGCCACCGCCTGGGGTGCGCGCTGAGGCGCTCGATTCTTCGGCCCGGCCTGTTCATCGCGGCACGCCGAGAGGGCCAGACACAGACTCAACACACGCATCGCTCGCATCGCGCGGCGAGACTACGCGCTCCCGCCATGGACGCCGGGGGAAAAGAACCGCGCGTCATTTCGCGCACTTCGAGTCGGCACCAAAACTGCTCTGCCGCCGCGCACCATGCTGATCGAGATCATCTGGAATGACGACGTCACGCAGGTCGACCTGGCCGACGGCACTGTCACCGTGGGTGGCGGCGGGAGGGACCACATTCGCCTCGACGGGCTCCCGCACGGGCTGCTCACGCTGACCCTGGTGGGGACGCAGTTGAGCGTCACCGCGCAGCGCAGCTTCCGCATCGGGCAGGCGCTCTTCCCCGCGCGTGTGCCGCGGCTGGTGGTGGCCGACGAAGCGCTCAAGCTGCCCAACGACGTGGTGATCCGCCGGGTGGTCGACCAGAAGGCGCGCGACCAGCGCAAGGCCATCGACACCGCCTTCGTCGCCGAGGAGCTGCTCGGTGCGTCCGCGTCGGTCGAGGCGACCCGCGCGCCCACGCTGACCTGCGTGACGGGCTTCGACCAGGGCCGCGTGTTCGCCATCCCCTACGAAGACAACTCCATCGGGCGCGCCGACGACGCGGTGATCCGGGTGCGAGATCGCGCGGTCAGCCGACGCCAGGCGCGCCTCGTGCGCCGCGGCCGCGACTTCGTGCTCGAGACCAGCTCGCCGATGAACGCCGCCTACGTCAACGGCGTGAAGCTCAAGCACCCGCGCCCGCTGAAGACCGGTGACACCATCGAGCTCGGGCACACCGTGCTGCGCTTCGACGCCGGCGAGCGCGCGCTGAACGAGGGCACCCAGCTGATGGTGCACGCCCCCGCGCTCGAGCCGTCGACCGCGCCCCTCGCGGCGCCAGTCGCCGCGGAGCCGGTGGAGCCGCTGCTGATCGACGCGCCGCCGCCGCCCCCGCGACGCCACGCGCCGGAGCTCACGCTCATGCTGGTCGGCGTGAGCTTCACCTTGCTGGGGATGGCGATCGCCGCGCTCGTGGTGCGGTGACGAGCTAGCTAGAACGAGTTGCCGATGTTGAACTCGAACTGAATCGGCTGGTCGCCCGGACGCCGCGTGAGGGGGATACCCCACTCGAAGCGCAGCGGGCCGATCGGCGAGAACCAGCGGATACCGAAGCCCACCGAGTACAGCAGGCCCAGCGGCGTCGCCTTGTACGAGTTCGGGTCGTTCTGGAAGAACATGATGTTGCGGTCGAACGCGTTGCCGCAGTCGAAGAACACCACGCCGCGGATGCCCACCTTCTCGATGATGGGCACCTCGAGCTCGGCGTTGAAGATGAACTGCTTGTCGCCGCCGACCTTGAGCGAGGTCGACACCGAGTCGGCCGACGACACCGAGAGCACCTGCTGGCTCGGCGCCACCTGCCGCAGCGGGTACCCGCGGATCGTGTTGATGCCGCCCATGTAATACATCTCGCTGATCGGCAGCTGGCGGCCCTTCTCCTGCGGGTAGTGCTCCTGGAGGTAGCCCACCTGCGCGTTCATCTTGAACACCGACCCGAACGGGAGCGGGAAGTACACGCGCTGGTACGCGGTGTAGCGGTTGAAGTTGTACTGCTGCGCAGTGGGCAGCGCGTTCAAGAAGAACGGCGCGGTCTCCACCGAGGCGAACGACAGCCAGCCCTGCGTGGGGAACAGGCGGTTGTTGCGCTTGTCCCACGTCCACGAGAGGCGCACGGAGCTCGTGGTGCCGCTGCGGAACTGCCCCGCGAGCTGCTGCGTGCCCGAGGTCACGTTCACGCTCTCGAAGGTGTACGCGAGGTTCAGGTTCATCTCGTCGCGCAGCAGGTAGTAGCCGGCGCCGATGGTGCCGCCCCACGCGTCGCGCACGAAGCCGAAGTAGTCGAGCTGCGTGCGGTACGCGTCGACCGACAGCAGGAAGTCTGAATCGAGGAAGTGCGGGTCGAAGTAGCTCAGCTGGAAGAACTGCCGCAGCGCGGAAATCTGCGCGCTGGCCGAGACCGACTGGCCCCACCCGAGGAAGTTCTGCTGCGCGATCTGCGCGGTGAAGATGAAGCTCTCCACGTTCGAGAAGCCGAGGCCGACCTGGAAGGTACCGGTCGACTTCTCCTTCACGTCGACCTGCACCACCACGTGCTCGCCGTCGCTGCCGGGCTTGTGCGTGACCTCCACCGTCTCGAAGTAGCCGAGCGCGGTGACGAGGTCCTTGCTGCGCTTCATGCCGGTGCCGTTGAAGAGCTCGCCCTCGTACACGCGCAGCATGCGGCGGATGACCTTGTCGCGCGTCTTGTTGTTGCCGACGATGTCGATGCGCTCGATGTAGACCTTGGGGCCCTTCTGCACGTCGAAGGTGAGGTCGATGGTCTTCTCTTCGGCGTTCACCGCGGTGACCGGGGTGATGTTCGCGTAGGCGTACCCGGAGTCGTAATAGATGTCGGTGATGGCCTGGATGTCCTTGGCCAGCAGGGAGCGGTTGAAGACCGCCTTCTCCTTGCTGGTCATCAGGCGGTGCAGCAGCTCCTTGCTGACCAGCAGGTCACCCGAGAAGTCGAGCTTCCCGACGTTGAAGGTGTCGCCCTCCTCGATGCGGATGGTGATGGTGATGAACTTCTTGTCGGGCGACAGCGTGACCACCGGCTTGTCGATGCGCACGTTGATGAAGCCGCGATCGAAGTACGCCATCTGGATGATCTGCAGATCGCGCTGGAACATCTCCTCGCGGTACGTGCCGGTGGAGGTGAGGAACGAGAGGTACCCGCCCTCCTGCGTCTGCATGAACGGCTTGAGCTCCTCGGCCGACACCTTGTGCGCGCCGAGGAAGATGATGTCCTTCACCATCACCTTCGCGTGCTCGGCGATGTTGAAGATGAGGTCGACCTCCTTGCCGTCGTCGCCGACCGGCTTCACCTCGTGGTGCACCTCGGCGAGGAAGAAGCCCTTCTCGACATACTTATCGAGGATCTTCTTCTCGTTCCGCTTGGCGGCCGCGGTGTCGAGAATGGTGAAGGCCTTGATGTCGACGGTGTCCTTCAGGTCGTCCTTCGAGAGCTCGTCGTTGCCCTTCAACGACACGGAGCGGATCGACGGCTTCTCGGTGACGCGCACCACGTACGCGATGCCGGTGGGCATGCGCTGCACCAGCAGCTGGATGTCGTTGAAGTACTTGAGCGCCCACAGCGCGCGCAGGTCATCGGAGGTGCGCGCGCCGTCGAAGGTGTCGCCCACCTTCTGCTTGAGCGCGCGCGCGATGGCGGCCGACTCGACGCGCCGGTTCCCCTCCACGCGGATCTCGACGATCTGGTTGTCGTCCTGGGCCGACGGCGCGTCGTTCAGCAACTGCGCGCGCGCGGGCATCGCCGCGGAAAACACGGCCAGCCACACGCACGGCAAGATGACGAAGAGACGCGAATTCACGGGAGAAAAGGCAGCGCGCCCTTAAGTACGAAGCCGCGCGCAATACGAGGGAAAACACGCGGCGATTGCCGGGTTTTTGCGGCCCGCGACGCGTCGACGACGAACTCCCGCTCCCGCGGGGAGAGGGCCAGGGTGAGGGGCTATGCGTCGACGACCTGACCGTCTTTGAGCCGCAACCGCCGCGGCATCGACTTCGCCAGCGCCTCGTTGTGCGTCACCACGATGGCCGTCACCCCGAGATCCTTGTTCACCTCGCGCAGCAGCGCGTGGATTCCCTCGCCCGTCGAGGGGTCGAGGTTACCGGTGGGCTCGTCGGCCAGCAGCAGCGCGGGCTCCAGCATCAGCGCGCGGGCCAGCGCCACGCGCTGTGACTCGCCGCCCGACAACTCACCGGGCTTGTGCTCCGCGCGCTCCTTGAGGCCGACCCGCTCGAGCAGCGACATCGCGCGCTTGAGCGCCGGCCCGCGATCCTGCCGCGCGAAGAAGGCGGGCATCGCCACGTTCTCCACCGCGGTGAACTCCGGCAACAGGAAGTGCGACTGGAAGACGAAGCCGATGGTGCGGTTGCGGAAGGCGGCGACCTGCGCGTCGTTCATGTCGAACACCGACGCGCCCTGGAACTTGAGCGCTCCAGCGGCCGGCATGTCCAACGTGCCCACCACGTGGAGGAACGTGCTCTTGCCAGAGCCGCTCGCGCCCACCAGCGAGACCAGCTCGCCCTTCTCGACGTCGACCGACACACCGCGCAGCACGTCGATGCGCTTCCCGTTGAGGAAGTACGACTTGTACACATCACGAACTTCGAGGAACGCGCCCATCACTCCGCCTTGAGCCCGTCGACGGGTTCGACCTGCGACGCCTTGAGCGCCGGGTAGATGCTGGCGAGGAACGTCACCAGCACCGCGATGATGACGGCCACCGCCGTCTGGAAGGCCTCGATGCGCACCGGCAAGGAGGGGATGTAATAGACCTGCGGGTCGAGCTTGATGCCCACGCGCTCGATGAAGACGCACCACGCGAGCCCGGCGATGAGGCCCAGCACCGAGCCGGTCACGCCGATCTGCAGCCCTTCCGCGAGGAAGATCTTTACGATGCCGCCGTCGGGCACGCCGAGCGCCTTGAGCACCGCGATCTCCTTGCGCTTCTCGAGCACCAGCATCACTACCGTGGCCACGATGAGCCCTGCGGCGACGATGGTGATGATGGAGAGGATGATGCCCATCACCAGCTTCTCCAGCCGCAGCGCGGAGAAGAGGTTCTTGTTCATCTCGCCCCAGTCCTTGGTGCGGTACGGGTACCCGTCGAGCGAGTCGTAGACGGCCTTCATCGTGCCGCGCGCGTTGTCGACGTTGGTCACCTTGACCTCGATGCCGCTCGCGCCCTTCACGTTGAAGAAGTCACGGGCCTCCTTGAGGTCGATGTAGACGAACTTCGAGTCGTACTCGTACATGCCCGAATAGAAGATGCCCGCCACGCGGAAGGGCCGGCTCTTGGGCATCGGGCCCGTCGGGCCGACCTCGCCCCCGAGCGGCGAGACGATGTTCACGCGATCGCCCACCACCACGCGCAGCGACGACGCGAGTTCGCGGCCGATGAGCACGCCGGGCAGCAGCACGTCCTTCACCGCGTCGGGCGCGGGCAGATCCAACAGCGGGTCTCGCTCGATGTCGGGCACCTCGAGCGTGTTCTTCTTCGAGCCGGCCGGCGTGTCGTCGAAGCCGTCGAACTTCTTCGCTTCGATCTGCTCCGGGTGCGTCAGCCACTCGAGCTTGCCGCCGGGGAGGATGTAGTCGGGGATGTCGGTCACCGTGCCGACGCTCGCCGGGTCGATGCCCTTGATCATCGAGCCCGACATGTTGGCCTCCGACGAGACCATCACCTCGTTCAAGATGAACGGCGTCGCGCCGGCGATGCCGCGCACCGCGCGCACCTTCGGCAGCACCTCTTCGTACTCCGGCATCTCCGGGTCGTACTTCATGACGATGCCGTGCGAGTTCGTGCCGAGGATCTTCTTCTGCAGATCAGCCTCGAAGCCGCTCATCACCGACAGCACGATGACCAGCGCCATCACGCCCACGCCGGTGCCGCCCACGGAGATCGCCGTCATCAGCGCGGTGGGTGACTGCTCCTTCATCTTGAGGTCGTTCAACGCGCCCGCCGCGGCCAGCGGAGATGCGTGGCCCAGCCTGCGAATGCCGGCGCGCTTCGCCACCTTCGCGAACGCCGAGAAGACCGCGCCCAGCAGCAGCGGAGGAATCACGCCGAAGATGAGCACGCTGAACACGCCCAGCAGCAGCGGCGCGCGGAACACCGACACGTGCCGCGTGGCGATGAACAGCTCGTACGAGAGGTTGAGATCGAGCTTGCCCGACGAGGTCGAGACGAAGCCCGACGCGCTCCCGATGAACATCGTCAAGAACAGCGCGATGGCGATGAGCCAATAGCCCAACATCGGCTGCTGCTCGCCCAGCAGCGACGAGAGGTACGTCACCTCGCGCAGCCGGTAGCCGAGGCCCACCTGCAGCGGCTCGATGAAGTGCATCAACGTCAGCACGATCGGCACGGGGAACCCGAACAGCAGGATCCCGACGGTGAACTCCGGCGTCGACAAGCGCTTGGAGTTCGCCGCGCCGAGGAAGCCCGCCGCGAACGCGATCAGCAGTGACACCCCGAACGCCACGAGGAAGGCGTTGGCCGGCGCGAGCCCGCCCTGCACCACGCCGCCCTGCAGCGCCCCCTTGCCCACCACCATCAGGTACACGCCGATGAACGAGAGCTCCGCGAAGAGCAGCCCGAAGCTGAACGCCGCGAGCGTGCCCCAGTGGAAGCCGACGTAGTTCGCGATGCGCGGGTGGAGCTTCCCCACCGACGGGTCTGCTGACAGCGCGGCTGTGCTCACGGTTGGGTCTGGGGCTTGAGCAACGGGAAGAGGATGACGTCGCGGATCGACTGGGCGTCGGTCAACAGCATGGCCAGGCGATCAATTCCGATGCCTTCGCCGGCGGTCGGCGGCAGGCCGTGCTCGAGCGCGCGGATGTAGTCGTGGTCGTAGTCCATCGTCTCCTGCTGGCCGCGATCCTTCGCGTCGAGCTGCGCCTTGAAGCGGCCGGCCTGGTCCACCGGGTCGTTCAGCTCGGAGAACGCGTTGGCGATCTCGCGACCGACGCAGAACAGCTCGAAGCGATCGGTGACGGCCGGGTTCGTGTCGTTGCGGCGCGCGAGCGGCGAGGTCTCGACGGGGAACTGCGTGATGAACGTGGGCTGAATCAGCGTGTGCTCCACGTACTGCTCGAACAGCAGGCCGATGAGCTCGCCGGTGTTCATCGTGGAGATCGCCGCCTTGTCCTTCTCCTCGGCCTTGCGCAGCGCCGCGGCGCGGAGCTTCTCGACGTTGCCGAAGTCGCCCGGCGTGAGGTCGCTGACCTTGGCGCTGATCGCCTCCGTCATGGGGATGCGCGGCCAGCCCTTCTTGAAGTCGATGGTGTGCTCGCCGTACTTCACGACCGACGAGCCGGTCACCGCGACCGCGGCCTCGGAGATCATCTGCTCGGTGAGATCCATCAGGTCTTCGTACGTGGCGTACGCCTGGTAGAACTCGAGCATCGTGAACTCCGGGTTGTGGCGCGTGGAGACGCCCTCGTTCCGGAAGTTGCGGTTGATCTCGTACACGCGATCCAACCCGCCGACGACGAGCCGCTTCAAATACAGCTCCGGCGCGATGCGCATGAAGAGGTCGATGTCGTAGGTGTTGTGGTGCGTGACGAACGGCCGCGCCGCCGCGCCGGTGACGAGCGGGTGCATCATCGGCGTCTCGACCTCGAGGAAGCCGCGCGCGTCGAGGAAGCTGCGGATGAACTGCACCAGCTTCGTGCGGCGCTTGAACGTCTCGCGCACCGACGCGTTCGACAGCAGGTCGACGTAGCGGCGGCGGTAGCGCTCCTCGACGTCAGCCAGCGCCTGGCTCTCGGCCCACGCCTTGTTCACCGCGCCGGGGAGCGCCTTGAGTTCGTCACCCGCCAGCGCCTTCGACTGCGCGGCCACCGCGTCGGCGCGCACCTGCTCGCGCTGCTCGTGCGGAGCGGCGTTCACCGCCGCCATCACCGCTTCGGCCGCGGCCTTCACGCGCGCCGTCTGCTCAGGCGTCAGCTTCACCTTCGCGTCGTCGCCGCTGTACTTGCCGGGCAGGCCCCGCAGCGCCTTGCTCAAGAACCTGAACTCGGTCGCGGCCAGCGTCAGCTCGCCGGTCTTCGACTTGAACAGCGTGCCCTTCACGCCGACGAAGTCGGCCAGGTCGGTGAGCTTCCACTGCTTGAAGACCTCGTCACCGAGCGCATCTTTCTTGATGTGCACCTGCAGCGAACCGCTGCGGTCCTGCAGCACCACGAACGCGGCCTTGCCGAAGTCACGCACCGACACGAGGCGACCCGCGAGCGTGAACGGGCCCGGCTTGTCGGCCTCGAGCTTCTCGGGAGCTTCCTCTCCAAACTTCGCGTGCAACTCGCCCGCGAGCGAGTCGGGCGAGAAGCCGTTGCCGTACGGGTTGACGCCGAGTTCCTGGAGCTGCTTCGCCTTGTTCTTGCGCTCGTCGAGGAGCTTCTGCTCCGCGGCGCTGACTTCTTCAGACATGCGCGGGCGTTCACCACGCACGTTGGCATTGAGCAAGGCTCTTCGCGCGACGAAACAGGAGACGGTCGGCAGCGCTTTGCGCGATCGTCTGGCAACGAACCCATGACTTCTTCAAAGCCCAAACTCGCGACGGACATCTCAGGCGTCGAATACGACTGGCTGGCCTGCGATGCCGTGGGCTTCGTCGCTCTGTTCAGCACTGCCGGAGCGGGCTTCGCTCCCGACGAGTTCCTTCAGAACACCGATGCGCATGACCTCGCACTCGAGGCCATTTTGAAGCTGTCGCCAACGACACAAACAGTGTTCGCACCCGCACTCGCGCCGGAACTGATCAACACCTGGCAACTCGTCGCCGAGCGAGGCTTCTTCGCCTACGACTGTCTTCCGACGGGCGGGCCTTACCGGCTCGTCGCGGTGCCGAAGATCCCGCTCAACGTGAAGGCTCTTCCAGCTCATATCGCGAGCGTCGTTGCGGGCATTCGCTGCTCGTTGCTCTTCGGTACGACGACGATTTCCTTCGGGCACCGAGACGCTCGATGAACTCCATGAAGCTGCGGCTCGAAGGTTCCGACACCGAAGGCTGGCAACTCCACATGTGGTGCGGCGAATTCGAATTATTCAGAAGCGAACGGCTCGCGACTGAAGATCTCGAACTGGAACTCTTCGATCTGCAGCGCGACTCGACTCGCCGCAACCCCGCGTACGATTCGATGTCTGACGACGACGTGTTCTTCCTGCTCGATGGGTTCTTTCAGGGAACGCTCACCGACGCGCTTCGTGCGGCAGCCGAAGAGCAGACCTGGGCGCGACACCGAGTCACTCCGCGTCTCCCAGCTCAGGTTCACTGCACGATGTATCTCGTCGAGCGCGCTGACGGCACTGAGCACCTCCTCGCCTCGCAACGCGTGTTCGTGCAGCCGGCCGGAACGTTCGATGCAGAACTTCGGAGCGTTCGTCAGCAGCTCACGGAGCTGACAGCAGCAGGAACAGCCCCACCAGCGCCGCGACGATCAGCGGGATGATGATTTCAGCGGGCACCGCCTGCCACATGCCCGCGTCGCGGTGCTTCAGCGAGAACCGCTTCTTCCTCGTGCGCGCCAGAATCAGCGTCGCCAAGCCGTCGGGCGCTTTCTCGCGCGGTTCGTCTTTGAGCGCTTCGATGGCGTGCTGATACTTCGCGAGCCGCGCCTGCAACGCCGGGTCTTCGGCGAGCACCTTCGCGTCGTCTTCCGCGAGCGCGCCGTCGACGGCGCCCATGAACAGGCGCTCTTCGTCAGTCTGGGAAAGTTCGCGTCGCATGGCTTCAGTGTCCCTCAAGTCGTTCCAGAATGCCCGCGAGCTTCTCTCGCGCGCGATGGAGCCGGCTCTTCACCGTGCCTTCTGGCAGCTCGGTGATCTCCATGATCTCTTCGTAACTCAGCCCCTCGACGTCGCGCAGTACCACCAGCGCGCGCTGCTCCTCGTCGAGTTCCTCGATGGCCCGGTGCACCAGCTCGCGGCCCTTCTTGCGCGCGAGGTTCTCGTCGGGTGACTCGCTCCCGCCGAGCGACTGCGTGATCGAAAGCTCGTTGGTCTCGCCGTACTCGTCGGTGACCCCACGGCCGCGGCGCTTCAAGTGCTTCAAGCGGTTGAGGCAGTGGTTGCGCGCGATGCGGTAGAGCCAGGTGGTCAGCTTCGCGTCGGCGCGGAACTTGTCCATGTGCCGGTGCACGGAGATGAAGATCTCCTGCGTCAAATCGAACGCCTCTTCGCGGTCTGACAGCATGCGCACGCAGAAGTCGTAGACGCGATCCTGATGGGTGCGCACCAGCACCTCGAACGCCGCCGTGTCGCCGCGCCGCAGCCGCGCGATGAGCAGATGCTCTGGCGTCGCTTCGCTCAACACCCGCCTCGGGAGTTCCAGCACGTCACTCGGCACATTCTCCACGACACCCGCCGGGAGAACAGGTTCCAGCTCATTTCACGACGTACGCCCCGGTCTTCGAAACCGTGAATTTCGCTGGGCGTTTCGTCTCTTCGAAGCGCGTGTAGGCGGGCGTCAGCTCCTTCCAGAAGTCCGCGAACTCACCCTCGACCGGCCCCTCGAGCTTCATGGGGAAGATGTCGATGCGGATGGGCCCCTTCACCTGCTCCGCCAGCAGGTACACCTCTTCGATGGGCCCGTTCTCGATGGCGATGCAGCCGATGCTCGCGCAGTCGCCATGGAGGTAGATGAGCCCGCCCGGCTGCTTCGCGTCGCTGCGCACTCGATCGCTCGCGTTCGGGTAGCTCACCTTCATCGAGAGGTGGAAGTTCGAGCCCGGGTTGAACTGCGAGATCTCGTAGAGCCCTTCCGGCACCTGGAGATCGCCCTCCCTGCGCTTGGGCCCCAGGTCGCCCGACGCCGCGCAGAAGTCGTAGGTCTTCACCAGCGTCATCGGCTGGCCCTTCGCCGACGCCCACAGCTCCAGCTTCCGTTCTTTCTTGAAGGCGCGCAGGTAGAGCTCCTGCGCCGGGTACGCGAGCCCTGCTTTCTCGACGAGCGCCTTCACGTCACCCGCGCGCCGCTTGCGCACGTCTTTGAGGTCCGCCGCACCGGAGCGACACGCCATCAACAGACACAGCGCCACCCAGAGCCATCTCATGACGGCACACAACACCACCGGCCTCTGCGATGTTCCACCCATGCGAAGGCTCCTCGTCGCGGCGCTGCTGGGCTTCACGGCGTGCGCCACTGCGACCTACGACCGGGTGAAAGACGCGCACACCATCGAGCAGGCCCGGGCGGAGCTCCGCGGCTTCGAGCCGAGCGTGACGCGCTACGCGCCCAACATCGAGGCCTGGTACTTCGACGCGAGCCACTGCGTGCTCTTCGTCGACGGAGTGGTGCGGTACAGCTC
The DNA here is from genome assembly GCA_946479335.1 of uncultured Archangium sp. The sequence continues at coordinate 20,905 of CAMLFP010000016.1, forward strand.
GAACGCCAGCGCGTGGTCAGACGGCCCTCGGCAGCCAAAACAACCGAGCGTGCTCTGCGCGCCGTCGATGCTCGAACACTGAGCCGCGTTACATGCGCTTCATCAGCGACGCGCGACGGTGATGCAGCTCGAGGTTCAACGGGTCGATGTTGAGCGCGTGCTCGACCACCCGCATCGCGTCGGCGAGCGCGCCGTCTTTCTCGTGGCCGTTGGCGGTCAGCATGTGGAGCTGCACGCGCGCCTCGGTGCCCGGGTTCGCCTTGAGGAAGGCCTTCCGGAGCGCCTCCATCTCCGTCGCCCGGAGGCCGGCGGCCAGACACATGCCCACGCCGCGCCAGTTGAAGCGCAGCCCGTCGAACTCCGCGCGCTTCTGCACGGTGCCGAGCACCTCGACCGCCTGGCGAACGCGCTCCAGCGCCGCGTCGACCTGCTTGACCTGGCCTTCGGAGAGCGGCCGGCTCTTGAGCTCGCTCAGCCTGGAGACGAGCTCGCGCCCTCGCGACCGCACGCCCGGCACGTCGGCGTCGTTGCTCATCGAGAGCACGACGTAGTGGTCACCCTGGATGCGCTTGCGCAGCTCGGAGAGGACCTTCTCCGCCATGACGTCGTCGGTGTGCGACGACTCCGGCTTCGGCGCGACCGGGGCCACCGGCAACCCGCGGGTCAGGCGATCGAGCGCCTCGCGCTGCTCCGGCTTGACGCCGTTGAACTGCACGCCGAAGCCCTGCGGCATGTTCCACGCGTGCGCCTGCTCGGCGGTGACGTGCCGCACGACGTCGGCCTCCATGCTGCCGACGCCCGCGAGGGTCAACGTGACGCGGGAGAACACCCGCGGCAACTCGGCGGTGACGATGAAGCAGCCCGCGCGCGAGAGGTCGCCACACGGCAGCGTCTTCGTCACGCCGTTCTCCAGCTTCACCTCGACGTCGAAGCGGGTGACGAAGCGCGGCGGCGCGGCGGCGACGTGCGGGGGCGCGGGGGTCGGCGTCTTCGCCACCTGCACCGGCGTGCCGCTGCTCACCTGCTGCTCCAGCCCACGCGGCGGCGAGGGCGTGGCGCGCGCGGCGGCGCTGCCATCACTGCTGAACAACGGCGGGAGCTCCCCCGACGGCGGGCGCGAGGGCGCGGAGCTGAACTTCATCGCGTCTTCGAGCGCGGTCGCGAAGTCACCACAGGTCGCGAAGCGTGCCTCGGGCTTCTTCGCGATGGCCTTCATGATGGCCAGCGACACCGGCTCGGGCACCTCGGGGTTCACCAGGTGCGGCGCCTTCGGCTCCTGCGTGAGGTGCGCCACCAGCATCTGGGTGATGGCCATGCCGTTGAAGGGCGTTTTCCCCGTGGCCATCTCGTACGCGATGATGCCCAGCGAGTACTGGTCGCAGCGGCCGTCGATGTTCTCACCGCCCGCCTGCTCCGGGGCCATGTAGTCGGGCGTGCCGATGATGACGCCGGTCGCGGTGCGCCGCCCCGCGACGTTCACGTGCAGCTTGGCGATGCCGAAGTCGAGGATCTTGACGAAGTCGGCCTGCCGGCCGCGCTTCACCAGCATGATGTTCTCGGGCTTCATGTCGCGGTGCACGACGTTGAGCTCGTGCGCCTGGTCGAGCGCGTCGCACACCTGCGAGAGGATGGGCACCGCCCGCGACATCGGCATCGCGCCCCGCTTGAGCGGCTCCTCGAGCGACTGCCCCTCGAGGTACTCCATCACGAGGTAGTAGCGGTTCGGCGGCAGCACGTTCATGTCGAAGATGCTGACGATGTTCGCGTGCCCGATGACGTTGACCGCGCGCGCCTCGGCGTAGAAGCGCTGCACCAGGTCGGCGTTGCTCGCCAGGTGCTCGTGGAGGAACTTGATGGCCACGCGGCTGCCGATGCCCGAGTGCTCGCCGAGGTACACCGAGCCCATGCCGCCCGTGCCCAGCAACTTGAGGATGCGGTAGCTCCCCACCTGCTGACCGATGAGCGGGTCGACCGGCGTGCCGTGGCCCGACTTCGCCTGCGACGGTGCAGAGAACGCCGCGGGGTCGAGCGGCTGCAGCGCGGGCTGCAACCCCTTCGGCGCCTGCTGCATCGGCTGCGGCGGCGGGCTCAGTGAGATGTTCGTGTCGTGCATCTCGGAGGAGCCGCTGCCCCACGGCACAGTCACGCCGGCCAGGCTCTGGCAATCGACAGTGACGTGGCTATGCGAACCGCAGCGACTACAGGCCATGAGCTGAATGCTCCCCCGGAAAGGACGCGTAACCTACCGTACACGGAAGTGAAAAGCAGTCAGTAGGACATTCCGCGTAATTTTGAAGCAGTGCTGCGCGACGCCACAGTGCTTTCAGGGAGTTGAAGCCGCACAACCCCCGCAGCACCCGTGAGGCGCAGGTTTCACTGCAGCGCTCAAACTGTGGCGTCGCGGTATTACTCGGGCAGCGCCTTCGCCGGGTTCTTCACGCCCATGAGCTGCGCGGTGACGAACTCCTCGATGTCGCCATCGAGCACCTTGTCGGGCTGGCCCGATTCGACGCCGGTGCGCAGGTCCTTCACCATGCGGTACGGCGCCAGCACGTAGCTGCGGATCTGCGAGCCGAAGGAGATGTCTGCTTTCGCCCCTTCACGGGCCTGCGTCTCGGCTTCGCGCTTCTTGACCTCGAGGTCGTACAGGCGAGCACGCAGAATCTTGAAGGCCATGTCCTTGTTGGCCGACTGGCTGCGCTCGGTCTGCACGGTGAGCACGATGTTCGTGGGGAGGTGGCGCAGCTGCGCCGTCGACGAGGTCTTGTTCACCTTCTGCCCACCGGCGCCGCCGCCGCGGATGAACTTGAGCTCGTAGTCCTTCTCGGGGATGTCGATTTTGATGTCGTCTTCGATCTCCGGGTACACGTCGACCGACGCGAACGAGGTGTGGCGGCGCGCGTTGGAGTCGTACGGCGAGATGCGGACGAGTCGATGCACGCCCATCTCCGCCTTCATGTAGCCGAAGGCGAAGTCACCCTCGATGCGCAGCGACGCGTTCTTGATGCCCGCCTCTTCGCCCGCGTTGTAGTCGTTGAGCTCCACCTTCCAGCCCTTGCGCTCGGCGTAGCGCGTGTACATGCGCAGCAGCATCGAGGCCCAGTCCATCGACTCCGTGCCGCCGGCGCCGGCGTTGATGTCGACGTAGCAGTTGAGGCGGTCGTCCTTGCCCGAGAGCATCTTCTCGAGCTCGAGCTGCTTGATGGCGGCCTCGACGGTGGGCAGCAGCGCCGCGCCTTCGTCGGAGCTGGCCGCGTCACCCATCTCGTCACCGAGCTGAATCAGCGTCTGCGCGTCGTCCAACTTGCGCTGCGCGGCCTCGAAGGACTGCAGCTGTTTCTCCAGCTGCGTCTTCTCCTTGAGCATGCCCTGCGCCTTGACGTTGTCGTTCCAGAAGTCGGGCAACGTGGAGTCGCGCTCGATCAGCGCGATGCGGCTCTTCTTGCGGTCGACGTCAAAGAGACCCCCGGAGGCCCTTCAAACGGGCCTGGAAGTCGTTGAGCTGGTTGGTGATGAACTCGTTCGCCATGACGCGGAGCCACGTATGCGCCGCGGCGGCCTGACGCAAGACTTCACATTCTGAAGCTGACAAGCCGCGCGACACGCCGTTAATTGCAGCCCAACGCAGTTCCACATCACTCCAAGGAGCACGACATGAAGTTCGAACTCGATCCCCTCCCGTACGCGAAGAACGCGCTGGCGCCGCACCTCACCGAGGAGACGCTCTCGTTCCACTACGACAAGCACCACACCGCGTACCTGAACAACTTGAAGGGCCTCCTCGAGGGCAAGCCCGAGGCCGAGAAGTCGCTCGAGGAGATCGTCAAGACCTCGTCGGGTGGCGTGTTCAACAACGCGGCCCAGGTGTGGAACCACACGTTCTACTGGAACTCGATGAAGCCCTCGGGCGGCGGGGAGCCCTCGGGCGCGCTGGCCGACGCCATCAAGCGCGACTTCGGCTCGTTCGCCGACTTCAAGAAGCAGTTCGCGGAGGCCGCGGTGAAGCAGTTCGGCTCCGGCTGGGCCTGGCTGGTGAAGGAAGGCGACAAGCTCAAGATCACCACCACCGGCAACGCGGAGACGCCCATCACCAAGGGCGCGACGGCGCTCATCACCTGCGACGTGTGGGAGCACGCGTACTACATCGACTACCGCAACCTCCGCGCGAAGTACGTCGACACCTTCCTCGAGAAGCTCGTCAACTGGGACTTCGCCGCCGCGAACTTCAAGTAAGCGCCGCGCAACCGTTGCTACGCTCCGGGTCGTCATGGCTGACGACTCGGAGTTCTTTCGAAAGAAGCCCCAGCAGTCACGCTCGCGCTCGGTGGTGAACGCGCTCTTTGAAGCGGCTGATCAGCTGCTCGAGCGCACCGGCGACCCCCGACAGGTCTCGTTGCAGGGCATCGCGCAGCGCGCCGGCGTGGGCATCGGCTCGCTCTACGACTACTTCGCCAACCGTGAAGGGCTGCTGGGCGCGTTCCTCTCGCGCGTCACCGAGAAGAACTTCGAAGCGCTGGAGCGCGAGGTGATGGGCACCCGCAGCATGAAGTTCGACGAGGCGCTGCCGCTCATCGTCGACGCCGTGTTGCGCACCTACCTCGAGAAGCCGGCGCGCACGCGCGCGGTGATTCACGCCATCGCCACCGTGGGCTGGGTCAAGCCGGTCATCTCCGAGCGAGATCGCTTTGCGCTGTTGCTCGCGCAGCGGCTCCACGTCGAATACCCGCACGTCGACTTCGCCGCGCTGACCCTGACCTCCGAGGTGTTGTGCGACGCGGTCATCGGCGTGGTGTTGGGCGAGCTCTGGCGCGACGGCGACGCCGAACGCACCACCCGCGTGCGCGCGGAGCTGGTCGAGCTCGCCCGCCTGCGCCTCGCGCGGCTCGTCGCCAAACCGTAAGCGGCTGATCTCCATGGTCATTTTTGATTCGTGATTGACACCCGTCGCGTGCTCGTATTTTGAGAATGGCTATCAAAATCACAACCACGGAGTCCCGCAGCATGCGCACGTCACCTTCCCCAGTTGGTTTCCTCCCTCTCTTCGCCGCGGCGCTCGTCGCCTGTGGCCCCGCGCAGCACACGGCCGATGGCGGGCTGAACGGCGGCTACGTGCTGACGTCGGTGGTCATCGACCCCAACAACAACCGCACGACGTACGCGCAGGTCGTCTCGTCGTTGACGGGCCCGTTCGACAACCAGAAGGCCATCGAGATCCCCGGGAATGGGAGCGTGCTGGCGACCCGCGACGCGTTCTTCGTGGGGCTCGTCGAGGAGCCGACGTGGGTGAAGTACGTCATCGAGAACGGCGCGGTGAAGGAGGCCGGGCGGCTCAGCTTCCAGGCGTACGGGGTGACGACCATCGACTACGGCAACACCATCGTCGACGACGAGACGGCGGTGTCGGCGTTCAGCGACCCGGCGAAGGCCATCGTGTGGAACCCGAAGACGCTCACCATCAAGGGCGAGGTCTCGCTCGCCCACCAGAAGCGCGATGGCTACAGCACCGAGGTGTGGACGACCGTGGCCCACGACGGGCTGGTCTACATCCCCGCGCGGTGGAGCGACTGGACGGGCGGCCGCATCTTCCCCGGAGTGGGCCTGACGATTCTCGACCCCGCCACGCTGTCGGTGAAGGGCTTCGCCGAGGACGACCGCTGCGCGAGCGGTGGCCGCCCGGTGTTCGACGCCGCGGGCAACGCCTACGTGCTGGGCGACGGGCGCACCTACTCGATTCAGATGTTCGCCAACGCGGCGGGCACCACGCCTCCGAAGAACTGCCTGCTGCGCATCAAGGCCGGCGAGATCGACTTCGACGCGAACTACTTCTTCGAGATCACCGCGCTCACCGGTGGCTACGAGACGGTGGGCGAGCTGGGCGCGGTCACCGACGGCCAGGGCGTCGGCTACGCGCTGATGTTCTACCCGGAGAAGCTGCCCTCGACGGTGAAGGCCGACAGCTTCGCCTTCTGGAGCGAGAGCGCGTTCAAGCCGTGGCGCCTCGCCCTCGGTGACACGCCGACCGCGACCGAGGTGACGGCGGCGCCCTTCTCGGCCATCGGCTTCACCAGCACCGCGTTGAACGGAAAGCTGTACTCCGGCGGCGCCCCGGCGAGCGACGGCTTGAGCGACGTCACCGCGCTCGACCCCAGCGACGACAGCGTGACCACCGCGTTCCGCATGGAGGGGTACTTCAGCGGCCTCTACGAGCTGAAGCCCTGAAGGCCGCGCGCATGAAGCTGTCGAGCGAGGCCTTTCGCAGGTTCTATGAGCTCCACGCGTGGGCCGGCGTGGTGACGGGCCTGGTGCTGTACGTGATGTTCCTCGCGGGCGGCTTCACGCTGTTTCACGAGCCGTTGGAGCGCTGGGAGGAGCCGCTGGCCCAGCGCGCCTTCTCGACGCCGCGCACGTTGAATGCCCAGTTGGAGGCCGGCCTGCGCGCGTTGGGCTCGACGCCGCAGACGCTGTGGTTCGCGCCCGGTGACGACGTGGGTGAGCCGCACTTCGACTGGCAGAACGAAGAAGGTGAATGGCAGGCCGCGCACCTCGACTCATCGCGCGGCGTGTTGGTGATGCAGCGCGACCACCTCGCGCACTTCACGTACCAGCTGCACTACCTCTGGCATGAGCTGACCGGCCGCTGGCTGTACTACCTCGCGGGGTTGCTCTCGCTCGCGTGGCTGCTGGTCATCGTGAGCGGCGTGTTGATTCACCTGAAGGACGTGGTGCGGCAGTTCCACCAGTTCCGCCCGCAGAAGCGCGGCCGGCTGTTCTGGGCGGACCTCCACAAGGTGTTGTCGATGATGGGCCTGCCGTTCCAGACCGTGTTCGCGTACTCGGGCGCGTTCATGGTGCTGGGCCCGCTGGTGGCGCAGCTCTTCGTGAAGCCGGTGTTCGCAGGTGACCTCCAGCGCGCGACGAAGACCGCGCTCGGGTACACGCTCGACGCGCCCGAGAAGCCGGGCGCACCGGCGACGCCGATGACGGTCGATGCGCTGCACGCGCGCGTCTCGCAGCTGGCGCCGGAGCTGAACGTCACCGCGTACAAGTTCACCAACCACGGCTTCGACAACGGCCGCTTCGAGGTGTGGGGCTACGAGCGGAGCGAGCCGCACAGCCGCGAGATGCTGCAGCTCGATGAGGTGAGCGGCGCGCTGGTGACGCGGAGCACTCCGGGCGCGATGTCGACGCTGCGACGTTGGGTGATGGGCCTGCACTTCGCGCAGTACGGCGGGCTGCCGGTGCGGGTGCTGATGCTGCTGCTCACGCTCGCCTCGTGCCTCGCGATTCTCAGCGGGAACTGGATCTGGCTCTCGCGGCGCGCGTCGAGCGCCCGGCGGAAGCTCTCGCGGCTCACTGTCGGCGTCGGCGCGGGTGCGTGGGTCGCGTTCGGTGCGCTGCTGCTCGCCAGCCGCGCGTTGCCGATGTCGTGGGCGCAGCGCGGTGGCGCGGAGGAGGTCGTGTTCTTCGCCTCGCTGGCCGCGTGCATGCTCTGGGCTGGGCTGGTGCGCGATGAACGCACGCTGTGGTGGAAGCAGCTCGCCCTCGCCGCTGCGCTGTGGGTGGTGACGCCCGTGCTCGCCGCGATGCACTCGACGGCGGGCCTGTTTGGCAGCGGGCCACGCGACGCGACGGTGCTCGGTGTTGATGTCGCGTTCTTGCTGTGTGGGCTCGGGCTCGCCGCGACGGCGTGGGCGCTCAGCCCGGCGTCACTGCGTGCGCCCGCGTCGATCGCCGCCGCGCGGGAGGTCGCTGATGCGTGACGTGTCGACCAGCACCGCGGCCGCGGTCGTTGCGCTGCGACCGACGCCCCTCACCCCTCGCTTCGCGAGACCCTCTCCCCACGGGAGAGGGAATTGGTGGGTGCACCATGCGTGAGCTCTCGACCTTCGCGTTCTCGCTCGCCGGCTTCGCGCTCTTCCACGCCGCACTTCCGGCGCGACGGGCCTCGGTGTTTCCACGCGTCTCACCCGCCGCGTTCCGACTCGCTGGCGTAGGCCTGTGCGTGTTCGCGCTCGCGCCGCTGTGGCTCCAGAGCCCGACGCTCGCGGTGCTCGTGTTGATGACCGCCGGCTCTGTCGCGGCGACGGTCTTCGTGGTGCTCACGCCCGTGCTGCCGCGCGTGATGTGGGCGTGCGCAGCGCTCGGCGCTCCTGTGGGCGCGCTGCTCTGGTGGGGAGGCGCGCATGCGGGCTGAACGGCTCTCGCGCCTGAGCGGCACCGGGTTGGTGCTCGCGTCGTTCCTCGGCACGATTCCCGGCGCGCTGTTCGCCAGCGTGGGGCTCGCGCGGCTGCTCCCGTTGGAGACCGAGACGCGCTTCGCCGTCGGCTTCGGGCTCTCCTTCATCGTCTGGGTGGCGGCCGCGTCGGTGGTGTGGCTCTCGCGGTCGGGCCTCCGCGCGCTCGGCTGGAGCGCCCTCTTCGCGCTCGTGGGCGCAGTCGCGGGTGGGTACGTGCCGTGACGTCGTGGGTGTTGCTGTTGGCGCTCGCCGCGCAGGTCGAGCCGCCGGTGTTGTTGGAAGACGTCGCCGCCGAGTACCCGCCCGCGGCCGCGGCTGAACGTCGCACCGGCGTGGTCGGGCTGCAGCTCACCTCGGGCTTCGCCGGGCAGATCAATCTCGGCCAGTCCGCCTTCATGGGTGTCGGCGCCTACGCGTGCGGCGCGCTCGCCAGCAAGCTCGATGTGCCGTTCTTCCTGACGCTGCCGCTGATCCTCCTGATCCTGCTGAGCGGTTTGGTGGCGACAGTGTTCGCCTTCAAACGATCTCCGGCATTCCAACACTTCGTCGATCGCATGATCCTCAAGGTGCCGGTAGTCGGCCAAATCATGCACAACTCCTC
>CAMLFP010000017.1 GCA_946479335.1 uncultured Archangium sp.
CCAGCGTCGGAATCACCGAGAAGCCCGCCTGCCAGAGCGCGCCGTTGCGCTGCGCCGGGAGGTGCAGGGTGACGAGGCCATCTTCGGTCTCGAAGCGCGTGACGAGGCCCGCCGACATCAGCTTCTCCAGCGACGACGAGTCGGGCTGCGCGCCCGCCGGCAGCGAGAAGTCGAGCTTCATCGGCACGCCACCGGGCATCGCCGCGGTGAGCTTCACGTCAGCCGGGAGGCCGGCCTTCAGCGTCGCCGGCAGCTCCGTCTTCAACGTCATGCCGCCTGACGCGTCTTCCTTCCACGGCGCGTACGAGACGAGCTGCAGCGAGAAGCCGAGGCCGGGCACCGCAGGCTCGGCGCGTAGCGTCCACTCATGCGCGCCGCCGCTGCCCTCCGCGTCGGCGTCGAGCGAAAGCACGTCCTTCAACGCGGCCGCGCCGAAGTCACCGGAGGCCAGCGGCTTGCCGTCGCGCTCCAGCGTCACCTTCACGCTCGAAGGCATCGGGTCTTTGAAGAGCTTGAGCACCGCGCGCAGCGCCACGAGGTTCGCGCGGCCATCGCCCCAGCCGTAATACGGCGAGTACCCCGACAGCAGGTACGTGCCGAGGTCGGCGACGGGCGCGTCCTTCACGCCGTCGAGCGCGAGGATGGCCAGCGCGGTCGCTTCGTAGGTGGAAGGGCTCACGCCGTCGGCGCGCACCGTGCCGGGCTCCACCTTCAAGAAGCGCCCGCCGTCGTCGGTCTGCTCGAGGTTGTCGAGCACCCGCTTGCGCAGCGTCTCCGCCGTCGCGCCGTCGACGACGCCCGACGCGAGGAGCGCTGCGGCCGTGTAGCCATCAGCCACGCGGCCCGCGTTGCGCTCGAACGCACCCGAGGCACGCACGCGCACCAACGTCGCGCGCTGCTGCGCCTGCGGCGTGGCCTTCGAGGCGCTGACCGCGCGCACGCACTCGGTGGTCATCACCAGCAGGCGCTGCAGCGTCCACCCCGTGGCGCCCTGGCACGTGCCGTCGGGCCGCTGCGCTTGCGAGACCTGCAGCGCGAGGCGTTCACCGAGGCGCTCCAGCACCGGGTTGCCGGGGTGCGCGAGGGCCGCTTCGGTCATCAACGTCGCCGCGTCGACGCTCGGCGCGCGCGCGTACTGCATCACCCGCTGCGTCGAGAGGATCGTCAGGTCGCGGATGACGGGCAGGTCGGGCGTGGAGCCGAGGCCGTTGAGCAACCCCGGCGCTTCACCGAGGAGCTGCAGCAGGTACGCGTCTTCAGCGACGCCGCGGCGACCGGGCGCGGCCGCGAGCTCGTTGCGCAACAACCCCAGCGCGCCGGGGAAGATCTGCACGCGCACGGCTTCGGTCCCGGGCAGTGGATTCGCCGGGCCGGTCAACGTGAAGACGCGCGTCGAGGCCAGTGTGCCCGCCTTGTTCTGCACCTCGCGGCGGCCCTGGGGCTTCAACTCGATGGGCTTCTCCACCGCGTCGGTGCTGCCGAGCTGCGCGTGGAACGACGCGTTGCCCGGCTTGGTGGTGGTGAGCGTCACGTACTGCACGGTCTCTCCGCCGGCGGGCACCTTCACCGCGCCGCCGGTGGACGACAGCGCCGCGCCCGTCGCCGAGAACTCGAGCGGAGTGCTCAAATCGCTCTCGGTGGTGTTCACCACCTGCACCGGCAGCTTCAACACGTCGCCCGCGTAGAGAAACGGAGGCGTCACCGCGTCGACGTACGCGGGCAGCGTGCCGAGGAAGCTGGCCACCGTGCCCGCCTGACTGCCTTGCCGCGAGTGCGCCAGCGCCAGCACGCGCCACGTCGTGAGCCGGTCCGGCACCTTCACCGGCACGTTCGCGCGGCCCTGCGCGTCGGTGGTGATCAGCGGCTCGAAGAGGAACGTCTCGGGGAACCACGCGCGCGTCGGCGCCGCTTCGGGGACTTCAGCGACGTCACTGAACATGTTCATCCTCCCGCCTTTCGACGCCTCCTTCTTCATGTCGGCGCCGCCGAAGAGCGAATCGAAGTCATTGCCGCTGGAGTCGGCCTTGAGCTTCATCTTTCCACCGCCGCCCGTGCCGGAGCCCCGCAGCCCGAGGCCACCGATGCCGGGAGGTGCCGGAGGAGGCGCGGCCGAGGGCATCGGCGCGGCTTCCTCCGCGGGCATGTCGCCACCCTCGAAGTTCCGGAGCGACTTGCGCTCCAGGCGATCTGCGCCTGCCAGCGCGTTGGCCGGCGCGCTCTTCGACATGGTGAGCGAGAGCAGCACGAGGCCGATGATGGCGAGCGCGGTGAGCCCGAAAACGATGACCTTCTTCATGGCTTCCCCTTCGCGACCCACTGCTGCCAGTTCTCGAGATCTTCCGGGAGCCGCGTACCGTCGACCACGAGCTGTCGCGGCTCGGTCAACGTGAGCAGGTCATACGGCAGGCGGGACAACCGCAGCCGGCGCCCCCACGCGTCGTTGACGCTCTCCTTCTTCTTCTCCAGCGCGTCGAGCGACCTGCTCCACAGGCCGGCGAGCGTCTTCGGCGTCAGCTTCTCGCTGGGCGGCGCGGAGCTCTCCCATGCGCGCACTTGCGAATTGAGCTCACCCAGCACCACGTAGAAGCGATCGACCTGCGTCTCGTTCGGGTCGAACACGGTCTCGCCGTTCGCCGACGCGTAGCCCTCGACCTCCGGCGGCGCGGGGATGGCGTTGATGCGCGCCAGCGTCGCGGCCGTCGCGTTCGTCCCGCGAATGCGCCCGAGCACCAGGGCCTCCGCGTCCAACACGCCGAACGCCGAGTCGCCCGACGCGTTGGGGCGCAGGCTCGCGAGCTCGGCGGCACCGGGGAGGCTGGTGAGCTGCGAGAGCGAATCGTCGACGCCGAAGAGGCCGACCGCCGCCGCGCCGCCCTGACCGCCAATCTTCGTCTCGATGCCGAGCTGCGCGACCTGACCCGGCGCGTAGCGCGGCTTCTCCGGCGTCACCGACACCGTCAGCGTCGACGCGGGCTTCACGTAGAGGAACGACTGCGCGCCCCCGAAGCTGACCTGCGCCCAGCCCTGCCAGCTCGCGGGCACCTTGAAGGTCGCCTCGTGCGACTCCTTGCCGACGTCGGCCTCGAGCGAGTCGTAGCCCTTCACCAGGAGCAGCTTCTCCGGCAGCTCGCCCACGAAGTCGGGCCCGCGCAGCAGCTTCACCTTCACCTCGTCGCCCGGTGACGCGAGCTGCGAACTCAGCCGCAGGCGGAGGCTGGGCGTCGTGCCCGGCGAGAGGCGCACCTTCGTCGAGCCGAACAGCTCACCGCCGCGCTTCGCGGAGACGAGGAACTCGTAGCCCTCCATCACCGTGTCTTGCGGCTTGATGGATTGGTAGCGCTCGGGCGCGTTGACGCCGACGCGCACGTACCCGATGGAGGACGACACGTTCTCTTCGTCGTCCTCCGCCAGCGCCCGCGGGTTCTGGGCGCGCAGCGTGAACGACTTCACGCGCGAGGTGATGCACGAGAGCGCGCTGTCGGCGTACGCGTCGCCTGAAGTCGAGGCCCAGGTGACCTCCACGGTGCGGCCTTTCTGGCTCCACTCCAGCAACCGCGGGAGGCGGCCCGACTTCACCAGCGCCGGGAGACACGAGCGCGCGTCGAGCAACGCCGAGGAGAGCGCTTCGTCGAAGCCGGCCGGCGGGTTGGGGGCGGCTTCAGTCTCTGCGGCGTAGAGGCGCGGGAGTTCGCTGTCGTCGAAGCTCCACGAGGCATCGAAGAAGCGCTCCTTGCCCGCGGCGAAGCTGGTCTCGCGCAGCACCTTCTCGACGCACTCGCCCAGCGGCGTCGCCGTGGAGGTGATGCCGCCGACCTTGCCGCTGGCGTGCACCAGCACCGTCACCTCGACCTGCCCATCACCGTTGACGCGACCGGTGCAGTTCGCGAGGCGCGCGTCGAGCCGGTCGAACGTCATGCGGTCGGCGAACGACACGTCGTCATCACCGAGGCGATCCGACAGGTCTTGCCGCGTCACCTTCTGCACCGGAGGCGGCGGGCGGAACGGCATCGCGGGAATCACGATGTTCACCGGCGGGCCGGGGTCGATCTGGATGCTGGCGACGCCATCTTCATCGACCGTGGCCTCGGTGCCCTTGTCGCCGGGCTCCCACAGGCGCTTCACCGTCAGCGTCACGCCCTCGAGCAGCCGCCCGTCGGCCGTCGTCGCGCGGAGGAAGAGCCGGTTGTTGAGACCTTCGATGATGCCGGTCGCCAACTCCGGCACGGCCTCGACCGCGATGGCGTCTTCCGACAGCAGCACCGACGCTGCGCCAGAGACCGCGTCGCCCGACGCGTCGGTCGCGGTGAGGCGCGCCGAGAGCGTCACCTTGCCGAGGAGGTCGGCTGGCACCTGCGGCAGCTCGACCGAGAACGTGCCGCTCGGCGACGTCGTCGCGTGCCGCGGGAGCGCTTCACCGGTGTTCCAGCTCGTCGGCGGTGGCCACTCGCCCAGCACGTTCCACGACAGCTCCACCTTCGCGTTGCCCACCGGCGCGCCCGACGCGTACTTGACCGTGCCCTTGAGCGTGGGCTTCTCGCCGCGGCGGTAGAACGGCTTCGCGCTCGACGCCTCCACGCGGAAGCGGGGCAGGGTGAAGGGCTTCACGGTGAAGCTGCGCGTCTGCTCGACACCGCCGCTGCGCCACGAGACGTTCCACTCACCGCTGGGCGCGGTCTTGTCGAGGGGGAAGCTGCCCGAGACCACGCCCCACGGGCCGGTGGGCGACTTCTCCTCGAGGAGGATGGTGCCTTCCGGGTTTCGCACCACCCACACGCCGGGCCGGTCTTCGAGCGGTGAGAGGTCGGTCGCCTTCAACGCCACGCCGCGGAAACGCACCGTGTTGCCGGGCTCGTACAGCGGGCGGTCGGTCAACACGTGCACGCGCGCCGGCGCGTAGAGCGCGAGCGGCAGGTTGAGCACCGACTCTCCCGCGGGCGAGACCATGCGCGCGCGCAGCGTGTAGTCGCCGTCGTTCACCTTCGGCAGCGCGATCTCCCCGAGCAGCGAGCCGCCCTCGGAGAACTTCCACCCCTTCTCCGGCGTCAGCGGCGTCACCGCGTCGCCCGAAATCAGCGAGAGCTCGACGGTGAAGCGGTGGAGCTGCTCGGTGAAGCGCGAGTCTCCGGGCTGCGCGAGGTACGTGACGTAGCCGGTGATGGCGACGGTGCTGGTCGCCCCTCGCTTGAGGCCGTCGGCGTTCACGCGCATCGTTTGACGCAGCTCTCCGTCAGGGCAGCGCTCGAGCCAGATGCCGGTGCGCAACCCGACCGACAGGCACGTGCTGCGGCTGACGAACCACGTCGCGATGGCCAGCAGCACGGCGAGAATGACGAGGCCACGTCGCAGCGTGACGCCGCGTGGGTGAAGTCTCATGGAGGTCCCCTCTCTTCCGCGCGGCATCTTACGCAGAGGACACCTCCACGCACCTCACGGTTCCGCTCAGGGGCAGTGCGCTGATTGATAGTCGTTGAAGTAGCTGAGGATCTGATCCTGCTTCGTCGTCGACGCGTAGCTGGCGTCGCCGCCCCCGAAGACGGTGATGGCGTCGCGGTCGCTGTGGAGGCTCGCGCACGACAGCGACAGCTCGTGGAACGACATCGCGATGGAGATGCCCGGCGTGAAGAGCGGGAAGCGCCCATACGCCGCGAGGTCGTTGCCCGACGCATTCCGGGGGATGTCGAAGGTGTCGTGCGCGCCCAGCAGGTACGCGTCGACCGCGCTCGGCGTCGCCGTGGCGCACACCGTGCGGAAGCGCGCCAGCAGCGCGGGCGTCATCAACGCGTCGCCGGTGTCGAAGCCCGCGTCGGCCATGCGCGAGAGCAGCAGCGCCCGCATGCCCTGCGTGTACGCGCCGCCCTTGCAGGGGTGGAAGTTCGAGGTGTGGATGGCGCCGATGCCGAACTGGTAGCTGTAGAGCGCCTCCGCCACCGCGTCGCAGTCGCTGGTGGTCGGGTGGTAGCTGTTCTCGGTGCACAGCGTGTTGAACGCCGCGACCCGCAGCCCGCCCTCGTAGAGCAGCAGCGACATCATGCCGCCCAGGGTGACGGTCGCCCCGCAGCTCGAGAGCTCCGCGACTTCGCGCTTGATGGCCGCCAACGAGTCTTCGCGCAGCGCCACGAGGTCGATGGTGCCGGTGGGGTCGGTGTTGCGGCTGTCGAACTGGCTGACGAAGAAGCGGTCTTCACAGGAGTCGGGCGTCACCGTCAGCGTCAGCTCCGCGCGCGCCACGTCGGCGCCCGCGATGCGCCCCACGACCGAGAGCGCCCGGGGCACGCCCGTGCCGGAGAAACGGTAGCGGAAGGTGCTTCGGGTCGCGGGGTCCCACGCGGCGCCCAGCGCCCAGGTGGTGTCGGCGAAGAGCTGCACCTCGTCGACGCCGCCGCCCGCTTCGATGACGAAGGTGACCGGGTTGGCCACCGTGCCCCCGTCGGCGGGCGACACGAAGCGCACCCATGGCCCCGCGTCGACTCCGGCGCCGGCGTCTTCGGTCGCAGGCGCGCCCGCATCGACGTCTCTTCCGGGCGCGGCCGGGCCACAGGCGAACAGCGTGAGGAGGACCAGGGCCAGCAGCGCGCGGAGCATCGCGCAGACGCTTCACTCCGCCGTGCGCGCCGGCGCAAGTGACGACGGGGTGGCGGGGCCGACGCCGGGTGTTTCCGCCTCCACTTCCGCGCGCTGCCCGCGGTCGTTCGGCGTAGGGTGACTTCATGCGACTCGTGAAGCTCGGGCTCGGCGCGGTCAACACCACCGTCGGTGCGTTCGGTCACAACGTCGATCGCGCGCTGGCGATGGCGAAGGAGATGGCCGCGCAGCAGGTGACGGTGGCCGTCTTCCCGGAGCAGCTCGTCGGCGGCTACCCGCAGGAAGACCTGGTGCAGTGGCAGCGCTTCGTCGACCGCCAGTGGGTGGAGCTGGAGCGCTTCGCGAAGGAGACCGCGTCACTCGCGCTGGTCTCGTGCATCGGCGTCACCGTGTCGCAGCACGGCCTCCGCTACAACTGCGCGGCGGTCGTCGCGGGCGGGAAGATCCACGGGCTCGTGCCGAAGGAGAAGCTGCCGACGTACAACATCTTCTACGAGGGCCGCACGTTCGCGCGCGGCGCCGCCGGCATGAAGGAGCTGCACCGCGGCGTGCCGCTGGGCGACTTCGTCTTCGAGTTCGACTTCGGCACCCTGGCCGTCGAGGTGTGTGAAGACATCTGGAGCGCCGACGGGCCCATGCGCCGCCGCGCGTATTCAGGCGCGGAGCTGATCTGCAACCTCTCGGCGTCGCCGTTCCGCGTCGGGGTCGACGGCACGCGCAAGGAGCTCGTCTCCACGCGCGCCAGCGACCACCAGTGCACCATCGCCTACGTGAACCAGGTCGGCGCGCAAGACGGCCTCATCTTCGACGGCGGCGGCTTCGTGAACCAGAACGGCCGCATGGCGCTGCACATGAAGCGCTTCACCCAGACGTGGGACTCGGCGGTCGTCGACCTCGAGCGCACGCTGCGGCTGCGCACCGAGAACACCACCTGGCGCGACGACCGCAAGCACTGGGCCGCGCGTGAAGCGCCGGTGCCGGTCATCAAGGTCGACGTCGCCACGAAGCGCGACGGCCTCACGTACCCGGTGCCGCCGGGGCGCAACTTCTTCCTGCCTTCTGGAGCGGTCGAGCCCACCGCGCGCGAGCGCTACTGCGAAGACCTGCTCGACGCGCTGTCGCTGGGCATCGGCGACTACTTCGAGAAGACGAAGGGCTTCTCGCGCATCGGCATCGCGCTGTCGGGCGGCCGAGACTCGCTGATGACGCTGCTCATCGCGCACCGCTGGGCCTCGCGCGCGGGCGTCCCCATCGAGACGTTCTACATGCCGACCCGCTTCTCTTCCGAGGGCACGCGCGACGCCGCGGCGCTCATTGCGAAGGAGCTGGGCGTGAAGTTCACCATCATCTCCATCGACGAGGCCTTCGAGCGCGAGATGGCCGCCGCGAAGCAGATGCTGGGCGGCGAACTGACGGCGATTACGCAGCAGAACGTGCAGGCGCGCATCCGCGCGCAGCGCATGTGGAACTGGGCGAACTCCTCGGGCGGCTTGTTCCTGCAGACGGGCAACATGAGCGAGAAGGCCGTCGGCTACACCACCATCGGCGGAGACCTGATGGGCGCGCTGGCCGTCATCTCGAACCTCCCGAAGACGGTGGTGATGTACCTGCTGCAGTACGTGTACGAGAAGCACGGCTACCAGGGCATCGCCGCCGTCACCGCGCGGCCCGCCGGCCCGGAGCTCGCGCCCAATCAGGTCGGCGAAGACGAGCTGATGCCCTTCCCCGTGTTGGACGCGTGCTTCCACCTCTTCGCCGGCGAGAAGCTCGGCCCCGCCGACGTCACCGCCGCGGTGCGCGCCATCTTCGCGGAGCTGCCCGCCGCCGCCGTCGAGGCGCACGTCGCGAAGTTCGTGAAGCTCTTCGTGCAGAGCATCTACAAGTGGGTGCAGTCGCCCATCTCGCTGCACGTCGGCAACCTCGACCTGGACCGCGAGCGCGCGCTGCAGCTCCCGGTGGTGACGCGAACGGAGTGGTGAGTGGCGACGCGTTTCTCCGCCGGCACCCTCGCGCGCAGCCTCGTCATCTGCGGCGTGGTCGCGGTGCTGGCGTTGGCGGCCGGCGCGGCCTTCGGTGAGCAGCCGCTCGACCTCTCTCGTGCGCGCGTCGAGGGCAGCGTGGAGCAGGTGATCCTCTTCTCCGTGCGTCTCCCGCGCGTGGTGCTGGCGGCGCTGGTCGGCGCGGCGCTCGCGGCGTCGGGCGCGATGCTGCAGTCGCTGTTGCGCAACCCGTTGGCAGACCCCTTCGTGCTGGGCACCTCGGGCGGCGCGGCGCTGGGCGCGACGGTCGCGTTGGCCTTCGGCGCGTCGGTCGACTTCTTCCCTCCCGTCGCGGTGATGGCGCTCGCCGGCGCGCTCGCGGCGACGGGGCTGGTGCTCACCGTCGGCCGGCTCACCGGCAAAGACACCTCGACCTCCACGCTGCTCGCCGGCGTCATCTTCAACGCCTTCGCGCTCGCGGCCATCACCTTCATCAAGGCGCTGGTCGCGCCCGACAAGCTGGGCGAGGTGCTCTTCTGGCTCGCCGGCAAGTTGGACACCCACAGCTGGCCCACGCTGGGCGCCGTCGCGCTGGTGGTGGGGCTGACGCTGGCGGCGCTGGTGGCGCTCTCTCCACGCCTCAACCTCCTCTCGCTCGGTGAAGAAGACGCGCGCAGCCTCGGCGTCGACGTGGCGCGCACGCGGCTGGTGCTGCTCGTCACCGCGTCGCTCGGCGTGGCGGCGGCCGTGTCGCTGTCGGGCCTCGTCGGCTTCGTGGGCCTGCTGGTGCCGCACCTCGCGCGCCTGCTCTTCGGCGCCGACCAGCGCGTCTCTCTGCCCGCGAGCGCGCTCCTCGGCGCGGCCTTCCTTGTGCTGGCGGACCTCGCCGCGCGGCTGCTCTTTCGGGTCTTCGCGACCGAGCCGCCGGTCGGCGTCATCACCTCGCTGCTGGGCGGCCCGTTGTTCCTGTTGCTGTTGGCGCGCGGCCGTCGCTGAAGCTCCCGCACGAGCGGCGACGCGTGAAGCGCGCGCGGTGGCGGCGTGGATTCTTCAACCGCCTTCGCTCAAGCGCGACGCGTCGATGCGCGGAGCGAAGACCCGGGCGAAGCGGTCTTCGTCAGCTCCCCGACCGCATCGACGCCGGGCGACCCGGCATCGCGCCCCTCACGGGCAGATGATGCTGTGCACGCAGGTGCCGCAGATGGCGCTCTCGTCTTCGGGCTCTGCGGCCTTGCGCGGGAGGTTCGGGTTCACCACCGGGCAGGTGCAGATGCCGGTGTCACAGATGCGCCCGCCGCCGCACAGCGCGCCACAGGCTCCGCCGCCGGTGCCCTGACAGTAGATGTCGTTGTCCTTGCAGAGGCCGGTGGTCGTGCAGCAGCCGTACGCGCAGGTCGACGCGTTGCACGGCAGACACGCGCCGTTGGCGCACCCGTTGGGGCAGGTGTTGGTGGTGTAGCCGTAGCTGCACGAGCCGCCGCTGCAGGTGCCGGTCGAGTTGTACACGCGCTGGTGCGTCGAGTCGGAGCAGTCGGCGGCCGGCGGCGAGACGCACGACACGCCGTTGCACGGGTCGTTGTTGCACTGGCCGTTGCTGCACCCGAAGGTGCAGGGCGTCTCCTGCGTCGTGTAGCTGCACACCCCCGAGCCGCTGCACGTGCCCTGCGTCACGTAGGTGACGAGGTTGCTGCCGTTGCACGAGGTCGTGCTGGGCGGCGTGTTGCAGTTGGTGTCGATGGGCGAATAGCTGCACACGCCCGCGCCGCTGCACGTGCCGGCCGCGGAGTACGTGCGGCGGTAGTTGCCGTTGCAGGTGGGGCCCGGCGGCGTGTTGCACGCGGTGGTCGTCGACGGGTAGCTGCCGCACGTGCCGCCGCTGCAGGTGCCGGGCGTCGTGTAGTGGCGCTTGGTCGTCGCGTTGTAGCAATCGTCGGCCGGCGCGGTGTTGCAGCTCACGCCCGCGCACGGGTCGGGGTTGCACTGGCCGTTGGCGCAGCCGTACGGGCAGCTGCCGAGGCTGGAGGTGTAGCTGCACACGCCGGCGCCGCCGCACGTGCCCGCCGCCACGTAGGTGCGCAGCGAGCTGCCCTCGCACACGTTGGCGGGCGGGGTGTTGCACGCGATGTCGGTGTACGGCGCGGCGCCGCACGTGCCGCCGCTGCAGGTGTTGGGGCCGGTGTAGTGCCGCCGCGTCGAGCTGTTGGCGCACACGTCGGCGGGCGTGGTGCACGAGACGCCCGCGCACGGGTCTCCGTTGCACGCGCCGTTGCTGCACCCGTTGGCGCACGTGGAGTCCGTCGACGTGTAGCTGCAGCTGCCCGAGGCGCAGGTGCCGCTCGAGCTCCAGGTGCGCAGCACGCTGGCGCTGGTGCAGGTGGCGGCCGGCGGCGTGTTGCAGGCGATGTCGTTGGGTTGGTACGCGCAGCTGCCGTCGGTCTGGCAATAGCCCGTCGAGCCGTACACGCGCCGCGTGGAGCCGTTGGCGCACGTGGCCGCCGGCGGAGTGGTGCAGGTGACGCCGTCACACGGGTCGGCGTTGCACGCGCCGTTGCTGCAGCCCGCGGTGCACACCGTGTCGGTCGTCGTGTACTGGCAGGCGCCGTTCACGCAGGAGCCGCCGGGCGCGTAGGTGCGCAGCGTGTTGCCGCCCGCGCCGACGCACTGCGCGGCCGGCGCGGTGCTGCACGAGAGGTCCTGGAACGGGTAGCTGCACATGCCCGAGGTGCACGAGCCGCTCGCGACGTACGTGCGGCGGGTGCTGGCGCTGATGCAGCTGTCTCCGGGCGGCGTCTCGCAGCTGACGTTGGTGCAGGGGTCGGGGCGGCACGAGCCCTCGGCGCACCCGAAGGGGCACTGCGTGTCGTTCGGCGTGTAGTCGCAGAAGCCCTGGGAGTTGCACGCGCCTGTCGAACTGTACGTGCGGCGCGTGAAGCCATCGAGGCAAATGGGCGTCGGCGGCGAGCCGCACGAGACGCCCTCGCAGGGGTCGGCGCCCTGACACGCGCCGTTCACGCAGCCGTTGGCGCACGCGATGTCCTGGATGGCGAAGGTGCAGCCCGCATCGGCGCTGTCGCACGCGCCGGGGGCGATCCACACGCGGCGCGTGGTGGCGCTGGCGCAGGTCGGCGCGGGGGCGGTGGTGCACTGCGCGCCGGCGCAGGGGTCGGGCCGGCACAGCCCGGTGGTGTCGTCGCAGCCGAAGAGACACGGCGTCGTGTCTTCGCCGTACGCGCAGGTGTGCGTCGCGCCCGTGACGTTGCAGGTGCCGGGCAGCGAGGTGGTGATGCTGTTGCCGCCCTCGCAGCGCGGCGCCTGGGCCGTGTTGCACGACACGCCGGTGCACGGGTTGGTGAGGCACTCGCCGTCGGCGCAGCCGAAGGTGCAGCTGGTGTCGGAGTACGTGTAGTTGCACCCGGCGCCGGGGTCGCAGGTGCCGCGGTTCGCCCACGTGCGCAGCGTCGCGCCGAGGCACACCGGCTGCGGAGGCGTGAGGCAGCCCTGGCACGGGTCGCCGACGCAGTTGTCGGTCGCGCTGTCACAGCCGAACTGGCAGACGAACTCCGTCACCGGGTAGTCGCAGGTGCCCAGCGCGCAGGCGCCCGGCGTGGTCGGCGTGTCGCGCACGCCCATCGCGGTGTCGGAGCAGGTCGGCGGTTGCGGCCGCGTGCACGCGCGGCACTGGTCGCCGCCCAGGCCGCACTGCGCGGCGCTCTGCTGCGAGGGCTTGAGGCAGTACCCGGCCGGGCTGCAGCACCCGTCGGGGCAGCTGCTGGCGTCGCACTGGCAGACGCCCGAGACGCAGTGCTGCCCGGCGCCGCAGGGCTCCGCGTCGCCGCAGGCGCAGGTGCCCTGGTCGGTGCAGTGGTCGGCGCCCACGCCGCAGCTCATGCACACGCCCTGCGCGACGCCGCACGTCTCGGCGGAGCGCGTCTCGCACGTCGCGCCGGAGCAGCAGCCGGTGGTGCACGTCGCCAGACACCCGGTGCACGCGCCGTCGGCGCAGCTCTCACCCTGGCCGCACGCCGTGCACTGCTGGCCCGCGCGACCGCACGCGACCTGCGCGTTGCCGGTGACGCAGGTGTCGCCGTTGCAGCAGCCGTTGGGGCAGGTCAGCGGGCCGCACAGGCCGCTGCTACCGCCACCGCCGGTGACCCCCGTGCCGCCGCCCGTGGTGCCGGTGCCGCCGCCCGCGCCGCCTCCCGTGGTCTCCGGGCACACCCCGTCGGCGTCGCAGCCGTAATGGGCGACCTTGTCGAGGTCGACGAGTTTGCAGCCAGCGAAAGAGAGCGAGAGCAGCAGGGCCGCGGTGAGGGCGCGGTTCGAGAGACGCATGCGGCCATGCTACCCGCTCGCGGGCCGCGCACCGAGTTCACAGGGCGAGAAAGTGCCCGGGGTCGCATGATCCCTCACCCGGTGGGGACTCAGCCGCGGAGCAGCGCCGCGAGCACCTCGAAGGCGCGCTGCAGGGCCGCGACGCTGGCGCTCTCGCCGCGCTGGTGCGCCTGCGCCGTCTCTCCCGGGCCGTAGTTGACGGCGTCGACGCCCAGCTCCGAGAAGCGGGCGACGTCGGTCCACGCCTGCTTGGCCTCCGCGGGCACGCCGCTGAGCTGCTCGAGCCGCTGGAAGTGCGGGTTGGCGCCGCACAGCCGCCCGCTGGGCGAGAGGTCGGTGAAGGTGACGCGCGCGCGCCCGGCGACGAAGTCGGTCACGTCCTGCTGGGCCTGCGCGAGGCTCTTCCCCGGCGCGAAGCGGTAGTTCAGGTTCAGCTCGAACGACTCCGCCACCACGTTGCGCGCGCGGCCACCCGACGCCAGCGTGGCGCTCATCACCTCGTAGAAGGTGTGGCCCTCGATGACCACCGGCGTGCGCGCGCGCCGCTCGAGGTCGACCAGCAGCGCTCCCGCGGCGTGGATGGCGTTCTTCCCCTGCCACGGCCGCGCGGAGTGCGCCGCCTTCCCCTCGAAGTGCAGCTTCGCGTGCAGCGAGCCGACGCAGCCCACCTGCACCGCGCCGTCGGTGGGCTCCATGGCGATGCCGAAGGCGAGGCGCTTCAACTCCGGCGCGGCGTCGAAGAGCGGCCCCAGCCCCGATTCGAGGAACGGGCCCTCCTCGCGCTCGTAGAAGACCAGCAGCAGGTTCACCGGCAACTGCGCGCGCGGCAGGGTCTCGGCCAGCGCCATCATCACCGCCAGCGCGCCCTTCATGTCTGACGCGCCGAGGCCGAAGAGCCGGTCGCCCTCGATGCGCGGCGGGTTGGGCTCCACGTTGGGCGGCACGGTGTCGAGGTGGCCGACGAGGGCCACGGCCGGGCGCGGGTCGCCGCGGTCACCCAACACGAACGAGTGCGAGACGCGCAGAATCTCGTGCGGCGCGTAGTGCTGCCGGGCCCAGCTTTCGATGCGGTCTGCGAGCGCCTTTTCGTGGCCGATGACGGAGTCGATGCGGACCAGCTCGAGCGCCCGCTCGGCCAGGGTCACACCGGCACCGCGAAGTCGCGCAGCGCGGCGTTCAACGTGGTCTTGGTGTCGGTCGAGGCGCTGCGCTTCCCGATGATGAGCGCGCACGGCAGGTGGTACTCGCCCGCGGGGAACAGCTTGGGCCGCGAGCCGGGGATGACGACGCTGCGCGCGGGCACCCGGCCCTTGTAGATGACCTCTTCAGGCCCGCTGACGTCGATGATGGGCGTCGACGCGGTGAGCACGGTGTTGGCGCCGACCACCGCTTCTTCTTCGACGATGACGCCTTCGACGATGACGCTGCGGCTGCCGATGAAGGCGCCGTCTTCGATGATGACCGGCCGCGCCGAGGCGGGCTCCAGCACGCCGCCCAGGCCCACGCCGCCCGAGAGGTGCACGTTGCGGCCGACCTGCGCGCAGCTGCCGACGGTGGCCCAGGTGTCGACCATCGTGCCCGCGCCGACCCACGCGCCGATGTTGACGTAGCCCGGCATCACCACCACGCCGCGCTCACAGAACGCGCCGTAGCGCACCACGCCCGGAGGCACCACGCGCACCCCGGCCTCCGCGAGGCCCTTCTTCAGCGGCACCTTGTCGTGGAACTCGAAGGGCGGCACCTCCACCGTCTTCATCTCGCTGACCGCGAAGAAGAGGAGGATGGCCTGCTTCACCCACTCGTTGACCTCCCAGCCGTCGGCGCCCTTCTGCGCGACGCGCAGCACGCCGCGGTCGACGAGGTTGAGCGTCTCCTTCACCGCCATCGCGTAGAAGGGCTCCTTCACCTTCTCGCGGTCGGCGAAGGCGGTCTGGACGCGCTGCTTGAGGTCGTCGAGGTTCATGAGGTCTTTCTCCGGCGGCGGAGCAACAACAGCGCCGCGCCGAATACCACCTCTGGCACCACCGTGGCGCCGCAACCGAACTTGAGCGTCGGCACGTCGGGCGTGTTGGCCGACTTGTTCGGGTCGGTGTACGCGCGCAGCTCGTCGATGTCGCTCACGCCATCGCCGTCGCTGTCGGTCTTCTGCGCGTCCATCTGGTCGAGCACCTCACCCAGCAGGGTGTCGTTGCCGGAGGTCAGCCCCAGCCCGCGCGCCGTCTTGCCGAAGGGCGTGTTGACGGTGCCGGAGCCCGTGATGCCGCCGGTGTGACACAGCGCGCACTGCTCGGGGATGGGGTCGATGCCGTACTTGGTCGAGATGTACGGCGGGTACGTGTCGCTCGCGAACGCCGGGGCCGCCACGAGCGCAAACAGCAGAAGTCGTCGCATGGTGGCTCTCACAGGTACGCGTGCAGCTGCAGCAGGAGGTTGTATTCGAACTGCCCCGCGCCGCCGGTGACCGCCTTGCGGCGGAAGACGTTGTCGAGGCGCAGCTCGCAGTGGCCGAAGAAGTACCAGGCCGCCGACAGCCAGCCGCCGTAGTTCGCGCCGCGCTCGCCGGAGCCGGTGTGCGACGACTCGCCGGTCACCATCACGTGCAGGCCCTGCACCGGCTCCCAGTCGCCCTGCACGAACGCCGCGAAGCCGAGCCGATCGGCCTGCCCCGAGACCTGCCACATCAAGAAGTCCGCCTCCGCGAGGATGGCGAACTTCTCCGTGGGCACGAAGCGGCCGAAGGCGCCGTGCGCGTGCCGCACCGTCGGGAGCAGCGAGGTGAGGTCGGCGCCCGCGTAGGTGATGAGGCTCGACACGCCCACGTTCACCGCGTTGTTGAACGAATACTCCGCGAAGCCCGAGTAGCCGCGCTCCCGGTAGACGTCGGGCCCGAGCTGGAAGTTGCCGACGATGCCCATCACCTCGCCGCGCAGCTTCTCGCCGTTGTACGCGATGGACGCGCCCACCTGCTGGCTGATGTTGAAGTCGGTGCGGGTCAGCGCGCGCACGTAGCTGGTGTGCTCGGAGTTGCGCAGGCCGAACGGCAGGTTCTGCCGCCCCGCGCGGATCATCACCGAGTCATCGGCGAGGTTCACGCCGAGCCAGAACTCGCGCGCGATCCAGGTCGGGGTGTAGCTGCCTGACGCCGACGCGTCGCGCAGCGGCAGAATCGTCGCCGGCCCCGTGTTGCGGATACCGATGCCCGTCGACGCGTGCGCCACCACCGGCCCGAAGTTCAGGGTCACGTAGAGGTCAGCCGCCATCAACAGGGGGATGTAGTAGCCCCCGAGGAACTTCGGCCCCGACTGCGGGCGGATGAGCGAGCCGTAGCGGAGGTTGCCGGAGAGGTTGAGCCAGTCGGGCAGCTCCGCGAACCACAAGAAGCCCACCGTCTTCGGGAGCTCCTCGTCGTCTTTGCGCGGCTGCGTGCGCCACTTCACGAGGATGTCGTCTTGCGCGCGCCCGTAGTCGGTCAGCTGACCGGAGCCGGAAGGGTCGACGTGACAGGTGGCGCAACTTCCGTAGCCGTGCCGCACCATCCACGGGTAGGCCTGCGCGGGCAGGGCCAACACGCAGAGCAGAAAGAGACCGCGAAACATGAATGAAGCTCTCCTCATCGCCGCAACTCGGCGCGGTACCTTGGGCCGAATTGCCCCCCGAGGGGAAGCGCTTACTTCTTGAGCGCGAACGTCGCCGCGACGGTGATGTCGGGCTTCACGGTGACCTTGAGGTAGCTGCGGATCTGCACGCCGAAGTCGGTGAGGTTCAGGTCAGCGCTGCCGTCGACCGACACCACGTTGTCCTTCACGGAGGTCGAGTACTTGAAGGTGACCTCCTTCGTCTTGCCGTGGATGGCGAAGGTGCCCTTCGCGGTGCCCGAGCTGCCGTCGAGCTTCAGGTTCGCCAGCGGCACGGTGAGCGTGATGTCCGGGTACAGCGCGGCCTCCATGTCTTCGGCGAGGTGCCGGTTGCGCAGCGAGTTGTCGGTGTCGACATCGGCGATCTTCACCGTGACCGAGAGCGCCTTGCCGTCATCGGTGACGGTGAGCTTCGAGGCCGTGCCGTGGATCTTGAGGCCGAGGGTGCCCTTGGCGTCGAAGGTCGCGGAGCCCGCGCCCTCCTGCGTGTACCCGGCGAAGGCGAGAGACGAGACGAGCAACGGCAACACGAAGAGGCGTTTCATGGACACGTTTCCAGGGTTGGGGTGGGTGAAGCTCAAGGCGCGCCGCAGCTCAGGTACTTCAAGATGCGCTGCTTCTCGGTGGAGCTCAGCGTCGTGCCCTGCGGCATGTTGCCGCTGTTGATGCGCGAGTAGATGGAGCTCTCGTAGGTCGTGACGCGCGAGTGCGTGAACTCGCTGCCGTGGCATGAGCTGCAGCGGTTGTTGAAGAAGCTCTGCGCCCAGCTCGACCAGGTGTCGGTGGTGCAGGTGGTGCCGGTGCCGCCGCCCGTCGCGCCGGTGCCGCCGCCTGCCGCGCTGGTGCACGTCGCGCCGGTGACGGGGACGCAGTTCTTCCCCAGCACGGTGTTGCTGCTGTCGACGATGTTCGCGCAGCGCTCGTCAGCGGCGCAGGTCGTCGAGGTGCAGTCGGTGCCGCAGTAGTCGCCGAAGGTGAAGCCGATGCAGAAGTTCCCGTTGCCGCCGCAATCGGCGTCGGAGGTGCACGGTGCGCAGTAGTCGGTGTTCGCCCCCGTGCCACCGCCCGTCACGCCGGCGCCGCCGCCTGCCGCGCTGGAGCCGCCGCCCGTCGCCCCCGTGCCGCCGCCTGTCGAGCCGACGCCTCCACCGGAGACCGCGGTGCCGCCGCCCTGTGTCGCCACGCCACCCCCCTGTGTCGAAGTTCCACCGCCGGTCGCGCCGTCGCCGCCGCCGGTCGCGCCATCACCGCCGCCCGAGGGCGTCGCGGTGGCGTCGGCGCAGGCGCCGCTGGGGTAGTTGGCGGTGACCCAGTTCTCGAAGATCGCGCGCTCTTCGGCGGTGACGACGTCGCCGGTGCTGGAAGGCGGCATCGGGCTCTGGAGGTCCCGCATGCGCAGCGCCGCGCGCACCGCGTACGTCCCTCCCGCGGGCGAGGCGCTCAGCAGGTCGCCGCGGGTGACCAGTGAGTTCGGGGCGCCGCCCGCGCGCGCGGTGCCGTGACACGAAAGACAATGCGCTTGCAGCACCGCGGCGACGTCACAGGGCAGCCCGGAGCCCGGGAAGTTCGGGGTCGTCGACACGCACTCACCGGAGGCGGTGTCGCAGATCATCCCCACACTGCAGGCGCCCTGACAGGACCCCACGCGTGCGTTGTTGGAACATGCAGCGATGACGAGCGCGCTGAAGGCGCAGACGACAATGAGGCGGATTTTCACGGGGGACGGCTTCGCTTTCTCGGAGGGGAGGACCTTCCTCCTGTGCGAATGGCCACTACACGCCGCGTGCCAGCACCGTGGCGCTCGGTGGAGCTCCCGCGCTCCGCCGCGCGCGTTGAGACACGCGTGTGCCAACTGCGCAGTTCGGCGACATCTACCGTGTAAATAAATGCCGCTTAGTGGTCATTTCGCGGCAGGGCGGGTCGCGCCGGATTTCCCGGAGATTTCAGCGGCTTCACGGCGGATAATGGGGCAAATCAGGGCGATGGAGAGGGCCTGGATGCCGGGTGTCAGATTGGCCGATAGGCTCCGAATGATTTGTGGGTTGCGGGGCGGGTTGCTACGGTGCGCAGGCTCGCGCGGCCGGCCCGGGCCATGAGGAGTTCACACGTGAAGCAGTTGATTGTCGTAGTCGCCCTGGCGCTGAGCGCCTGTGGTGGTCGTGCAGATCAGATCGCGAAGATGACGGGCACCGCCAGCAGCGGCGAGACGCTCTACACCCAGACCTGCGCCGACTGTCATGGCGCCGACGGCGCGGGCACGGCGTCGGGCGTCGACCTCCACGGGCCCGCGAAGAACAAGGCGGCCGCGGAGATCATCGAGACCATCATCAGCGGCAAGACGAATACCGCGATGATCCCCTACGGCAACACGTACAGCGACCAGCAGATCGCCGACCTGTACGCGTACATCAAGACCACCTTCGGGAACTGAGCCGTCTCTGCGCAGCGGCCGGCGCCGAGCAGGGCCGGCCGCGCGCTCGAACCTACTTCTTCAGGTTGAACTTCGCGCCGACGCTGATGTCGGGCTTCACGGTCACCTTCAAGTAGCTGCGGATCTTCACGCCGAAGTCGGCGAGGTTGAGATCGGCGCTGCCGTCGACCGAGACGATGCCGTCCTTCACGGAGGTCGAGTACTTGAAGGGGACCTCCTTGCTCTGCCCGTGGATGGAGAAGGTGCCCTTCGCGGTGCCGGAGCTCCCGTCGAGCTTGATGCTCTCCAGGGGCACGGTGAGCGTGATGTCGGGGTACTTCTCGGCCTCCATGTCTTCGCCGAGGTGCTTGTTGCGCAGCGAGTTGTCGGTGTCGACGTCGGCGATCTTCACCGTGACCGAGAGCGCCTTGCCGTCATCGGTGACGGTGAGCTTCGAGGCCGTGCCGTGGATCTTGAGGCCCAGGGTGCCCTTGGCGTCGAAGGTCGCGGAGCCCGCGCCCTCCTGCGTGTACCCCGCGAAGGCGAGGGAGGCGGTGAGGAGCGAGAACAGCAGGGCGGAGCGGAGCATGGCCGAGGGTCCTTTCGTGGTGTGAGCGCTGAGACGTTAAGCAGCCCGTCGAATTCGATCATCAAGTTCCGCCGTGTCTGACATCATGAAATCTCGCCGATGACAGTGACCTGGGACGAGTTCGCGAGTGTTTGCGCCGATGTTCTCCGCGCCCGCGGGGAGGCGCGCGCCATCGCCACCGACGCGAAGCATGATCGCCTCGTGGTGGGCACCGGCGAGGAGGGCATGTCGTTCATCTCCCTCAAGCACGCGCGCAAGGAGTGGGACGAAGCGCCCGCCGGCGCGCGCAGCCGCGTGTTGCACCGGCGCTTCTGGTCCTCCGTCCGCGGGGCGCCGGAGGCCGCGAAGGACCAGGTGCTGCGTGGCGTGCTGCCGCGCGTGCGTGATCGCGCGTGGTTCTCCGCGGTGCGCCGGCAGGCGGAGCTCGAACTCGGCGCCGATGAGTCGGCCATCGACGAGGTGATACTGCCGCACGAGGTGCTCAACGATGAGATGGCGGTGCACCTCGCCTACGACCTCCCGTCGTCGGTCACCGAGATCGGCCCTGATCGCATCGACGCGTGGGGCCTGTCGTTCAAGGAGCTCCTCGCGCGCGCCACCGAGAACCTGAAGGCCATCTCGCAGGAGCCGTTCGAAGAGGCCGCGCCCGGCGTCTTCGTCTCGCCGTTCCGCGACACGCTCGACGCCACGCGCCTCATGCTCCCCGAGCTGTTCGCGGGCCTCAAGGTGAAGGGCGCGCCCGTCGCCATCGCGCCGACGCACGACGCGGTCTTCGTGACCGGCGACGAAGACGAGGCCGGCCTCGAGCAGCTCGCCATCTGGGCCGAAGAAGCGCTGCAGGAGCCCCGCGCGCACAGCGCCATCGCGTTCCGCCTGGTCGACGGCAAGTGGCAGGTGTGGCTGCCGCGCAAAGGGCACCGCGCCTACCCGAAGCTGCGCCTGCTGGCGCTGCAGACGGTGGCGTCGGCCTACTCGCGCCAGAAGGAAGTGCTCGAGTCGCTGCTTGAGTCGAACGGCCACGAGATCCTGGTGGGCACGTTGCGCGCCTTCCGCGCGCCGGGCGGCGACATCTTCACCTCGTGCGCGTGGCAGGAAGGCCTGGAGGCGCTGCTGCCGCAGACCGACCGCATCGACTTCGTGCGGCCCGGCCCGACCAACACCCCGTCATCGGCGAAGGTGTGGAGCACCACGTTCGACATCGCGCGCCGCACGCTGGGCGACCTGATGCAGCCCTCGGGAGATCTGCCGGAGCGCTGGCGGGTGCGCGGGTTCCCCTCCGACGACCAGCTCGAGAAGATGGCCGCCGAAGGGAAGCTGTAACTCCAGCGCTTACTTCTTCTTCTTCGCGGGAGCGGCCGGCGCGGGCGCAGGCGCGGCCTTCGCGGGCTTGAGCGTCAGCACGTAGGCGGTGACGTCCTTGATGCCCTGTTCGTCGAGCGCGCCGGCCCACGACACCATCAGGGGCGACTTGCCGTTGGCCGCGCCGCCGTTCTTCACCATCTTGTAGACCCAGTCCTCGGTGAGGCGGTCGGCGTTGGCCGGGTCGGTGAAGTTCGTGGGGTGCGGGTTGAGCGCCGCGCCAGCCGGGCCGTTGCCGTCGCCCTTCTCGCCGTGGCAGCTCACACACAACGTCTTGTAGTGGGTCTCGCCCTTCTTGGCGTCGCCAGCGGCGAAGGCGGGGAGGGCGAACAGCACGGCGGCGACGAGCAGCTTCTTCATGTGACGTTTCTCCAGGTGTGAGGACGGGCCCGTTGACGGGCGCCCGGTTGGACCATTCATAAGACCATCGACTCACCAATCCAGCGCAGAAATTGCGCGTTTCAAGATCTGTAAGCGCGCCTGTCGCTTGTCATTCGCCGCAACAATCACCCACGGGCCATCGGGGCGGTGCGTGCGGTCGAACATGTCCTGGTAGGCGCTGACGTACTCGTCCCACCGTTTGCGGTTGCGCCAGTCGTCGGGGCCAATCTTGAAGTTCTTGATGGGGTCTTTTTCCCGCTCCTTGAAGCGCTCGAGCTGCGTCTTCGGGTCGATGTGGAGGAAGAACTTCACCAGCGTGACGCCGTCGTCGGTGTGCATCTTCTCGAAGCCGTTGATCTCGTCGTAGGCGCGCTGCCACTCGCGGCTCGACGCGAAGCCCTCGACGCGCTCCACCAGCACGCGGCCGTACCAACTGCGGTCGAACACCGCGATGGTGCCCTTGGGCGGCATGCGCGTGGCGAAGCGCCAGAGGTAGTGGTGCGAGCGCTCCTCTTCACCGGGCGCGGCGATGGGCCACACCTTGTAGCCGCGGGGGTCCATCAGGGCGGTGAGGCGCTTGATGGCGCCGCCTTTTCCGGCGGCGTCCCACCCTTCGAAGACGAACACCGCGCGGCGCTTCTCGAGCCAGTAGCGCACCTGCAGCTCGTAGAGCCGCTCCTGCAGCTCGGCGAGCTCCTCGTCGGCGGCCTTCTTGTCTTTGGTCTCCGCCGAGAGGTTGACCTTGTTGAGTTGCAGCGTGCCTGGAGGGAAGACGTCGAAGTCGTAGGACTCGAACGTCGGGTCGGTGAAGCGCTTCGCGTCTTTCCGCTTCTTCGGTGACTTGCCCATGGGTGGGTTGAAGTCTGCGCGCCGTTCGCGCTTTCGTGAAATGGAAACGGCCCTCCGCCGTACGAGGAGACAGCGATGAACCTCTCACACGTCGGCAACTACGTCCGCAGCCCGCGCGTCGCGCGGTGGAAGAAGGTGTTGGGCGTGCTCGCCGTCATCTACGCCATCGTGCCCCTCGACGCGGTGCCCGACGTCATCCCCGTGTTCGGGTGGCTCGACGACGTGGGTTTTCTCGGGCTCGCCGCGGGCCTCATCTGGCGAGACATGGCGCGCCACGCGAAGGCGCCCGAGGTCGTCGACGTCGCGAAGTGACCCCACGGGAACTTTGTTGATGCACGGCGCAGCCGTGAGGACGACTATGCGCGCATGCGCCGAATCCTCCTGACCGCCGTGTTGAGTCTCGTCGCCTGCAAGAAGCCCGATGCCGCGCCTCCGGCCCCGCCGCCCGCGCCGGTGAAGCCCGCCGAGCCGCCGCCCGCGCCGAAGGTCGAGCTGCCTGAAGCGCCCGCGTTGCCGGCCATGCCGTTGGGCCTCGCGGCGGTCGCCTCCCCGGCGGAGAACCCCACCACCGCGGAGCGCGCGGAGCTCGGCTGGTTCCTCTTCTTCGACAAGCGCGCGTCGAAGGACGGCTCGATGGCGTGCGAGAACTGCCACCACATCGACAAGGCGTACACCTCGGGCGAAGGCGTCGACGCCAAGGTCGGCGGCGGCTTGAACAAGCGCAACGCGCCCTCGATGCTGAACCTCGGCACCCACCCGTCGTTCTATTGGGACGGCCGCATGCCCACGCTCGAGGCGGTGTCGAACGCCGCGTGGAAGGGCCAGCTCGGGGCGGACCCCGCGGAGGTGGTGAAGCGGCTCAACGAGATTCCCCAGTACAAGGCGCGCTTCGAGCGCGCGTTCGGTGAGCCCGCGACGCCGGAGAACGTGCCGCGCGCGTACGCCGCGTTCTTCCGCGCGCTGAACAACGGCAACTCCCCGTGGGACAAGGCGCAGGCCGGTGACAAGGCCGCGCTCTCGAAGGACGCGCAGGCGGGCGAGAAGTTGTTCACCGCGAAGGGCTGCATCGCGTGTCACACGCCGCCGCTCTTCAGCAACCTCGACTTCGAGAACATCGGCATCGGCACCGACGAGGGCCGCAAAGACGCGACCAAGGCCGACGCTGACGTGGGCCGCTTCATGACGCCCAGCTTGCGCAACGTCGCGTTGACCGCGCCGTACTTCCACGACGGCAGCGTGAAGACGCTCGACGAGGCCATCGAGTTCATGGCGAAGGGCGGCAACAAGAACCCGAACCTCTCGGCGAAGTTGAAGCCGCAGAAGGTCTCGAAGAAGGAGGTCGCGCAGATCAAGGCGTTCCTCGAGTCGCTCACGGGTGAGTCGACGTACGCGACGGCGCCCACGCTGCCGTGATGCGCCGAGCCTTCTGCGTCGCGTTGCTCGCGCTCGCCGCGGGCTGCGTGAAGCGGGTGCCCACCGAGAACACCACCATCGTCTTCACGGCGAAGCGCATCCACACGCTCGACCCCGCGCGGCCGGTGGCCGAAGCGCTGGCGTGGAAGGCGGGCGCGCTGGTCGCCGTGGGCACGAAGCGCGAGGTGCTGGCAGCCGCAGGCAGCGACGTCGTCGTCGAGGACTTCCCCGACTCCACCATCGTGCCGGGCTTCAACGACGCGCACGTCGAGCTGGGGCTGCCGCTGCGCGTGAATGACGAAGAGCGCGCCGCGCACCTCAAGTCGGGGCTGGAGCGCTGGGCGCGCCAGGGGCTCACCGAGGTGCAGCTCTTCGGGGTCGATCTGCGGACGCTCCGATTTCTGCAGTCGTGGGACATGCTCGGCGTGCTGCCGACGCGGCTGTACGTGGTGACGAAAGATGACCCCGAGTTGATTGTGGGCCTGGGCCCTTTCATCGGCCGCCACGTCGAGAACCGCGCGACGCAGGTGAGCAGCCCCGCGCATCTGGGCGAACTTTCCGAGCGCGGCTTCCAGCTCTCCGCTTCGGTGGAGCTGCTCAAGGGGCTGTCGGGCCGCAACCGCGTCGAGTTCCCCGAGGGCGACGTGCCGGACGGGCTGGTGTCGGTGGTGAAGCCGGGGAAGGCCGGCACTGCGGTCGGCGCTGAAGGGGTCTCGCCGCTGGAGGTGCTCGCCGCGCATCGCGACGCGCTGCCGATGATGACCAGCGGCGCGGCGTTCGCGGCGCAGAGTGAGACGAAGCGCGGGCAGTTGAAGGCCGGCTTCGACGCTGACTTCGTGGTGCTGCCGGTGGACCCGTTGAGTGACGCGCCCGAGCAGGTGGGCGCTGCGCGCGTGCAGGTCACCGTCGTGGGCGGGGTCGACGTCTACCGAGCGAAATGAACGCCTTCCTCCTCCTCGTGTCGTTGTCGGCCTCGCCGACGTTGACGTGGGGCGCCGACGCGCAGGGCGGGGCGCCGTACGTGTTTCAAGACCCGATGGACCCGAACCGGCTCACCGGCTTCGAGGTGGAGCTCGCGTCGATGCTGGCGCAACGCATGGGCCGCCAGGCGCGCCCGGTGCACGGCCCGTGGGACCGCCTGCTCGAGTTGCTCGCGCGCGGTGACTTCGACGTGGCCCTCAACGGCATCGAGGTCGCCGACGAGAAGCGCCGGCTGGTCGCGCTGTCGCGGCCGTACTTCGTCGCCGCCGAGGTGCTGACCATTCGCAAGGGTGACGCGAGCGCGCCGCGGTCGCTGGAGAACGTGAAGGGGCGCAAGGTGGGGACGCTCCCCGGCTCGATGGCGGCGCGCATCCTCGAGCGCGCGGGCGCCGACGTGCGCACGTACGAGGGCGGGCAAGATGAGATCTACGACGACCTCAAGCTGGGCCGCACCGACGCGGTGCTGCTCGACGAGCCCGTCGCCCGCTACTACGGCGACCTGAGCGACGCCTTCGAGCGCGCTCCCGGTGACTTCGGCGCGGTGCAGTACGCCGTCGCGCTGCGGCCCGATGACGTGGAGCTGCTCGCGCAGGTGAACGCCGTGCTCGAGTCGCTGGAGAACGACGGCTCGCTGCGCGCGCTGTACGAGAAGTGGGGCGTGTGGAGCGCGGAGACGGCGAAGCTCTTCCATGACGCGGACGTGGCGCCGCGCGCGCGGCCGGAGGAGTTGGAGCGCTGGACCGCGGCAGTGGGAAAGCTGCCGTCATTCTGGGAGCGCCTCACCACGCGCTACCCGTCGATGCTGCCGATGTTCCTCGAGGGGGCGGCGCTGACGTTGCTGGTGTCGCTGTGCGCGATGGCGTTCGCGGTGCTGTGGGGCATCACGCTGGCGATGACGCGGCGGTTCGGCCCCGCGCCGCTGCGCTGGCTCGCCATCGCGTACATCGAGTTCTTCCGCGGCACGCCGCTGCTGATTCAGCTCACCGTCGTCTACTTCGGGTTGCCGGAGCTGGGCCTCAAGCTGCACCCGTTCGTCGCGGGCGTGTTGGCGCTGGGTCTCAACTACGCCGCGGCCGAAGCGGAGAACTACCGCGCGGGCCTTGAGTCGGTGCCGCGCGGGCAGCTCGAGGCCGCGCACGTGCTGGGCTTCACCACCGGGCAGACGCTGCGGCTGGTGGTGGGGCCGCAGGCCATCCGCGTGTCGATTCCCCCGATGACCAATGACTTCATCGCGCTGCTCAAAGACAGCTCGCTGGTTTCGGCGGTGACGCTGACGGAGCTGACGAAGACGTACACCAACCTCGCGAACTCCACGCGCGACCACCTGGGCCTGGGGCTCGTGGTGGCGGTGTTCTACCTGCTGCTCGGCTTGCCCTTCGCGCGGCTGGCGCGCGCGGCGGAGCACCACTTCGGGCGGCACCTCCGCCGGGAGCCGTCATGACGCTCACGGTGACGAAGCTCGTGCGCCAGTACCCGGGGAACCCGCGACCGACGTTGGATGGCCTGTCGTTCGACCTGCCCGCAGGCACGTTGACCGCGCTGCTCGGCCGCAACGGCGCCGGCAAGTCGACGATGTTGCGCTGTGTGATGGGGCTCGAGCCCTTCGAGCGCGGCGCCATCGACATCGACGGCGTGGTGGTGCGCGGCACGCTCGAGTGTTCGCCCGCCGAGCGGAAGGCCGCGCTCGCGGCGGCGC
Source organism: uncultured Archangium sp. (assembly GCA_946479335.1). Next base: position 26,207 of record CAMLFP010000017.1, read on the forward strand.
GCGAGAAGCTGGGGCTCGTCTTCCAGTCGCATGAGTTGTTTCCGCACCTCACCGCGCTGGACAACTGCACGCTGGCGCCGATGCACGTGCGCAAAGAAGCGCGCGCGTCGGCGGAGAAGCGCGCGCGAGAGCTGCTGGTGCAACTGGGGCTCGAACAGCGCCTCGACGCGTTCCCGGAGCAGCTCTCCGGCGGGCAGCGGCAGCGCGTGGCCATCGCGCGTGCGCTGGTGATGGAGCCGCGCGTGTTGCTCTACGACGAGCCCACCAGTGCGCTGGACCCGTCGATGAAGAATGAAGTGGTGCAGGTGTTGAAAGCCGTCGACGCGCGCGGCGTGACGCAGGTGGTGGTGACGCACGACCTGCAGCTGGCGAAGGCCGTGGAGTACGTCTGCGTGTTGGACCACGGGCAGGTCATCGAGAGCGGCGCGCCGGGCGACGTGCTGGTGAACCCGGCGCACGAAAGTACGCGCGCGCTGCTCGCCGCGTGGCACGCGTAGCCGCGCCGTCGCTCGTCCGCCTTCGACGCGCGCGCGAGTCTCCGCGTGTCGCGGCGCCCCTCACCCCGGCCCTCTCCCCGCGGGAGAGGGAGTTTCGAAGACCGTGACGTTCACCTCCGCGCGCACGCGGAAGCCCAGCGACTCGTAGAGCGAAATCGCCGCGGTGTTGCTCGCCCACGAATGGAGGAACGGCGTGTCACCGCGCGCCTCGATGTTCACCGCGACGCACGCCGAGAGTCTGCGCGCCAGCCCGCGGCCGCGAAAGTCGGGGTGCACGCACACGCCGCTGACCTCCGTGAAGCCGGGGAAGCGCATGCGCTCGCCCGCCATCGCTGCCAACCGGCCGTCGACGCGCACGCCGATGAAGCGCCCCATGGTGTGCGTCCGCGAGAGAAACGGCCCGGGCTCCGTCAGCGTCGCCAGCGCGAGCATCTCGGGCGCGTCACGCTCTTGCAGCACCTCGACGCCATCGGCGTTGGCTTCTGCGGCGAGGCTCCGCGTGGCCACGAGCTGAACGCCGCCGGCTTCCTTGACGACCACGACGCCGTCCGGAACGACGATGCGCGGCACCTGCAGCACGTAGGCGCGCTCACCGGGTTTCAGCAGCGCGCCCAGCGCGTCGAGGGCCTCCGGTGAGTCATCGCGCGCCGACGCGAACACGTTGACGTCGGGAGTGAAGCGCCGCGCGAGGTGTCCTCCTTCGGCACGTGGGGCGTGATGCGTCGTCAGGCTGGTCCACACCGGGCGGTCGAGCGGCTCCATGCCCCGAGAGGTGTAACGCGAAGGCCGTTGCTCGCGGGAGCGAAGGCGTGACAAACGGCGCCCCCATGCGCGCTCTGTTCGCCCTCCTGCTGCTCTCGTTGTCTGCCTGCGGCTCTGCCACCGTGCTCGAAGCGAAGGACTACTCGGCCGCCTGCCAGCACGACGCCGACTGTCTCACCGTGTACCTCGGCGACGTCTGCAAGCCGTGCATCTGCGACAACGCGGCCATCAGCGCGTCGCAGAACTACATCTACTCGGCTGACAAGACGGGCGCGGTGCGCTCGTGCACCTCGGTGAAGCAGGAAGAGTGCGCCGCGTGCGCCACCGTCACCGCGACCTGCGACAACGGGACGTGCAAGGCGAAGTGATTCACCGCTGGCCGGCGCCGCTCATCGAGGGCCGGCTGGTGCGCAGGTATGAGCGCTTCATCGCGGAGGTGCGCGTGGGCCGCGAGTTGGTGCGCGCGCACTGCGTGAACCCCGGGCGCATGGAGGGCATCGTCGCACCGGGTTCGCGCGTGTGGCTCTCCGAGGCGCCGGGGCGCGCGCTGCCCTTCACCTGGGAGCTGCTGGAGTTGGACGGCCGGCTGCTCGGCGTCAACACCGCGCTGCCCAACAAGCTCGTCGGCGAGGTGCTGCGACGTGGGCTGCTCCCCGGAATCAACGGCGATGTGAAGGCCGAGCAGCGCTACGGCCGCGGGCACCGCGTCGACTTCATCGTCGGCGAGCGGTTCGTCGAGGTGAAGAACTGCCACCTCGTGTACCCCGACGGCGTCGGGTACTTCCCCGACTCCACCAGCGAGCGCGCGACGAAGCACGTGGAGGCGCTGACGCGACTGGTGAAGAAGGGCACGCCGGCCACGGTGCTGTTCACCGTGCAGCGTGACGACGCCACGCGTGTCCGCCCGAGCGCGCTGCATGACCCGGCGTTCGCGATGGCGATGCGGCGCGCGGTGAAGGCGGGGCTCACCACGCGCGCCATCGCGTTGATTCCGTCGCTGGAGGGTTTCACCTTCGGCGGTGAGCTGCCGGTCGATACTGCGCCGTATGACGTCGACGCGACGCGCGGGTTTGCGCGTGCGCTGGAGGCGACCAGCGGCTGGGCGCGCAAGGACGGCGGCGTCAGCGGTCAGCGGCTCATTCGCCCATCACCTTGATGATGACGCGCTTGCGGCGCTGGCCGTCGAACTCCGCGTAGAAGATCTGCTGCCAGGTGCCGAGGTCCAACTTGCCCTTGGTCACCGGCACGATGACCTGATGGTGCACCAGCAGTGATTTGAGGTGCGCGTCGGCGTTGTCTTCACCGGTCTGGTGATGGAGGTAGTCGGGCCTCGCGGGCGCGAGGTGCTCGAGCCACTTCCAGATGTCTTGAAAGAGGCCCTCTTCGTTGTCGTTCACGTACACGCCGGCGGTGATGTGCATCGCGCTCACCAGCGCCATGCCTTCTTGAATGCCTGACTTCTTCACCGCGGCGGCGACGTCGTCCGTCAGCCGCACCAGCTCACGGCGGTGTTGCGTCTCCATCCACAGGTATTCGGTCAGCGTTTTCATGCGGCCGGTCTAGCCTGCGCCGCACATGACGCCCAACCCGCTCCCGGCACCGCCGTCGCAGCAGCCCACG
>CAMLFP010000018.1 GCA_946479335.1 uncultured Archangium sp.
TCACCCGCCCTTCTTCAGCTCCGCGTCGATGATCTTCTCGAACTCGGCGGCCGGCTGCGCACCCGAGAGCAGCTTGCCATTGATGAAGAACGCCGGCGTGCCGCTGACGCCCGCTTCGCCGCCCGCCTTGGTGTCGGCGTCGACGGCGGCCTTCTTCTCACCGGAGTCGAGGCACGAGTCGAACTTCGCCTGATCGAGGCCGATGGTGGCCGCGTGCTTCTTGAGGTCGGGCACCGTGAGCGCGCCCTGGTTGGCGAACAGCTCCTTGTGCATCTCCCAGAACTTGCCCTGCGCGTCGGCGCACATCGCGGCCTCGGCGGCCTTCGGCGCGTTCTCATGGAACGACAGCGGGAAGTGGCGGAACACCAGGCGCACCTTGCCGGCGTACTTCTCCATCACCTGCGAGACCGTGCCCTCGGCGCGGCTGCAGAACGGGCACTGGAAGTCGGAGAACTCGACGATGGTGACCTTCGCGCCTTCCGGGCCACGCGCCGGGCCGATCGCGGCGACCTGCACGCGCGGCTCCTCGGGCTCCTTGAGCAGCATCTCGTAGTTCGCCTTCTTCTTGAGGTCGGCGAAGATCGACATCGCCGCTTCACGCTGCGCATCGCGCTGGATGAAGGCGATGATCTGCTCGCGCATCGACTCGACGGTGGAGTCAGGCGGCATGCGCGCCTTGTTCTCTTCGAAGACCTTCTTGATCTCTTCTTCGCTCGGCTTCGGGAGCTTCGCCTCGAGCTGCGCCTTGACCCACTGGTCTTCGGTCTGGCCGACCTTGGTGGCCTCGGCCTTCACCAGCGCCGCGATCACGATGCCCTCGACCGCCTGGCTGCGGATCTCGTACTTCTGCTTCTCGAGATCGCGGAGCTGCTTGCCCGCCTTCTCCTCGACGTCCTTCAGGGTGATGTTCGTGCCGTTGTAGCGGGCGACCACGGTGTTCGGGTCGTCACCGGCGACGGTGACCGTGGTGGTCGCCGCGGGCTTGTTGCAGGCCGACAGCACCGTCAGCACCGCCACGAGGGAGAGTTTCAAGGTCTTGAGCATGCGCGGCGCTTAGGCCACGCGCGGCGCACACGCAACGATCAGAACGACGCGCGTTACGCCGCGGAGGGCGCGAACGCGGGCACTTCGTCGAGCTCCAGCTGGCCCGCCGCGTCGCTGCGCAGCCGCGCGGTGACGAGCTCGTAGCTCGAGGCGTCAGCGAGCACCTTCGCGACCAGCTTCTGGTTCAGCGCGTGCCCGGTCTTGTGCGCCGTCAGCGCGCCCAGCACCGGCGCGCCCAGCGTCGCGATGTCACCCAGGGTGTCGAGCAGCTTGTGCCGCGCGAACTCGTCGGGGTACCGCAGCCCTTCCGGGTTCAAGATCGAGAAGTCATCGATCACCACCGCGTTCTCGATGGAGCCGCCGCGGGCCAGGCCCATCGCGCGGAGCCGATCGACGTCGCGCAGGAAGCCGAAGGTGCGCGCGCGGGCGATCTCCCGGAGGAAGTGCGTCGCGTCCTTGAGCTCCAGCGTCGCGCGCTGATCGCGGATCAGCGGGTGGGTGAAGTCGATGGTGCCGTCGATCTTGATCGAGCGCGACGGCGCGTGGGTCGCCACCTTGTCGCCGTCGGTGACCGTCACGCTCTTGCGCATCACGAGGAAGCGGCGGCCCTCACCTTGGCGGCGCGTGCCCGCCTCGACCATCGCGCGCACGAAGGGCTCGGCGCTGCCGTCGACGATCGGCACCTCGGGCCCGTCGATCTCGATGCGGAGGTTGTCGACTCCGAGGCCGACGACCGCCGCCAGCACGTGCTCCACGGTGGCGACCTTCACGCCGCCCACGCCCAGCGTCGTCGCCAGCGAGGTGTCGACCACGTTCTCTGAACGCACCGCGATCACCGGGCGGTTCGGCAGGTCGACGCGCACGAACGCGAGGCCCGAGTTCGCCGGCGCCGGCACCAACCGCAACGTCACGTTGGCTCCGCTGTGGAGCCCCACGCCCTCCACCGTCACCGTCCGCTGCAACGTGCGCTGCTCGAAGTCGCCGGCCATCACTTGCTTCGCACTCCCGAGAGGGGCGCCGGAAAATCCGACGCGACGCAGTGCGGTGAGCAACACATATGCCAGAAACACAGCGCGTCAAACCTTTTAATTCCGGTCGATTACGGCGCTGGAGCGTCGATGCACCATCTAGAATTCGTCATTCGTGACACGGCTGACGCACGTTTTGACAGCGGGCGTCAGAAGAGGTCGCCCTGCGGTTCGCGGCGCGGCGCGACCTTGCCGAAGTACTCGTAGGCGTGGAGCGTCGCCATGCGGCCGCGCGGCGTGCGGTGGAGGAAGCCCTCCTGGAGCAGGTAGGGCTCGTAGACGTCTTCGACGGTGTCGCGCTCTTCGCCCACGGCCGCGGCGATGGTCTCGACGCCCACCGGCCCGCCGCCGAACTTCTCGATGATGGTGAGGAGGATGCGCCGGTCCATCGAGTCGAGGCCCGAGGCGTCGATGTCGAGGCGCTGGAGCGCGCTGTCGGCCAGCCCGCGCGTCACCACGCCCTGCCCTTCGACCTCCGCGAAGTCGCGCAGGCGCCGCAGCAGGCGGTTGGCGATGCGCGGCGTGCCGCGGGCGCGCGACGAGATCTCCTCCGCGCCTTCCTTCTGCAGCTTCACCCCGAGGATCTGCGCGCTCCGCGAGACGATCTTCTGCAGATCAGCGGGCGTGTAGAAGTCGAGCCGCTCCTGGATCTGGAAGCGATCGCGCAGCGGCGAGGTGAGCAACCCGGTGCGCGTGGTGGCCCCGATCAGCGTGAACGGCGGCAGGTCGATCTTCATCGCGCGCGCGGCGGGGCCGGTGTCGATGGTGATGTCGAGCCGGAAGTCCTCCATCGCCGGGTAGAGGTACTCCTCGACGGCCGCGGAGAGCCGGTGGATCTCGTCGATGAACAGCACGTCGCGCGGCGCGAGGTTGGTGAGGAAGCCGGCGAGATCGCCCTTCTTCTCGAGCGCGGGCCCGGAGGTCACGTGGAGGTTGGCGCCGAGCTCCGACGAGATGATGTGCGCGAGCGAGGTCTTGCCGAGGCCGGGCGGGCCGGAGAACAAGCAGTGATCGAGCGCCTCGCCGCGCGCCTTCGCGGCCTTCACGTAGACCTTGAGCTTCTCGACGACGCGGCCCTGGCCGACGTACTCGTCGAAGGTGCGCGGGCGGAGGCTCTGCTCGAGCCGCTGCTCATCGCTGGCGACATTGGGCGCGAGCGGGCTGTCGTCAGTTCTCCGTGTCATCGTGGGCGGCGGCCTTCTAGCATGGCGCGTATGCGAACCTGGCTGTGCGTTGTCGCGATCGTGTCGTCAGGCTGTGTGCTCCCGAGATCCATGATGCAGATGCAGATGGCGGCGCCGGTCGGGCGCGGCGCCACCGACGTCTCGTTCGCCACCGGCGTGATGTACGGCGCGCAGACCGACCCGCGCTTCATCGAAGACGACGGGAGCGGCAATGAGATCAAGACCGAGCGCCAGTCGACCGCGTTCACCCTGCCCGGCGTGGAAGGCAACCTGCAGTACGGCTTCAACGAGAACGTGGCCTTCAACCTCCACGGCTCCGCGGGCGGCCTGCAGCCGGGCCTGAAGATCACCGTCAACGACGCGAAGGACGACGCGCACTTCGCGTTGCTGCCGCAGATCGCCTTCGGCTACGGCTCCGGCACCAGCCAGACCAACACCTACTCGGTCGATGGGCTCAAGCAGGCGGGCTACCCGTCGATCAGCAACGCCTTCACCTTCCTCGGCGGGCTGCGGCTGATGGTCTCCCACAAGTCGGGCTTCTACGCGGGCGTCGCCTACGACTTCACGTACAACCGGCAGTTCAACAAGGTGACGGTGAAGGCCAACGACGGCACCGACAACACCTTCGACACCGACACCATCTACCAGACGGTGGCGCACAACATCGGCATCAACCTCGGCTTCGACGTGAAGGTCGGGTGGTTCCACATCCGCCCGGAGATCGCGGTGGCGCTCACCCCCGGCATCGGTCAGACGCGCACCGTCGCCACGCCCGACATCTCCAACGACGCGCGCGGCACCGGCGGGTTCGGCTGGGCGATCTTCCCGGGGTTCTCCTTCGGCGTCACCACGCCGCGCCGCGAGCTGACGCGCGACGAAGAAGAGGCGGAGGCCGAGAAGAAGAAGGCCGAGGAGCAGCGGCTCCGGCGCATGCGCAACCAGCGGCGCGGCATCCAGAACGACGACGACGACAGCGACCGGCACGACGGCGACCCCGACGACGACGACGACCTCGACGAGAAGCCGCAGAAGAAGAAGCGCGGCGCCTTCGACGACGACGAGAACTGACCGTCAGAAGCGCCCGGCGACGCCGAGCCCCAGGCCCATCGGCACCAGGTTCCACGTCAGCGGCGGCCGCTTGTCGCCGTGCCGGTACAACGAGAGCGCGTCGACCAGCCCGGTGGGCGTGGTGAGGATCGTCGCCTCCCCCGCCGGCGCGCCGAGCCCGAAGTTGAGCGCCGCGGCCGGCCAGTGCTGGTACGCAAACCCGAGGATCAGCGCCAACACCACGTTCACGCCGATGTTCGTGGCGTGCACGTACCAGCGGGTGCTGTCGTACTGGGCCTTCGCGCCGTCGATGAGCAGGCGCTCGCCTTCCGCGATCAACGCGCAGGTGTTCTCCGGAGTCGCCGCACCCGCGCGCTGCCGGAAGTCACCGCCGCGCGCCAACAGCCCGGGGCTCGCCGCGAAGATGAGCGGGATCCCCAGCGCGGAGGTGATGGCGCCCCAGTACCAGTCGGGCCAGTACTCCTTGTCGAAGAGCGGCATCACCGCGATCTGCCCGATGGTCAGCACGCCGTAGGTGAGGCCCCACCCCAGCGTCCACCTGAGCGAGGCGTCTGACTGCTGGCCCAGGTTCGACGCGAGGAAGCGCAGGCGCTCCGCGTCGCTCTTGCTGGAGATCGACGCGCTGCCCACACCCTCAGGGCGTGGACAGTCTGCGGCGGCGATGCCCGCCCAGAACAACGCAAGCAACGCCGCGGTTCGCATGAGGTCGTCAGCTTGTACTGGCCGGCGCGAGGTCGCTACCGGCAAGTACCAACCTTCGTCACCAGACCGCGCAGTGCGCCGGGCCGGTGCGGATCATCTTCGCGTCGTCGGAGCACTGGAACGCCTCGCGGAAAGCGTCGACGTTGCCCAGCGGGCCGTTGACGCGCCAGCGCGGCGGCGAGTGCGGGTCGACGGTGACGCGGCGGGTGGCCTCCTGCGGGCGCACGTTGGTGCACCAGGCCTGCGCGAGGCCGAGGAAGAACTGCTGCGAGTCGGTGTAGCGCGCGCCGCCCGTCGAGGGGTGCGCGGCCTGCCACTTCATCATCGCCGCGTGCGCCAGCTTGATGCCGCCGAGGTCGGCGACGTTCTCGCCCAGCGTGAGGTCGCCCTTCACGTGGAGATCGTCGATGGCCACGTAGCCGTCGTACTGCGACTTCACGCAGCTCACGCGCTCGACGAAGTTCTTGCCGCTGGCCTCCGACCACCAGTCCTTCAGGTTGCCCTGCGCGTCGAACTGCCGGCCCTCATCGTCGAAGCCGTGGGTGATCTCGTGGCCCACCACCATGCCCATCGAGCCGAAGTTCACGGCGTCGGTGGCGTCCTTGTTGAAGAACGGCGGCTGCAAGATGCCCGCGGGGAAGACGATCTCGTTCTTCTGGGGGTCGTAGTACGCGTTCACCGTCGGGGGCGTCATCAGCCACTCGCCGCGGTTGACCGGCTTGCCGATCTTCGCGAGGTCGCGCGCGGTCTCGAAGCGGCTGGTGGCCAGCGAGTTGTTGAAGAACGACTTCCGGTCGGTCTTCACCGCCGAGTAGTCGCGCCACGTGTCGGGGTAGCCGATCTTGTTGTTGCCGACCATCAGCTGCACCTTGGTCAGCGCGTTCGCGCGGGTGGCGTCATCCATCCACGCGAGGCCGGAGAGGTTCGACTCGAAGCTGCCCTGGAGCGCCTGCACCATCGCCAGCGCGCGGGCCTTCGACTCCTCGGGGAAGTAGCGGCGCGCGAACTCGCGGCCCAACGCCTCGCCCAATTCGCCGTCGACGAAGGCGACGCACTTCTTCCACCGCGGGCGGTCGGCCTTGGCGCCGGTGAAGTTCTTGGAGTTGAAGGCGAAGGCCTCGTCCTGGAACACCTTCGGCAACGCGGGGATGGAGCCGCGCAGCACGACCCACGAGAGGTACTCCTTGAGCACGTCGGGGGGCGTGTCCTTCACCAGCGCCGAGAGCTCCGTAAAGAACGCCACGGAGCTGACGTTGATGTTGGTGAGGTCCTTCGCGCCGAGGGCGGTGAGGTACGCGCCCCAGTTGAAGTTGCCCGCCTGCGCCTCGAGGCCCTTGCGGTCGAGGCGGTTGTAGAGCTTCTGCGGGTCGCGGCGCTCGACCATGGTGAGCGACGCCTTCGCCAGCCGCGTCTCGAGGGCCATGATGTCAGCGGCGAACTTCTTCGCGGTCTCCGGCTTCTCACCGGCGAGCGTGAAGATCTTCTCGATGTACGCGACGTACGCGTCACGCACGCCCTGCATGCGCGCGTTGTCTTCGGTGTAGTAGTCGCGATCAGGCAGCCCGAGGCCGCCCTGGTCGAAGCCGCCGATGACCGTCGTGGCGTCCTTGAGATCCTGCGTGGAGCCGGCGCGGAAGAACGGGCTGTAGCCCGACGCGTGCAGCGCGCCGACCGACTTGGCGAGGTCCGCCGGGGTCTTGGTGACGGCGTGCGCGGCGATGAACTTCTTCACCTCCGGGAGCGCCTTCTCGAGCGCGGTCTCATCGGTGCAACTGGCGTACACGTCGCCCAGCTGCTTCGCGAACGGCGTGCCCTCGGGCAGCTTGTTGGCGGCGGCGTCTTCGACGATGCCCTTGAGCGCCAGCTCGTTGCGGTCGGCGATGGTGGTGAAGCCGCGGCCGTAGATGGAGCGATCAGCGGGGATCTCGGTGGCCTTCATCCACCCGCCGCAGGCGTACTGGTAGAAGTTGTCGCAAGGGTCGGCCGAGAGATCCATCGCGGCTTCGTCGAGCCCGGCCGGCATCGGCTTGCTCAGGTCGGCCATGAACTTCGCGACGGGTTTCGGCTCGGCCGCCGCGGCGGGAGCGGGTTCAGGCCGGGTCGCGGCCTCCTGCGTCGCGCACGACGCCAACAGCAATGCACCAAGCAGCTTCTTCTTCACGGCACTCTCCTTCGGAAAAGAAAAACCAAAACCCTCGCCCCGCGCGCGAACGCGGGGAGAGGGCGTGAAATCACCCGGAAAATGGAGCGCAACAATTACTTGCTGCCCAGCATTCCCTTCTTCAGGTCTTCGGTCGCCGGGCTCTTGCCGATGAAGCAGCCGAACAGCGCGTCGGCGAAGTCCTTGCCTTCGGCGGTGTACTTGATGGCGCCGCCCTCGACGGTGGTGCCCTTGCCCGGTTCGTAGGTGATGTTCAGGCTCTGGCCCTTCTTCACCTCGGCGAAGGTGGCGAGCATCGCGTTGAGGCGATCCTTCAGCTTGGCGGCGTCGCCGTTGTAGTTCTTCTCCATGCCCGCGCGGATGGAGTCTTCGAGCTGCCCCTTGGTGACGTCGCGCAGCATGGTCATCGTCACGCGGCGGGTGGTGTCAGCCCCGAGGATCGCGGCGCCGTCGTTCGACTTCGACTCCAGCCACAGCGACGCCACGTAGACCTTGAAGAAGATCTTCACGCGCAGGCCCTGGCCGTTGAGCACCAGCGTCTTGTCGCCGACCGTGATCGAGTCGTCGACCTTCACGCCCTCGAGTTCGGCGGCGAAAGCAGGGAGGGCAAACAACGCGGCGACGAGTGCGAGGCGTTTCATGAGGAGGCTCCTGGAGTGAGGGGGGTCAACCGTTGGACTGCGCGAACTGCTTCATGAACGAGACGAGCGTCTCGATGTCGGAGAGCGACACCGCGTTGTACGCCGACACGCGGATCCCGCCGGTGCTGCGATGGCCCTTGAGGCCGATCATCTTCTCCTTCCTGGCTTCAGCGACGAACTTCGCGTCGAGCTCTTCGGACGGCGTGCGGAAGACGATGTTCATGACCGAGCGCGACGCCTTCTCGACCGGCGCGTTGTAGAAGCCGCTCATCGCGTCGAGCGCGCCGTAGAGGGCTGCGGCCTTCGCGCGGTTGCGCTTCTCCATCGCCGGCAGCCCGCCCTCGCGGTCGACCCACTGCAACACGTTGCGCGCCAGGTAGATCGCGAGCGTCGGCGGCGTGTTGTAGAGCGAGTCGTTCTCGAGGTGCGTCGCGTAGCGGAAGATCTTCGGGATGTCCTTCCGCCCGCGCTCGATGAAGCTCTTCTTCGCCACCACCACCACCACGCCCGACGGCCCGATGTTCTTCTGCGCGCCCGCGTAGATGAGGTCGAACTTCGAGACGTCGGTCGGCCGCCACAAGAAGTCGGAGCTCATGTCGCAGACGTGCGGCACCGCGCCGGTGTCGAGGTGCGTGTGGAACTGCGTGCCGTAGATGGTGTTGTTCGACGTGGTGTGCACGTAGCGCGCGTTGGGGTCGATCGAGAGCTCCGCCTGCGTCGGCACCCGCGTGTAGCGGCCGTCGGGGTTGCGCGTGGTGGCGGCGACGCGCGCGGTGCCCAGCAGGCTGGCCTCGGCGAGCTGTTTCTCGCTCCACACGCCGGTCATCACGTAGTCGGCGCTGGTCCCCGGCAGCAGGAAGTTCATCGGCACCAGCGCGAAGTGCGTCGACGCGCCGCCGGTCATCCACAACACCGCGTGCGAGTCGGGGATGCCGAGCAGCTTCGTCAGCAGCGCCGTCGCCTCGTGGTGCACCTTCTCGTAGGGCTTGTCGCGGTGCGACTGCTCCATGATCGACATGCCGGTGCCCTCGAAGTCGAGCAGCTCGTCACGGGCTTGTTCCAAAGCGGGCAGCGGGAGACCGGCCGGGCCGGCGCTGAAGTTGATGGCGCGCATAAACCGCGCGGACCATACCGACACCGCCAACTGTTTTGAGGCAGAACTTCACTTTCGAGAACGCGCGCGTCGACGGAGGGCTAGAACCTCAGGCTCGATGTCCCTGCTCGAAGTCGCCCAGCGTCGCGCGGTCGTCGTCACCGGCAAGGGCGGAGTCGGCAAGACCACGGTCTCTGCGGCGCTCGGGCGCGCGTGGGCGAAGCGCGGCAAGCGCGTGCTGATCGCGGAGATCGTCCCGCACGCCGACACGCCATCGCAGCTGGCCACCGCGCTCGGCGTCGCCGCGCCCACTGAAGAGCCGGCGAAGATCGCGCCGAACCTCTCGCTGACGCTGGTGACGCCGCCCATCGGGCACCTCCGCTTCCTGCAAGACGCCCTGCCCCTCAAGGTGCTGGCCGACGCGGCGATGAAGAGCGCTGGGCTGCGCCGCTTCCTCACCGCGGCGCCGGGCTTCTCCGACATGGGCGTGCTGTACCGCCTGCTCGATCTGATGAAGCGCAAGCGCAGCGACGGCGCCGACGAGTACGAGATCCTGGTGGTCGATTCGCCGGCCACCGGGCACGCGCTGGCGCTGGCGCAGATCCCCGAGTTCCTGGTGCGCGTGATCCCCGCGGGGCCCATCGCGCGCGTGGCGAAGGAAGGCATCGCGGTGTTGACCGACCCGAACGTCACCGGCTGCGTGATCGTCACGCTCCCCGAGACGCTGCCCGCCACCGAGGCGCTGGAGCTCAAGAAGGGCCTCGCGGAGCACAAGCTGACCGTCTCGGCGATCGTGGTGAACCGCGTGCCGGCCGACCCGTTCTCCGCCGACGAGTGGCGTGAACTGGAGACGCTGCCCACCAACGTGCTGGGCGTGCGGGAAGCGCGCCGCGTGCACCGTGCGCGTGAGGCGTTGGCGCTGTTGCCGGGCGCGGTGCGGCTGCCCGAGGTGAACGGGAACCCGGTCGACGCGCTGGAGGACTTCCTGTGAACCTCGCCCAGCTCGCGGCCACCAAGAAGGTCATCGTCTGCTGCGGCGCGGGCGGCGTGGGCAAGACCACCACCGCGGCGGCGCTGGCCATCGCGGGCGCGCGCGCGGGCCGTCGCGTGCTGGTGCTCACCATCGACCCCGCGCGGCGACTCGCGCAGGCGATGGGCCTCGCGGAGCGCATGCGTGAACCCGCCGCCGTCTCGAAAGAGCGGCTCGAGGCCATCGGCATCACGCAGGGCACGCTCGACGCGTGGATGTTGAACCCCGACGTCGTCTTCCACAGCCTCGTCACCCGCATGGCGTCGACGCCGGAGCAGGCGCAGCGCATCCTCGAGAGCCGGCTGTTCAAGCACTTGAGCGAGCTGGTGGCCGGCATGCAGGAATACACCGCGGCCGAGGCGCTCTATGACTTCTCGACCAGCGGCCGGTACGACCTCGTGGTGCTCGACACGCCGCCGGCGCGCAACGCGCTCGACTTCCTCGAGGCGCCGGGAAAACTGGCGCGCTTCCTCGACGAGCGGATCCTCTCGTTGTTCCTGCCCTCGAAGACACGCGGGCTCTTCAAGAAGGCCGGCGAGCTGATCGGCGGCGTCTTCAACCGCGTCTTCGGCGCGGAGTTCTTCACGGAGATCCAGGAGTTCCTCGGCGGCATGAGCGGCATGTTCGGCCCCATGCGCAGCCACGCCGAGGGCGTGCGGGCGCTGCTGACCGGGCCCGACTCGTCGTTCCTCCTCGTCACCAGCCCCGAGCAGGCGGCGCTGGCCGACGCGCGCTACTTCCGCGATCGCATCGCGGCGATGCACCTGCCCTTCGCGGGCTTCGTGTTGAACCGCAGCTGGGTGCGCGTCGACGGGCTGGCCACCCCGGAGTTCACCGCGATGAGCGCGCCGATGCGCGAGAAGCTGACGCTGCTCGCCCACGTCGAGCTCGAACGGTCGCGGCGCGACACCGCGTTGATGGAGCAGCTCCAGCGCGAGGTGCCGCAGGGCGCCTTCGTGATCGCCGCGCCGTACCTCGGCGACGCCATCGAAGATCTCAAGGGCCTCGACACCCTCGCCCAGGGGCTCGCGACGAACTAAGTCGTCGCGCATGCCCCTCAAAATCGAAGATCTGCAGGTCGGCACCGGCGCTGAAGCGAAGCCGGGCCAGAGCGTCAGCGTGCACTACACGGGCACGTTGACCAACGGTTCCAAGTTCGACTCCAGCCGCGATCGCAACGAGCCGTTCGAGTTCGCGCTCGGCGCCGGCATGGTGATCAAGGGGTGGGACCAAGGCGTAGCCGGCATGAAGGTCGGCGGCCGCCGCAAGCTGACGATTCCGCCCGAGCTCGGCTACGGCCCGATGGGCTACCCGCCGGTCATCCCGCCCAACTCCACGCTGATCTTCGACATCGAGCTCATCGAAGTCGGATGAACGAGAACGCGCTCAACGCGAACGTCGGCCATCGCCTGCGCGCGCTCCGGTTGTCGAAGAACATCAAGCAGGCCGACGCCGCGCGCGAGCTCGGCGTCAGCCCTGCGTATTTGAACCTCATCGAGAAGGGCAAACGCGTCACGCCCTTCCCGCTGTTGTGGAAGGCGCTGCGCTTCTTCCAGGTCGACCCCGAGGCGTTCATGGGCGAGCTGGGCGAAGGCCGCGTCGACGAGGCGCTGGCCAAGCTGCTCGACGAGCCGCTGCTCAAGACGCTGAACCTCGACCCCGACTCGCTGCAGTCGCTGTCGGCCGAGCCCAAGCTGGCGGGCACCGTCGCGGCGCTCTTCAACCTCTACAAGAACACGCGCTCGCAGTTGGAGAACGTGATGGCGCAGCTCTCCAGCGAGGAGCGCGGCCGCGTGCCGTCGAGCCCGCAGGAGCCGCGCCTCGACTACTCGCCCTTCGACGAGGTCACCGACTTCCTCCAGGAGCACGAGAACTACTTCCCCGAGCTCGAAGAAGAGGCGGAAGCGCTGCGGCGCGACTTCGAGAGCGATCGCATCGTCAGCTCCGGCGCGCTGATGAAGATGTTGGAGTCGCGCTTCGGCGTCGCCACCCGCATCGCCGAGGCGCCCGAGGGCAGCTCGGTGGTGCGGCGCCTGTCGCTGGAAGACAAGGTGCTGGAGCTCTCGCCGTCGCTCACCGAGCAGCCGCTCAAGTTCCAGATCGCGGCGACGCTGGGCCTGCTGGTGTTGGACAAGACGCGCCTCATGGAGCGCATCGTCGGCGCGCGCACCCGCCACGCGGAGACGCCGCGGCTCATCAAGGTGAACCTCGCGAACTACTTCGCGGGCGCGCTGATGCTGCCGTACGGCGACTTCTTCAAGGAGGTGCAGCGCACGCGCTACGACATCGAGCTGCTCTCGTCGATCTTCGGTAGCACCTACGAAACCGTCGCCCACCGCGTGTGCAACCTCGCCGACCCGAAACGGAAAGGTCTTCCGTTTCACTTCATCCGCACCGACATCGCGGGGAACATCTCCAAGCGCTACTCGGGCACCGGCTTCAAGTTCACCTCCACCGGGAGCTGCGGCAAGTGGGCGGTGCACCTCGCGTTCCTCACGCCCTCTCAACTGACGCGCCAGTACTCGGCGATGCCCGACGGCACGACGTACTTCGACTTCGCGAAGGTGCAGCTGCAACCCATCGAGGGCCGCATCGTGCGCGGTACGGCGCACTCCATCGGGCTGGGCACGCACGCGGAGAACGCGCGCTACCTCGCGTACGGCCTGCCCTCGACTGATCTCAAGCGCGACGCGGTGCCCATCGGCGTCTCGTGCCGCTTCTGCGAGCGCACCGACTGCAACCAGCGCAGCGCCGCCAGCTACCGCTTCGCGTTCTCCTTCGACGAGTACACGAAGAAAGACTGCTTCTTCTCGCCGCTGGTGAACTCGGATCTCACGGAGAAACAGCGAAAATGAAATACGCGCTCGCGCTTCTGCTCTTCGCCGGTTGTGTGACGGCGTACCTCACGCCCCAGCCCACCTTCGTCACCCGGCACCCGTACGATCTGTTCGGCCGCGCCACGCAGGCGGTGAACGAGAACTGCGGCGGCGTGAAGATGGCCGATCAAGACGCGCAGCTGGTGGTGAGCCGGTGGCGGACCTTCCCCTCCGACGCGGGCGTAGTGCTCTCGCAGTGTCTGGTGACGCTGCTGGAGGGCGATCTCGAAGCGCGCGAAGTGCGCATCACCTTCTCCGTGCGGCGCTGCACGGGCGAGGTCGACGCGGGCACGCCCGAAGAACTCGACGCGTTCAGCCGCACCTGCGCGCACCACGACGAGGTCTCCGGCGACGTCTACAAGGAGCTCACCTCGACGGCCGACAAGATCGAGGCCTTCCTCCAGTAGTCACTTCGCCACCGCCGGGTGCCCGGGCGAGAGGTCGAAGAGCAACGACACCGAGAGCTGCGCGACGCCGACGAAGTTCGGAGGACTCCCGGGGAGGTACGACGCGATCGCGCCTGCGCCCAGCGAGGTGACGAAGCAGTCCCCGGCGCGCGCCTCGACGCCGCCAACCAGCGAAGGCCAGAGCACCAGCGCCGCGCCCACGGCCTTGCTGAGATCGACGCGGCCGCGCGCGAAGAAGCCGAGCCACTTCCACCGGAAACCCGCGCCGCCCCCGAGATACCCGCCGGCGACGAAGGCCGGAGCGCGGCGCAGATCAGTGCCGCCCGCCCCCGCGCCCAACTCGAGGTCGGCGGAGAACACCCACGTGCCGAGCGGCTGCCGATGAACGAGCCGGGCCCCGACCCAGTGCGTCGCCCAGTGGAGATTCACCAACTCCAGGTTCGCGCCCGCCTCCAGCACCAGATTGTCGAGGAGTCCGTACGCGATCTGCGGCCCGCCGATGGTGGGCGCCAGCACATGGCCGCCGTACTCGTCGACCCCGAAGATGGTGCCGATCGCCCCGCCCATCTCGAGCTGATGGTGCGCGACGCGATCAGGCATGCCGCCCGGCAAGCCACGCACCGGCGTCGACATGGTGACGCAGCCGCTGCACAGCATGAGCCCCACGATGCCCCGCACCATCCTCCGCATGCCTGCGCCCTCCGCCTGCTCGTTCGGCGTGAGGGTAGCTGAAGGGGCGCCGCGGCCCAAAACGACGAGCGCCGCCTCCGTTGACTTCGGGGTGCATTGAGGGACGAATGCGCGCCGTGCGTCTCCCTGTCCTGCTGTGCAGCGCGTTGATTCTGTCGTGTGGCCGCGAGTCGAGCGATCACCTCACCGTGAACCCCGACGCGGAACTCGAGCTCACCGTGGTGGCCGACCCGCCCGAGGGCCCGTTCAACGGCGAGCTCACCGTGACCTTCACGTCGATCAAGCCGGCGACGATCTACGTGAGCACCAACGGCGAAGACCCCCGCGAGACGTCGAACGGGCGCCTGTCGGGCACCTCGCCCTTCACCATCAGCGTGCACGAGACGACGACCCTCAAGTACTTCGCGTCGCTGCACGGCACCGACGGCCCGCTGCAGGAAGGCACGTGGACGCGCGCGGGCGGCCCGAAGGGCACCATCACCGGCGTGGTGGTGGTCGGTGGCTTCGCGGCGGGGAAAGCGGTCGGCCTCTACAACAACACCGATCTCAAAGACCTCGGCACGCCCACGGGGCCGGTCGAGATCCCCTTCGAGTACACCGGGCTCGACTCGGGCACGTACCAACTCAGCGCGATGTGCGATCGCAACGGCGACGGGCTGCTCTGGCCGGTGATCGACTTCGCGTCGGCGACCACCACCATCACGCTCGACCTGAATGATCCGTACAAGGCGTCGGCCGAGAACGTGCGCATCTACCTCGCGGCGTCGGAGCCGGGCCTCGGCACGCTGCGCGGCACCATCACGCTCCCGAAGCCGCCGCTGCTGCAGAGCCTGCGCGTGTCGATCCTCGACCCGGGCGCGCTGACCGGCGGGCTGGACCCCACCACGCTGCTGACGCAGCTCCAGAACGGCTACGGCATCGTCACCACGCAGACGCAGACCGAGTACCCGTACGTCATCACCGGGCTCCAGCCGGGCACGATCATCCCGGCGGCGTCGCTGATCGGCTTCGCGAACGGCGGCGTGGCGGTGAACCTGCTCGCGAACCCGCTGCAGCCCGCCGTGATCAGGGCCGGCGAGGAGACCGTGCAGGACTTCGTGTACGGCCCGGTCACGCTGACCGGTACGGTGACGCTGGGCCCGCAGACCGCGCCGGGCGGTGGGTTCAACGTCGGGCTGGTCGCGGGGCGCGCGCTCGCCTTCGGCGACTCGTCACAGCTGATGCTGATGCCGGTGATCTTCAACGATCAGAACGGTGCGTCGGTGGCCAACTACGCGGGCACGTCGATCCGCTCCAACGCGAGCATGTCGCTCAAGGTCTTCACCGGCACCTCGGCGCTGACCGACGCGTTCTCGTGGCTGCTGTCGATCGGCTCGGCGGGTGACGCGACCGTGGCGACCACCACCGCTGACGCCACCAAAGACATCACCCTGCCCTGAAGAAGCGAACCGAAGCGTCGGGCGCCGGCTCTCACCTGCTGTCTCCTCAAGGAGCCGCCATGACCAGGTTGATCCTCGTCGCGTTGCTGTCGTCGTGCCAGCGCACCGCGGAGGCGCCGCAGCCGAGCCCCGCGCCATCGCCCCACGTCGTGTCGGTCGACGCGATCGATCCGCGCAAGCCGGTGCCGCTTCTGCCGATGATGGCGCAGCACCAGAAGCAGAACATGCGTGATCACCTCGCCGCCGTGCAGGAGAGCCTCGCGGCGCTGGCGATCGACGACTTCGCCGCCGTGGAGGCCGCGAGCGCGCGTCTGGGCAGCTCCCCGCAGATGGCGATGATGTGCACGCACATGGGCGCGGGCGCGCCGGGCTTCACCGAGCAGGCGCTCGGCTTCCACCAGACCGCCGACACCATCGCGCTCGCTGCGAAGAAGAAAGACCGTCAGGCCGTGCTGACCGCGCTGTCGAACACGCTCGCCACGTGCACCGCCTGTCACGCCACGTGGAAGCAGCAGGTCGTCGACGAGCAGACCTGGAGCGAGAAGACGAAGACCGCCGCGCCAACCGCTGACGAGGCGATGCAGCGCCAACATCAGATGATGATGAAGGTGATGAACGGCCAACAGCCGTAGGTCAGCCCTGCGAAGCGACGATGTCGTGTTCGCCGAGATCTTCGGGCTCGTGCAACACCGGCCCCTCGGGCAACAGCGCCAGCACGCGCTCGCGAGATCTCGCCGTCCACGAATTGCGGCGGATGAGGCTCGCCAGCACCGCGAGCACCTCCCGCGTGGTCGCCAACCCGGCGTCGACCGCTGCGAAGACATCGACGCCCTCTCCGCGGTACAGCGACTTGTCGCTCAGGTCGGCCTTCAGCTTGCCGAGCGGCGAGGCGAGCACCATCGAGAACGCGTAGAGGCCCCGCATCCACCCGTCGACCTCGGCGTTGGTGGGCGCTTCGCCGAGCGACTCGAGCGACGAGACCCGCAGCAGCTCGTACAGCCCGCGCCCGACGCCCTTCACGCTGCTCGCCTTGCGGATCTGCAGCTTCGCGCGAATCGCCGAGGTGCCCACCAGCGGGCTCCCGTGCAGATCGTTCATGAAGAACAGCGACTGCGCCCATTCGATGCGCGCGCGCGCGGTCGCCACCAGCTCGCCCTGCTTGCGGCGGCGGAGCACCAGTTGCTCGACCAGCGGGTCCAGCGCCTTGGCGACACACAGGCGCGTGAAGTAGCCGGCGAGGAAGGCGAGCCCCGCGTTGACCCCGACCAACGCGCCGTTCGACACCAGCTCCGCGGCCTTGAGGCCGAAGTGCACGGGCGCGCGGGTGGTCATCAGCACCGTGAAGTGCGGGTCTTTCCCCCGCGAGAACCACGTCTCCAGCCCGCGCCCCATGCCGCCGAAGCGCGGCAGCTCGGGCAGCGCGGCGCCAAAGCGCGCGTACTCCAGGTCTTCAGACAGCGCCTTGGCGAAGCCGGGCGGGAGATCGTTGATGCGTGCGGCGAGGCGCTCCACCGCCGTCAGGTGCGTCAGAAGTGCGGACATACGGCGGTCGGGACCATACTCGATGATGCGCTGCGCCGCGGTCTTTCCTCTGGAAAGACACGCGCCGCGTAGCCTATGGGTCCAATCATGAATTTCGCTTTTGTCTCCGCCGACGCGACCCGCGCCGCGGCGGATTTGCTGGTGATTCCGCTCTTCGACTCCGAACTCTCGAACAAGAAGGCGCCGCACAAGACGCTGGCCGCCACCGACAAGAAGACCAAAGGCGCGCTGCTGAAGCTCGCGGAGTCGGAAGGCTTCAAGGCGAAGAACGAGCAGACCTTCCTCTTCCAGAGCCACGGCAAGGTGTCGGCCACCCGCGTGCTGTTGCTGGGCCTCGGCGAGAAGAAGACCTTCACCGCGGAGACGCTGCGTCAGGCCGCCGGTCGCGCCGTGAAGACCGCGCAGCGCCTCAAGGCGAAGCAGCTCTCGTTCGTGCTGCCGGCGCACGGGGAGCCCGACGCGATGATCAAGGCCACCGTCGAGGGCCTCGAGCTGGGCGAGTACCGCTACGACCGCTGGAAGACCCGGAAGGCCGACGCCGCGCCGAAGCTGGGCAAGGTGACCTTCTTCCTCCCCGACGGCGTGAAGAAGCAGAAGTCGCACGAGCACGCGGCGGCGCTCGGCAAGCTGGTGGGCGAGGCGACCAACTGGGCGCGCGATCTCGTCAACGAGCCCGCGGGCACGATGACGCCCACGGTGCTGGCAGACGCGGCGAAGGCGATGGCCAAGGAGGTCGGCCTCAACATCTCCGTCGGAGAGCAGAAGAAGATCGAAGAGCTGAAGATGGGCATGTTCCTCGGCGTCGCGCGCGGCAGCGTCGAGCCCCCGAAGCTGGTGCAGCTCTCGTACATCCCCAAGGACCCCGCGGCGGCGAAGCGCCAGCCGGTGTGCTTCGTGGGCAAGGCGATCACCTTCGACTCCGGCGGGCTCTCGCTCAAGCCGTCTGACGGCATGCTCGACATGAAGACCGACATGGCCGGCTCGGCCGCGGTGCTCGGCGCGATGAAGGTGATCGCGAAGGTCGCCCCGCCCTTCCCCGTGCACGGCTTCTTCGGCGCCTGCGAGAACATGCCCTCGGGCAACGCGTACCGCCTCGGCGACGTGCTGGTCTCGCGCCTCGGCAAGACGGTGGAGATCACCAACACCGACGCCGAAGGCCGCCTCGTGCTGGGCGACGTGCTGGCGTACGCGAACGAGCTCAAGCCTGCCGCGTTGATCGACCTCGCGACGCTGACCGGCGCGTGCATCGTGGCGCTCGGCAACAACTACACCGGCGCGTTCACCCCGAGCGACGAGCTGTTCTTCGACGTCGCCGAGTCGGCGCGCCTCGCGGGCGAGGAGCTGTGGCGCCTCCCGGTGTCGGAGTACTTCCGCGACG
Source organism: uncultured Archangium sp. (assembly GCA_946479335.1). The sequence continues at coordinate 18,284 of CAMLFP010000018.1, forward strand.
TGCTCAAGAGCGAGATCGCCGACATGAAGAACGCGGGCGATCGCATGGGCGGCGCCAGCAGCGCGGCGCTCTTCTTGAAGGAGTTCGTCGGCGAGACGAAGTGGCTGCACCTCGACATCGCCGGCCCGTCGACCTCCAACAAGGAGCGCGGCTACTTGAACAAGGGCGCCACCGGCGCCGGCGTGCGCACGCTGGTGGAGTTCATCAACCGCCACACCGCGAAGCTGGCTGCAGAGGCCTGAGCGTCACCGGCGCCGCCCGCGAAGGTGGCGCCGGTTCGTTCCCCAGCAACGCGTCACCGTCGCAGCGACTTCGTCGTGACCGCGCTCGCGTCAGCGCGGCTCGACTTTCAGTGGTGCGGGGGTTCGGAATTCGCGCGTGGTGCCTGTCGCGCGCGCGATCCTCGGCTTCGAGCGAAACTTCTGCAAGCTGTTCTCGACCCGGGGCGGTTTGAGCTCGCCAGACGGGTTCGAACCGCCCTGGCTCGTCAAAAGCGTCCAACGAGGAACCCGGCTTGATGGAGTTCGCTCGAACTCAAACGCGCCTGTTCGCGTCGGGCACGGCTCGAACCGTGAGAACCGGCCCTCCTTCGAGAGCCGACCGTGCGCGATCAACGCTTCAGAGCAACACCGCGTCGCCGCCGGGCACGCAGTGCACCACTTCGCTCGCGCCAAGCTGCTTCACGAGCTGCGCCGCGCGCGCTTCATCTTTCGCCGAGGTCAGCAGCACCGGGTTCGGCCCCGCGTCGAGCGTGAACCAGATGCCCACGCCCTGCGCGCGCGCCACGCGGCACGCGTCGATGACCGCCAGCGTCGCCGGCTTCATGTAGTTGAGCGGAGGGTTCGCCGCGAACGCCGTGGAGTGCATGCGCCACGCGTTGCGCTCGGCGATCTCCCCGACCGCCTCGAGATCGCGCCGCTTGATGAACTTCACGATGTTCTTCACCTCGGCCTCGGCGTCCTTCGCCCAGGCCGGGTAGTACGGCGAGGTCTCCACCGTGGAGCGCATGCCGTCGCGCGACTTCACTTCCTTCTCCTCGCGGCTGACCATGCCGACCAGCATCCGCAGGTCGGGCCAGTGCGCCGCCTCGAAGAGCTGCTCGCCGAAGCTGTCTTTGCCGTCGGCGCGCCGGCCGCGGTTCCATCGCACGAAGCCGCCCTGGACGCTGCGCGACGCGGAACCACTGCCCCGCCGCGCGAGGATCGATTCCGCCTTCGTGTCGCGCTTGAGGCCGGCCGCCGCGCGCGCCGCCACCGCCAACGCCGCGAACGCCGCCGCCGACGACGCGAGGCCCGCCGCCGCGGGGAAGTCGCCGCGTGAGATCATGCGCGCGCGACCGAGCTTCTTGTTGCCCGACTCCGCGCGCACCAGCTTGAGCGCCTCTTCGACGCGCGTGCGCTCGCCGCCCTGCGCGACCTTGCCGTTGATCTCGATCTCGTCGGGGCCCTTCTCGCCGAGGAACTCGACCGAGGTCGTCACCGACAGCGGCCCCAGCGTCACCGAGAGGCTCGACTGATGCGGGAGGATCAACTTCTCGTTCCGCTTCCCCCAGTACTTCACCAACGCGATGTTCGGGTGCGCCTTCGCCGTAGCTTTCACAGTGCCCTCGGGCCCGCGAGCTGACTCGCGAAGCAGTCGATACCTTGCTTCCGGAGCTTCACCACCGCCGGCTCCGGTTCGGGGAAGAGGCCGATCACCGCGCCTCCGTCACCGCCCGCGCCCGTCAGCTTGGCGCCCAGCGCGCCCAGGTCGCGCAAGCGGTAGACCATCTCGTCGATCGGTGAGCTGGTGAGCCCCAGCGACGCGAGCAACCCCTGATTCATGTTCATCACGTCGCCGAGCGACTCGAGGTCGCCCTTCTTCACCGCGGCGACGCCGTCACGCACCAGCGCGCCGATGTGCTCGAACACACGGCGGTAGCGCGTCGGCCACCGCTTCTGACGCTCCCGCAGCGCGCCCACCGTCGACTTCGTCGCGGAGCGCGGGCCGACCAACGCCACCAGCACCTTGAGCGGCTTCGGCGACTTCACCTCGACCGCCTTGCCTTGCCGGTACTGCACCAACGTGCCGCGCGCCGAGGTGGTGTGATCGCAGCCGCTCGGCGTGCCGTGGAACGCCTTCTCCATCTCGAAGGCGAGCGCCTCGACGACCTGCGACTTCGGCGCCTTGCCGGTCTGCGCGTTCAACAACACGCGGGCGATCGCCACCGAGAGCGCGCCCGACGAGCCGAGGCCCATCGACAGCGGGAGGTCGGAGTTCAGCTCGACCGCCACGTTCGGGTGCTTCGTCTTCCGCGCCGCGACCTCGAAGGCCTTCTCCAGCACGTCAGCCTGCGCGTCGCTCAGCCCCTCGGGGAGCTCCAGCGCGGGGCCATCTTCAGTGGGAGTCCCCGTGGCGTGCACGCCGCGCGAGATCGCGCCAGCCAGCGCGGGGTGGCCGTACACCACGCCATGCTCACCGAGGAGGATGATCTTGCCGGGCCCGAAGGCCGAGATGGAGGGGCTCACGGAGCAGGCTGCGGGGCAACGGCCGCGTCGCCCATCAGCGCCGCGAGGATCTCTCTGGCCTTCTCGACCTTCACCTGACCGGCGCTCACCAACGCGTCGGCCACCTTCTCGACGAAGTGCCCACGCGCGCCCGCCGTCACCGCGACACACCGCGCGTGCAGCGCCATGTGACCACGCTGAATACCGACGCTGCCCAGGGCGCGCACCGCCGCGAAGTTCTGCGCGAGGCCGACGGCCGCCATCACCATCGACAGCTCACGCGCCGACGAGACGCGCAGCACCTTCATCGCGGCCTGCACCGCGCCGTGCACCTTGATCGGCCCGCCGACCGTGCCCAGCGCCAGCGGCAGCTCGATGCGACCCACGAGGTGACCCTCTTCGAGGTTCCACGTCGACAGCGGGCGGTACTGGCCATCGCGGCACGCGAAGGCATGCGCGCCCGCTTCGATCGCGCGCCAGTCTTGCCCGGTGGCGATCGCCACGGCGTCGATGCCGTTCATCACGCCCTTGTTGTGCGTCGCCGCGCGGTACGGGTCGGCCTGCGCGAAGCGGCTGGCCTGCACGATGCCTTCGGCGATCGACTCGCCCGGCATGTCGAAGTCGCTCAGCGACGCGAGCGGAATGCGGCACGTCGCGCGCGCGAGGCGGCGATCGGCGAGGTTGGAGAGGATGCGGAGGAACACCTTGCCGCCCGTGATCTGCTCCACCAGCGGCGCGATGCCCTCGCACATGGTGTTGATCAGGTTGGCGCCCATCGCCTCCTGCGTGTCGATGTACAGGTGCAGCACGAGGATCGGCTCGCCCTTCGCGCCCTCGGGCGCCGGCAACACGCGCACCTCGATGTCACGCGCGCCGCCGCCGCGGGCCACCATCGCCGGGTGGAAGCTGTTCGCCAGCGCGAGGAGCTGCTCCTTGTGCTCGTTCAGCTTGCGCGACGCCTCGGTCGGGTCGCCGTAGTTCGTCAGCTGCACCTGGCCGATCATCACCGGGTCATCGGCCTCGGCGTTGAAGCCGCCGCCCTCGCGCACGATCTTCGCCGCGAAGCTCACCGCCGCGATGACGCTCGGCTCCTCCACCGCCATCGGCACGATGTAGTCGCGGCCGTTGATCTGCAGGTTGAGGCCGAGCCCCAACGGCAACGAGAACGTGCCGATGGCGTTCTCGATCATCTGGTTGGCCGTCTCCAGCTTCAGCCCTTCGCCGGAGAGCGCCGCGATCTCCTCCACCGACAACCGCATCATCCGCGACACGGTGCCGAGGCGATCGGCCACGGGCAGCTTGTGAAAACCAGAAAGTCTCGAAGTGATCGTCGACTCAGCCATGCGCGCCTCTCTCTCACGCAGCGCCCAGCGCCGCCAACCAGTCTTTGATTTCACCCGTCAGCACTTTCGGTTTCTTTCGTAACTGACTGACGTTTGTGGAGCCGGTCAGCGCGAGCGCCTGGGTCAACGCGGCGATCAACGCCTTGAGTTCATCACGCACGCCTTCGATGCCGCGCTCCTGCTGCGCGCGGAAGATCGGCAGCGCGAGGCCGCCGAGATCAGCGCCGAGCGCCAGCGCCTTGGCGATGTCGAGGCCGTTGCGAACGCCGCCCGACGCCACCAGCTTCGCGTGCGGCGCCACCGCGCGCACCGAGGCGATCGCCGCCGCCGTGGGGATGCCCCAGCCCGCGAAGATCGCGCCGACCTGCCGCCCCACACCCGACGATCGCAGCTCCTCGACGCGCACCCATGACGTGCCGCCGAGGCCGGAGACGTCGATGTTCTTCACGCCCGCGTCGACCAAGCGCTTCGCGACCTCCGGTGAGATGCCGCAGCCGGTCTCCTTCACCAGCAGGCGATCGCCGAAGACCTTCACCAGCGAGCCGATGGTCTCGAGCCCCCGGAGGAAGTCACGATCGCCCTCCGGCTGGTTCAGCTCCTGCGCGGGGTTCAGGTGCACCGCGAGCGCGTCGGCGCCGATCGCGTCGACCAGCTTGCGCAGCGAATCGATGCTCATCTTCGCGGCCTGCACCGCGCCGATGTTGCCGATCAGCACGGTGTTGGGCGCGACGTCGCGCACCGCGAAGCTGGAGGTCAGCTCCGCGCGCTCGGCCATCGCGCGCTGGGAGCCGACGCCGAACGCGACGCCGAACTCCTCCGCGACCTGCGCGATCTCCCGGTTCACCCGCGTCGCGCGCTCGCTGCCGCCGGTCATGCCGGTGATGAGGATCGGCGCGCGCAGCTTCTTGCCGAGGAACTCGCAGGACAGATCGACCTGCGAGGTGTGCAGCTCAGGCAGCGCGCAGTGCACCAGCTTCACGCCATCGAAGAGCGTGAAGTTGCCCACGGGCGCCACTTCTTCCTTCGCGCAGAGTTCGAGGTGGGCGTCTTTTCGTCGGGTCGTCGTTTCGTCGTGCATGGTTGGGGGCGCGGCTCCTAGCGCATTTATGTGTAGAAGCGGCCGCATGCCTTCGCCACTCGTCGTCTTTCTGCATCGCGGCGAATACGACGCGGTCCACCAGGGGCTGTCGATCGCCGCCGCCGCCACCGCGACCGGCCGTCAGGTCGAGCTCTACTTCTTCTGGTGGGCGCTCGAGCGGCTGGTGCGCGGCAACCTCGACACGCCCGACCTCGAGCGCGACGACGTCAACGCGACCATGGAGCTCCGCGGCGTGCCGACCCTTCGTCAGCTGCTCGACGCCGTCCGCGACTCCGGCACCGCGAAGCTCTTCGCGTGCACCGGGTCGATCGCCTCGCTGGGCCTCACGCCCCCCGACGTCGAGCCGAAGGTCGACGCGCTGATCGGGTGGGCCGCGATCCTCCAGCGCACCGCCGGCGTCGTCGATCGCTTTCAGCTCTGAAGCAGCAGCTCCTCCGCGCAGAACTCCGAGAGCCACACCGTCGATCCGTCGGCGCCGCCGCACTCCACGACGAAGCGGCGCGCGCCGTCTTCTCCATTCAGCAGCTCCACCACCGTGCCGAAATCGCCGAAGCGCGGCGGCCTCCGGTTCACCCACCACGCGTCGTACTCATGCGCGGCGCGCAGCAGCGCCCGCACGCGCACCTTGTCGAACTGCCTGACCCCCCGAGGCATGTCACCCACGCTATTCGACTCCGGGCGCCTGACCGCGAGGAGAGGGGCGTGAATTTGACGACGGCTGTCAGCGCGCGACTCTCTGCTGCATGCGTGTTGCACCACTGCTGATCGCGAGCGCGCTCGCGGGTTGCGCCACCGGGGCGCCGGGCTCGCGGCTGTTGGTGCAACGCTATGAACCCTTCGCGCGCCCGGCCGCGACCCGGGAGATCCCCCCCGCGGCCCGGCAGCCACCGACCCGCGCGCTGAGCGTCGCGCCCGGCGCGCGCGAGCGTGCGGTGACCGTCGCGCAGGAGCTGCTGGGCAAGCACGCGGTGGTCGTCAACGGCCGGCGCTACGGCGATGACTGCACCGGCTTCGTGCGCGCGGTGTACGAGCCGCTCGGCGTCAACCTGATGACCGAGGGCCGCGCGGGAGACAACGGCGTCACCGCGATGTGGCGCTTCGCTTCGTCGCATGGCCGCGTGTTCACCGCGGGCCGCCCGATGCCCGGCGATCTGGTCTTCTTCAAGGAGACCTACGATCTCAACCGCGACGGCCGCACCAACGACGGCCTCACCCACATCGGCGTGGTGGAAGACGTGGAGCGCGACGGCACGGTGCTCGTCATCCACCGGGTGGCGCGCGGCGTGGTGCGCTACCGCATGAACCTGAACCACCCCGCGCAGGCGAAGAGCGCCAGCGGGCGGCGGCTCAACGACTGGCTCCGCACCGAGGCCCCGGGGAGCAAGCCGCGGCTGACGGGCGAGCTCTTCGCCGGCTATGCGACGCTGCTGCCGGTGGGCGCGCCCAACGTCGCGCAGCGCTGAGCTCGGTTACTTCGCGATCGCCTTGAGCAGCGCCTTCGCCAGCGCGTGCTGATCATTGAGCTGCACCACGCGCTCCAGCTGCTCTGCGGCGACGTCGGCGTTGCCGCGCTTGAGCTCGAGGCGCGCCAGCAGCACCGCGGGGCGGAAGAAGGCGTCGTCGTGCATCGTCTGCAGCTGCTTCACCGCCTCATCGAGCTGGGTGCCGCCGTTCAGCGCGTACTCCGGCTCGATCAACCCCACCCACGCGTCAGCGCCGTTCGGGTTCAGCTGGGCGAACTGTACCGCCCGGGAGATCGCCTCCGCGTCGCCCTTCACGCCGCGCGCGAAGCCATCGGCGCGCACCACGGCGCTCTCCGCGGGTGAGCCGCGCTCCACGTTCGCGCCGAGCTCCATCAACCGGGCGTGCGCCTCGTCGAGCTGCTTGCGGGTGCGTTGAACCACCTCCGTCTGCGCGGTGAGCACGGTCTGCAGCGCGTCCAGCTCCGCCTGGGTGACGCCCGCGGCCTTCACGCGCGCCATGTGCGCTTCACCCGACCCGAGCTCGGCCTGCGCGTCGTCGAACTGCGCGGCGAGCCCCATCACCAGCGCGGCCTGGGCTTCGACCAGCGCGGGGTTCTGCGCCAGCACGCTCCGCAGCTCCTCCACCGCCTTCGCCTGGTTCAACGCGTCGTCGCGGCGCAACAGCGCGAAGGCGTCGCCGGTCTGCTTGAGCGCCTGCGCCGAGGCCTGCTCGCCCATCAGCTGCTTGCCGAAGAGGCGCCACACCAACAGCCCGCTGAGCGCCAGCGCGATCAGCAACAGCACGATCACGATCGTCCGGCCCGAGCCGCCCTTCTTCACCGCGCGCATCATCGCCGCGTCGTCTTGCGCCGACTGGAGGTCGAGCGGCGCGCCCAGCAACCCGGGCGCGGTGTCGGGGTTCTCCAACTGGAGGCGGTACCCCGGCGTCGTCTCCAGCTTCTGGAGATCGGGCTCGGTGGCGCCGAACGGCGCGGGCGGAGTCACCACGTCGGGGCGGGCGATCGCGGCCACCGGGTTGGGCGGCGTGACCTGGAGATCGGGCGGGAGCGTGCGATGGGGGTCGAAGCCCAGCGCCGAGGGGTCGAGCTGGCCGGGCCGCAGCGTCTGGGTGGCGCTCAGGTCGACGCTCTCGACCTCGACGGAGGGCGCGACGGGCTCCAGCGTGGGCGGCGAACGTGGGCGCTCCGGCGGCCGGGCGATGTCGCTCATCGCGAAGCGCTGCGTGCGTTCCTGGCGGGGCGGCGGCTGCGGCTCACCACCGGTGTCGGTGTTGGAGCCATCGTCCTGCTCGCTCTTCACCTGCGACTCGTCGACGCGCACCGTGCTCTCGTTGGGCGCGCTCTCGTCGGCGGCGATGCCCGCCAGCTCCACCGTGCCCGCCGTCACCTTGGGGATCGGGGAGCGACCGAACATCATGGTCTGGTTCTTCGAGGGCTCGGGCTCGCTGGGGCGCTCCATCGCGCCGCCGAAGATGAGCGTGCGCGACGACTGACCGGGGCCGTGCTCCATGATCGTCTCTTCAGCCGAATCATCGCCGTAGAGCTGGGTCTTGGAGGCGGGCGCGACGGGCGCCTGGGCCGATTGCGCGGCCTGCGCGGCGGCGTTCGCGGCGGCGGTGCCGAACACCATCGTCTGGTTCTTCGCGGGGGCCGCGGGCGGCGCGCCACCGAACACCAGCGTCTTGCTGGTCGTCGCCGCGGAGCTGTCGGCGGTCGACGCGGCGGCAGCGGCGGCGTTCGACGCGGGCGTGCCGAACATCATCGTCTGGTTCTTCGCGGGCGCCGGGGCCGGTGCGGGCGCGCCGAACATCATCGTGCTGCGCCCCACGGCAGGGGGCTGTGCGGCGGGCGGCGGCGGCGCGGCGTTCGACGCGGGCGTGCCGAACATCATGGTCTGGTTCTTCGCGGGCTCCGCGGGAGCGCCGGGCACGCCGAACATCATCGTCTGGTTCTTCGCCGGCGCGGGCGCTGGCGTCGGCGACGACATCGTGGGCCCGCCGAACATCATGGTCTGGTTCTTCGCGGGCGCAGGCGCCGCGGCAGGCGCGCCGAACATCATCGTGCTGTTGCCCGGTTGCTGCGGCGCCGGCGCGGGCACCGCGGCGGAGGGCGCCTTCGCGGTGAAGACATGCGCGCAGCGCGTACATTGAACGGGGACACCCTGCGGGGGGATCAACGCGTCGTCGAGAACGTACGTCGTCGAGCACTTCTCACACGTGATGTGCACGGCGCTGGACTTACCACACCCCGCCATCGCCCAAGCGAATCTCACACGCGGCCTGGAGCCTCAGCAGGCGCTCCCCACCCATTCCGGCGACCGCGTCAATTTGCTCCCAGCTTGAAAAGCCGGCGTCGCGCGCGGCAGCCAGATTTCGCGCGGCCTCCGCCCCCACCACGAGCGCCAGCTCGGCCTCGCTCGCGGCGTTGCAGTCGAACTTCTGATGCAGCGTCAGCGCCTGCCCCGGAGGCAGCTCCGCGCCCTCGCACGAGACCACGCCATCGGCGCCGACGCGGGGCACGCCGCCGTCGCACGTGAGCGAGCTCACCGGGCGCGGCGCGCGCCACCACGCAGCGAACCCCAGCGCGCCCGCCGCCGCGAGGACCACGGCGATGGCGCGGTTGCGGTTCACGCCTTGCCGTCGAGACCGAACTCGGTGTGCAGCGCGCGCACCGCGAGCTCCGCGTACTTCGCCTCGATGAGGCACGACACGCGGATCTCCGAGGTGGAGATGGCGAGGATGTTGATGCGCTCCTTCGAGAGCGTCTTGAACATGCGCGCCGCGACGCCGGAGTGCGTGCGCATGCCGACGCCGACGATCGACACCTTGGCGACCTGATCGTCGATCTCGAAGGGCCCGGCCTTCACGGCCTTCGTCACCTTCTTCATCACGTCGCTGGTCTTCACCGCGTCGGCCTTGCCGATGGTGAAGGTCAGCTCGGTCTTGCCCTTCACCGGCGTGTTCTGGACGATGAGGTCGACGCTGATCGCCTTCTCGTCGAGCGCGCCGAAGATGCGCGCGGCCATGCCGGGCTCATCGGGCACGCCGTGCACCGAAACGCGCGCCTCGTTGCGATCGAGCGCCACTCCACTGACGAGAATGTCTTCCATTGCTTTGTCCTCCTCACAAACGAGCGTGCCCTTGTCGTCGCTGAAGCTCGACTTCACCCACAGGGGCACGCGGTACTTCATGGCGATCTCCACGGAGCGGATCTGCAGCACCTTCGCGCCCAGCGAAGCGAGCTCCATCATCTCTTCGTAGCTGATGCGATCGAGCTTCTTCGCCTTCGGCGCGATGTTCGGGTCGGTGGTGTAGACGCCGTCGACGTCGGTATAGATCTCGCACGCGTCGGCCTTGAGCGCGGCGGCGATGGCGACCGCGGTGGTGTCGCTGCCTCCGCGGCCCAGCGTGGTGATGTTCCCCTCCTCGTCGACGCCCTGGAAGCCGGCGATCACCGCGATCTCCCCGCGCTTGATGGCCGCGAAGAGCGCCTCGGCGTCGATGTGCTTGATGCGCGCCTTGCTGAAGGTGGAGTCGGTGACGATGCGGCACTGGTGGCCCATGAAGCTGCGCGCCTTGCCGCCCGCGGCCTCGATGGCGATGGCGGTCAGGCCGATCGACACCTGCTCACCGGTGGCCACCACCACGTCCTGCTCGCGCTCGCTGGGGCGCTCCGACAAGCCGTTCACCAGCTTGAGCAGCCGGTTGGTCTCGCCGCTCATCGCGGAGACCACCACCACCACCTGGTGCCCCGCCTTCTTCGCGGCGATCGCGCGACGCGCCACGTTCTTGATGCGATCGAGATCGCCGACCGAGGTGCCGCCGTACTTCTGGACAATCAACGCCATAGAGGGCGCGCCGCGTAGTGCGCTTCACACGGCCCGCTCAAGCAGAATCGCGCGCTGCGTCACTGCGAGGAGACTTGCTTGCGGCGCGCGTACTGCCAGATAGCCGCGCACTATGAGCCCCCCGCTGGTCATCGATGGCAACACCCTGAAGCTCTCCGACATCCGCGACGTGGCCGCGCGAAACCGGCACGTCGAGCTCTCACCGCAGGCGCGCGAGAAGGTCGCGAAGGCGCGCACGCTGGTCGACCGCATCGCCGCCGCCGACGAGCCCGCGTACGGCATCAACACCGGCTTCGGCACGCTGGCCGAGGTGCGCA
>CAMLFP010000019.1 GCA_946479335.1 uncultured Archangium sp.
ATCACCGTCAACGGCCGCGACCTCGACGTGACTCTCAAGGGCACCGCGCCGGAGCTCGAGAAGACGCTCTGCCACCCGGTGTTCTCCATCGCCGTCGCGCCCTTCAAGACCAACGGCAACAAACTGGAGGCCTTCATCGACCAGCCGCTGGGCCGGCCGTACCTCGACGCGCTGACGTTGACCGCCACCGACGCGCGCGGCGCCGAGCGCTTCTTCGCGCAGCGCCGCGTGCACGCCATCGCGGGGAGCTCCACCGCCACCGGCGCGCCGCAGCTCTTCGTCACCGCGCTGGTGCTGGGGCCCGACTCGACGCACCTCCGCGCCGCGCTTGAGAGCAGCGTCGACCGCGAGCAGCTCGCGCGCCTCTTCGTGCCCGCGCCGTCGTCGCCGCTGTACGGGCTGCTGCCTGACGCCGCCGCGCCGCCGCCCGCCACGAAGCCGGCTGCGCTGACCACGCCGCGCGAGCTCACCCTGCTCTTCGACGCCACCGCCGAACACGAGAAGGCGCTCGCGCAGCGGCTGCAGGTGAAGCTCCAACCCTTCGGCTACCGCGTCGCGCTCAAGCCCGTGCCACGCAGCCAGTTGAAGTCCGCTCCACTCGCTGCGGGCGAGTTCGCGCTGCGCAGCTTCGCGCTCGCACCATCGGCCAGCGGCGCGCTGCTGGTCTGGTTGCAGCTCGCCGGCCAGGGCAACCGCGCCGCGTCGCTCCTGCCGCAGCTCGACACCATGCCGCGAGAGCTCGCCGCGCAGCTGGGCCGGGAGCTCCCGGTGGTTCCACTCGTCGCGCGCGGGCTCGGCGTCACCGTCACCAACGACGTGCAGCACCTCACCTTCGACGCGATGGGCCTGCCGCGCTTCGACGACGTCTTCCTAGGAGCCGACTGAATGCGCCTGAGGTGGACGCTGGTGTTCGCCTTCATCGCGCTCGCGACGCTGCAGCTCGCGGTGGTCGCGCCGCTCGCGTTGCGGAGCCTCTCGGCCCTGCTCGCGCAGCAGCAGGAGGCGCGCGTCGATCAACTGATGATCACCGCGCAGGCGGAGGTGGAGCGGCTGCGCGACGACGTGAAGCACGCGATGGACGAGCTCGCCTTGAGCCAGGCGCTCGAAGACGTCGCGCGTGACGCCGCCAGGGCGCCCACGCCCGCGCACGTCACCGCCGCCGCGGAGAAGCTGATGACGCCCCGCGGGCTCGACGTGCTGGCGCTGCTCGACGACTCCGGGCGCACGCTGTCGTCGGGGCACCTGCCCGCGCGCATCGGCGAGCCCGACGACCCGCTCTTCCCGGTGACGAAGCGCGCCGGCGTCACCACGGCGCGCGTGGAGCTCTCGTCAGCCAGCGGCCTCGTCAGCGCGCCGGCCATCGTCACCGCGCGCGCCATCGACTACGGCGAGCGCCGCGTGTGGGCGGTGGGCGGCATCCTCCTCTCGCAAGCGCGCGCCGACGCGTTGGCGCACCTCACCGGCGCCCGCGTGGAGCTGCTGAGCACCGGCGCCGTCGTCGTCTCGTCGGGCAACGCGCCGCCGCCGGTCATCACGCGCACGCTCGCGGCCTCTGATGACGCCACCGTGCGCCTCTCGTTCTCGCAGGCCGACCTCGTCGCCACGCGCACCGAGGTGCTGCGCGCGTTCCTCACCTTCGCGCTCGTGGGGTTGCTGCTCTCGGTCATCGTCGGCTTCCTGTTGAGCCGCCGCATCACGCGGCCGGTGGAGGCGCTCACCGATGCTGCCGAAAAAATCGCCGCCGGCACGCCCGGCGTCACCGTCGAGGAGCGCGGCGGCGCGAAGGAGCTCCGCACGCTGGTCGCCACCTTCAACACCATGACCGGTGAATTGAAGACCGCTACCGACAAGCTGCTGGCCAGCGAACGCATCGCCGCGTGGCAGGAGGTCGCGCGCCGCCTCGCGCATGAGATCAAGAACCCGCTGACGCCCATCCGCATGTCGTTGGAGACGCTGCTCGCCGCGTCACAGCGCGGGCCGCTCGACGAGCACTTCACGCAGCTGCTGGGCGCCAGCGCCAAGGCGATGTTGGAGGAGGTCGAGCGCCTCAAGCGCATCGTCGACGAGTTCAGCCAGTTCGCGCGCCTGCCGCGCCCGGAGCTCAAGGCCCTGCAGCTCGACGAGCTGGTGGGTCAGCTGATGACGCTCTACGCGCCGCATGACGGCGTCTCCTTCGACACCCAGCTCACGCCGGCCACCGCTCACGCCGACCGGGATCAGCTCACCCAGGTGCTGGTGAACCTGGTGAAGAACGCCGAGGAGGCGATGGCCGGCCGCCGCGGAAAAATCTCGGTGCGCGTGGTGGCCGGGGAGGAGCTCCGGGTCGAGGTGGAGGACGAGGGCCCCGGCATCCCCCCCGAGCTCCGAGACCGCCTGTTCGAGCCGTACGTCACCACCAAGGAACACGGCACCGGGCTCGGGCTGGCCATCGCGCGCCGCATCGTCGAGGAACACCAAGGGCGCCTCGAGCTCCACGAGGGAAGCTCCGGAGGCGCCCTTTTCCGCGTCGTGCTGCCACGCGCGTCACTGCGTTAGCCGGCTGCCAGCCGCCGACTCAGCGGACCTGCTGCACCGTCGACGGGCCGAACCCCTTCACGGGAATCGGGTCTTGCGGCAGCGAGACCGTGCCGCCGGCCATCTGCACGGCGGGCGCAATCGTCGGAGTAACGGTCACTTGCGTCACCGGCTGCTCCGGCGCCTGGGTCGCGGCCAGCTCCAGGGCCTGACCATTCGACGAGACGAGCTTCTCGCCGTCCCAGTACTCGTCAGCGCCCACGCCGCACCCGGCGAGCGCCATCATTGCCAGAATTCCAACAGCGACTGCTCTCATACGCTTGATCATCTGCAACCCCGATGCCGACTCATTCCTCGTCGCCATGCGCCACCTCCTTGAGTTCCGCTTCACCGTTGACGATTTGTGACAGCCGCGACCGCTTCATCTTCAGGAGCCGCGCGGCCTCGCTGATGTTGCCGCCCGCGTCTTCCAACGCCCGGCGGATGCACTGCATCTCCATCTCGTGGCGGAGGTCCTTGAGCGAGAGGTCGCGCTTGCGCGCCAGCTCGTAGAAGTCGAGCTCACCCGACGCGCTCACCGGCACCGACGCCGCGATCTGCACCACCGGCGCAGAACCCGTCACGCTCGGCGCGACCACCGGCGTCACGGCGGCCGGCTTCGGCGCCTCCGACAGCGCGCGCAGCTCGCCGATGTGGCTGAAGGCGTCGAGGTCGACCTCTTCACCCTCCGCGAAGATGGAGGCCGACGAGATGACGTTCTCCAGCTCGCGGATGTTGCCGGGCCACGCGTGCTTGCCCAGCAACGCGAGCGCGCGCGCCGACAGCCGCCGCACCGGCTCGCTGCGCTCCTTCGCCACGCGGGCGAGGAAGTGCGAGGTCAGCAGCGGGAGGTCTTCGAGGCGCTCGCGCAGCGAGGGCAGCTCCAGCATCACGCCCTTGAGCCGGTAGTACAGGTCGGCCCGGAAGAGACCGCGTGAAATCAAACCCTCGAGGTCGCGGTTGGTGGCGCAGATGACGCGCACGTCGACCTTGATGGTCTTGTTCCCGCCCACGCGCTCGAACTCGCGCTCCTGGAGCACGCGCAAGAGAGCGACCTGCGCCTTGGGTGAGATGTCGCCGATCTCATCGAGGAAGATGGTGCCGCCGTCGGCCAACTCGAAGCGGCCCTTGCGCTCGCGCGTCGCGCCGGTGAACGCGCCCTTCTCGTGGCCGAAGAGCTCCGAGAGCAGCAGCTCCTCCACCATCGCCGCGCAGTTCACCTTCACCAGCGGCATGTGCTTGCGCGGTGACAGCGCGTGCAGCGCGTCGGCCAGCACCTCTTTACCGGTGCCGCTCTCGCCGCGGATCAACACGGGGGTGGCGCTGCGGCCCACCGGCTCCAGCTGGCGGGTGATGCGCTGCAGCGCCGGCGAACGCCCGACGAAGCCGTTGAACGCGTCGACCTCCGGAGGCGCCGCCAGGGTCGCCATCGCGCGCGGCAAGCGCAGCTCGGGCTCCACTGCGGCGATGATCTCCGCGCGGCGATGCACCGCGAGGAAGGCCTGCCGACGCGCCGCCGGCACCCGCTGCACCAACTCGTCGAGCAACCGGCCCGCGCGCTGGAACTCCGCCGCGGCACCCGACGCGTCGTTCGACGCCTGGCGCAGCTTCCCGAAGAGGAAATAGGTGCGGATGGGCGCCTCCAGCTCGGGCTTCTCCAGCAGCAGCTCGCGCGCGCGTGACGCCGCGTGCGTCGCGCCGAGCACGTCGTTGAGCGACAAGCACAGCTCGGCGCGGGTCAGCTCGACCTCCAGCGCCGCCGCCTGCAAGCCCGCCGCGCCCTTCTCCACGCAGCGACGGCCCAGCTCCTGCTCCGCCTGCGCGCGCTCGCCGCTGCCCAGGTGCGCCCGGGCCTTGAGCGCGCCCGCCAGCGCGGCCCACGCGTCGTTGCCCAGCTTCTCGAAGCCGGTGCGCGCCACGTCGAGCTCGCGCTTCGCGGCGAGGTACTCGCGGCGGTCCAGCTCGATGGCGCCGAGGTTCAGGTGCGATGACGCCTCGACGTAGCCGTCGCTCAACCGCTGCGAGAGGCGCAGTGCGTGCTCCGAGAGCTCGGTGGCGCGCGAGAGATCGCCCAGCGTGTGGTGCAGGCGCGAGAGGTTGTTGGCCGCCATCGCCACCTCGCGCACGCTGCCGAAGCGCGAGAACGCCGCCAGCGCCTGGCTCAGGTGCGAGAGCGCCAGCTCGAAGTCACCCGACTCCGCGTAGACCGAGCCCAGGTTCGCCTGCGCGTGCGCGTGGAGCGGCCGGCTCTCCGGCAACGTCGCGTTCCAGCACTCGATGGCGCGCTCGCGATCGCCGCGCTTGTACGCCGCCACGCCTTCGTTCAGCCGCGCCGCCGCGTGCAGCCGCACGTCGTCGCTCGCCTCGTCGGCGTTGCGCGCGAAGAGCTCCTGCGCCTTCGCCGGCTCGCCGGAGATGAGCAGCGCCTTGCCCTTCGTCTGGCGCAGCGCCAGCGACGACTCGCTGAGCGTCAGCACCTCGGCCGCGCGACCGGTCGCCAGCAACAGCTCCGCGTACACCGCCTCCGCCTCGACCTTCAGCGCGGCGTCACGCTTCGCGACGTCGAGGAGCAGCTCCGCGAGCCGCGGGCGCCCCAGCTTGAGCAGGTGCCGCGAAGCCTCGAGCGCCAGCGCCGCGCGCGGGCCCTCGCGCACCGACAGCATCCGCCGCACCGCGCCGCGGTAGTCACCCAGCCACGCCAGCACCCGGCCCCAGGCCAGCGCCACCGAGGGCAGCACCGCCGCCGCGCGTGCGTACCAGGCCGACGCCTCTTCCAACGCGCCGCGCGCCGCTAGCGCCTCGGCAGCCTTCGCGGCGACGCTCGCGCCATCGGCCTCCGACACCGAGAAGAGCAGCTCGGCGGCGGCGACGAGGCGACCGTGCGCTTCGAGTTCCTGACCCAGCTTCAGCGCCAGCGGGCGCCGCGCGTCATCGGTCAGCGCCGCCAGCAGCGACGGCTTCTCGCCCTCGCGCGCCAGCCGCCACACGGAGCGACCATCGGCCACGCGCACCGTCACCAGCCGCTCGCGCAGCAACGCGTCGAGCATCGGCGCGGCGTCGGCGCCCAGCACCTTCGTGAGCGACTCCGCGGTCAGCGCCTCGGGCGCGAGCGCCAGCACCATCAACAGCTCACGGTGCGCGTCGGCCAGCCGCTCCACGCGGCGCGCGAAGAAATCGACGGCCGCGACCGGGCGCTCCAACAGCTCCCCCAGCGCCTCCGGGTTGCCGCCGGTGGCCGCGAGCAGCTTCTCGGCCACCTCGTGCCGCGCGAGGAACGCGCGGATGCCTTCGACGTCGAGGCCCGCGAGCGGCAGCGTGCGGCCGGGCACGTGGCGGAGAATCTCCGAGAGCGCGTCGGGCAGCTCCGCGTCTTCGCGGAAGGTGATGACGAAGAGCCCGCCCACCTTCGACTCCGGCGTGGAGGCGACCGCGCACAGGTAGCGCAACAGCTCGAGCGACGAGCGGTCGGCCGCGTCGACGTCGTTGAAGAGGAAGAGCGGCGCGGCGCGAGAGGCCAGCGTCACCAGCTCCGCGACGCCGTCGAACAACTGCAGGCGCTGCTCATCGGCGCGCGCCGACACCGCGGCGCCGCGCAGCGGCTCGAGGGCGCGCGTCAACCGGGCGACCGTCAACTCGGAGGTGCCATCGCGGCGGGCGGCGGTCAGCAACTCCTGCCCCAGCGGCGAGAAGAGGCCCCACGTGGCGCGCGCCTCGCGCACCGGCCCGCTCTCGAAGACGTTGACGCCCTGGCTCGCCAACGCCCGCGCCAGCTGCGTCACCAGGTGCGTCTTGCCGACGCCGCGCGGCCCGCGGATGAAGACGAAGCGTGCGTGCCCGGCGACCTTCGCGTCGTGGTGTTCCTTGACCAGCAGCGCCAGCTCCGCGTCCCGGCCCGGCGACGCGTTGTGAATCGAGAGAACTCCCAGGCTCATTCCGGCTCCATGAGCCCTCGCGATGCAGCTCGAGGGCGGAGCGCAGTGAGCAACCGATGTGCCACGGGTGTCAACCCCGCAGACCTCCCCAAGTCACTGGAACGCGGGAAGAAATTGCTTCTCGGGGGCTGAGAAAACATGCCGCGCGACATGCCCGCCGCAGCGACTGCCCGGTTTCAGGTCAGTCCTTCACCGGGGTGGCCTTGAGCGCGGCCTTGCCGTCCTTCACGTAGACCTGAAAGCGCACCGTCTTGCACTGGTACTTGGCGACGAGCTGCTCCTTGTTCTTGAGCAGCTTCGCCTTGAACTTGTCGAACGTGAGGCCGTCGGCGGGCTCGCGGCACTTCTCGCGGGTGGCGACGAAGTCGCGGAACACCTCCTGGAAGTGGCGCTCTTCATCGTTCGCACCCGACGGAGGAGGAATCGACGCAACCTTGGGCATCGCGCTGGTCGGCGGGCGGAAGACGGGGCGCTCGGTGGTGTTGCCCGAAGCCGAGCGCGAGGCGTTCAACAGCTCGGAGGGGATGGCCGCGACCCGCGTGGCGTCGGGGTTCGGCTCTTCTTCACCGGAGGGCGGCGCCTCCTGCGCGGCGGCGAGGGCGAACGGGTCGGCGACGGGCGCGGGCGGCGGCGGCGCGCTGACGCCCCCGCGGTTCGGGTACGCCGCGGTGCGGGCCCCCACCTCGTCGTCATCGAAGAGGTTCGAGGCGGGCCGCTGCAGGGCCGGCGAGTCCATCGTCGCCGACGGCGCGGGCGGAGGAGGCGGCGGCGGCGCGGCCGGCTCGGGGATGGACGCGAACGGATCGGACGGCGGCTCGTAGGCGGGGGCCTCGCCGGTCATCGCCACCGGCGGCGGCGCCGCGGCCTGCATCGACGGGCTGCTCGCGGGGAAGTCGAAGTCATCGGGGCTGGCCTCCGGTGCGGCGACGGGCGCGGCGGGCTCCGGCGTCGACAGCGTGGGCTGCTCATCGCGCTTCGGCGGCGCGGGCATCACCGGCTTCACCATCGCGGGGGCGTCGTCTTTCTTGCCGCCCATGATGATGAGCCACAGCAGCGTCAGCACGAGGAGCCCACCCAGCGCGGCGATGGCGAAGAACTCGTAGTCGGCGAGGGCCTCGAGCGGCTCGCGCGACGACGCGCTGGCCGCGACCTCGAACGGCGTGCCGGCGATGGCCTGGCGCCCGCCGAGCGACCAGGTGAGCTCCGGCGTCAACTGCGGCAACGGCAACTGCAGCGGGCCGACCTGACGCAGCGGGCCCGACTCGAGCGCCCCGAGCGCGCCCGCCTTCAGCGTGGCGACGACCTTCGCGGCCTCCGCCTTGTCGCCGGCGGTCAGCACCGGCTTGCCGTCAGCGAGCAGCGACAGCGAGGTCAACTTGAGCGCGGCGCGGGCCTGCTCGAGCGCCGCCGGGGCGGGCAGCACCGGGAGCCCGACGATGACCGAGCCGCCGACCTTCACCTCCGCCTTGTCGGCCTGGAGCAACGGCGCGGAGAAGAGCAGGTAGTCGACGCCGTCGATGGCGCGCGTCGCGCCGGGGGCGCCGGCGGCCATCACCCCGGCGAGGTCGAGCCCTTCGGGCACCTCGGCCAGCGCGTCGCCCTCGCCCTTCGCCCACAGCGTGCCCGCTTCGTTGGTCACCGCGACGAAGAGCACCGCGGTCTGCTCGGGCGCGAGGCCTTCGGCGGCGGCGGTGCGCACCGCAGCGAAGCGCTCCGCGGCGGGCGCCTCGGGCTTCGGCTTCGGCGCGGGCAGCAGCACCGCGTTGCTCGACGCCACCTTGAAGGCCACGGCCTGCGTCAGCGACTTCTGCGCCTCGAGCGCGACCGCGACCGGCCCGGCCGCACCCGTCACCGCGGCCTGCGCCGCTTCGGTGGAGTGCGCCAGCGTCATCGGCGCGACCTGCGTCAGGTGGTAGCCCCAGAGAGCCAGGGCCACGAGGGCGAAGACGAAGAATTTCAAACGAGCCATCGCCCGCGAGCATTAGCACGTGGGGCGCGACGGGCCGATTTCATTTCTCCAGCCCCGGCGCTCAGGGAGGGAGCGTCGGCTCGAAGAGCGCCAGCCCCTCGATGGTCCAGCTCCCGAAGTCGAGGTTGCGCGTGAGGTAGCGCTTGAGCGGCTCGTCGACGACCTTCTTGAAGCTGCGCGACGCGTGCCGGAGCATCGGCCCCTTGTCTGACTGCACCAGCACCCCGACGTGAGACACGCGCGTCACCACCCACGGGCGGTCGGCGCGGAAGACCACCACCAGCAACCCGGCGGGCGCGTGCTTCAACTTCTCGGCGGCCACCTCGGCGGGGATGAGGTCGAACGCGTAGCGGCCGATGGTGTGCTTCTCCTCGGGGAGCGCGAGGCCCTTGCCGCTCTTCTCGTTCCACGTGGCGGCGGTGAGCTGCTTCACCACGCGCCTGGTGTCCGCGCCGCCGTACTCGCGCGTCACATCTTTCAAGAGCCCGCGGCGCACGTTCTCGGGGAGCCACTGCGACTCCATGATGTGGAGCCGGTTGGCCCACTGCTTGTCGCCGGCGTAGCGGAGCTTGGTGAGCGACTCGACGAGCGTCTCCGGCGTCGCGGTGGAGAGCGCCAGCGACTCTTCAATCATCGTCACGCAGTCGACCGCGTCGAAGCGGATGAGCGGGTCGGGGTCGCGGCCCTCGCCTTCGCCCAGCGGAGAGAGCACGTACGGCGTGCCGAGGAAGCCGTCGGTCGCCGCGAGCAGCCGCTCTCGCAACGTCGGCAGCGCTTGCAGGGTGTGCATCGCTGAAGCGCGGTGCGCGTCATCGAGCGACGACCACGGGGTGGCGGCCAGCGCCAGCAACAACACTCCCGTCACTTGAGGCCCGCCTTCTTCAAGATGGCCGAGCGCTGCTCATCGGTGAGCCGCAGGTGCTCGATTTCATCTTCGTAGATGAGCTTCGTCTCGGTGGGCGCCTTGGCGCTCTCGATGACCAGCCACGCCTTCTTCGACTCGTCGCCCCCTTCGGCCAGCAGCCGCGCCGCGCGCGCCCGGACACGCGGGTCTGCGTCGCGGAGCGCGGGCGCGAGCACCTTGCCCGACTGCTTCGCGCTGGAGCCGTCGAACAGCATCACGCCCTGCAGCCGCTCGCTCTGCTCCTTCGACGAGAGCAGCGTGGTGGCGAACTTCGCGCACGACGGCGTGCCCATGATGCACAGCGCCTGCGCCGCGGCGATGCGCGTCGACTCGGAGTCGTCTTTGAGCAGCGCCTCCAGCGCGCCCACCTGCTTCTTGTCGCCCGCGCGCCCCGCCGATTGGATCATCAGGAGCTTCAACTCGAAGTCGCCCTCGCTCTTCGCTGCCTTGAGCAACGGCGCTGACGCCGCGGGTTTCCCGATGAGGCCGAGCGCGCGCGCCGCCTCCCGGCGGATGCCGAAGTTCTGGCTCGTGAGGTTCTCGGTCAACGGCTTGAGCGCGTCGGTCGACTTGATGCGCCCCAGGCCGATCTCGGCGGCGACGATCTCCGCGGTGTCCTTGTGGGTCAACGCCCGCATGAACGTCTGTTCGACCTCTTTGTTCCTGAAGGCCAGGCCCGCGAGGAACTCGAGCACGTGCACGCGCTCCTGATCGCCGGCGCGCTTGTAGGCGGCCACCAGCTCCAGCGAGGCGTATTCCTCACCGCCGAGGCGCTTCACGCGGTTGATGGCCGTGTTGACGTTGGCGCGCCCCGCGGCGAAGTCGTCGAGCACCTCGCCGGTGGCGGCGACCACGTCGGTCTTGCCCCACGCGAGCGATGCGATGGTCAGCAGCAGAAAAGTGCAGCGCATGAAGAAAAAGGTAGCACGAGGAAAATGGCTGCCCGGCGGTTGATGCGTAGAATCCACCGTTCAAGGAGTCACTTCGACATGACCATCAAGCTGGCCGCCGTCATCGAGCCGAACAACACGCGCCACAAGGCGCTGACCGCCGCGCTGAAGAAGGCGGGCCTCAAGGTGTCTGCCGCGCGCGAGCCCGAGGCGCTCACGAAGGAGCAACTGGTGGTGCTGGGCACCTCGCTCAAGAGCCCCACGCGCACCGCGCGCGACGTGCGCAAGGCCGCGCCGGGCGCGCTGCTGTTTGCCGGGCAGAGCACCGGGTTCAAGGCGCCGTGGGCCGATGGCGTGCTGCCGCTGCCGATTTCTCCGAACGACTTGAAGGTGCGGCTGCTCGAACGCTCCGCGCAGGCACCCGCGCCCGCCGGCCCGCGCCCGGGCGACGGCATCCTCGACCCGACCACGAACTTCTACACGTTCACCCACTTCAAGGAGGTGCTCTTCATCGAGGTGAAGCGCGCCCGCCGCTACGGCTTCCCGCTGGCGCTGGCGCTGGTGGGCTTCGACCCGCTCCCGGGGAAGATCGACGCCGAGCTGCACACGCAGTTGATGGGCGGGCTCGCGCTGGCGATCCGACGGTCGCTGCGCGACACCGACTACCCCGTGCAGCAGCCCGGAGATCGCGTGCTCCTCTTGATGCCGCACACCGACCTCGCGGGCTCGCTCATCGTCGCCCGGCGCATCACCGAGCGCGTCGCGCGTGCGACCCTGCAGGCGGGAGACACGGTGCTGCACCCGACCATCTCGGTCGGCGTCGCCGCGGGCGAGCCGGGCCGTGAGTACAGCTTCGCGGATCTCATCCGCCAGGCGAACGACGGGCTCTCGGCCGCGCAGGCCGCGGGCGGCAACCGCGTGGAGTTCGTGAGCGCCGCCGAGTCGGTCGCATCGGAGAAGCCGGAGTTCCCGCTCCCCGCGCCGTGACACGCAGCCCCTGAAGGGAGGCGCCAGGCGAGGTGTTTCGCCCGTGCTCGTCGCGAACAGGCCCTCGCTGCGAGACACGCTGGTGCCGACTGGGGGGAAAGTTGCGCTCAGCGCAACCGGCATCCCACTCGAGCTGTGCTTGCCGACCCTGCGCCCGGAAGAACGAGGCACGCCCGGGTCGAGCAGGCGGCCGCACACCAGCCGCCCTCGCGCTCACCCGAGGCCTACGGCCCGGAGATCTCGTGCGCCTCGACGCGGTTCCGGCCGCCCTTCTTGGCGCGGTACAGGTACTTGTCGGCGGCGGCGATGAGGTCTTCGGGCTGGGAGAAGTCGGAGTCCAACACCGTGGCGACGCCCAGCGACACGGTGACGCGGATCGGCGTGCCGTTGAACACGAACTCCGCGCCGTCGATGGCGCGACGGCAGCGCTCGGCGGCGCGCACGGCCTTGTCTGACGGTGACTCGCGGAGCATCAGCGCGAACTCCTCACCGCCGTAGCGCGCGAAGAGGTCTTCCTGCCGCACGGTCTCCGCCACCTTCGCCGCCACGCGCTGCAGCACGTAGTCGCCGGCCGGGTGGCCGTAGGTGTCGTTGATCTTCTTGAAGTGGTCGATGTCGAACATCACCAGCGACAGCGGCACGCGGTGGCGCAGGCAGTACGCGAACTCCTTGCGGAGCGTGTCGAGGAAGTACTTCTTGTTGAAGATGCGCGTGAGGCCGTCGCGCGTCGCGCTCTCGTAGATGGAGCGCTGGTACTGCTCCTCGAGCTGGTCCTGGATGGAGAACTTCACCACCGAGTTCGCGCCGATCTGGATCTTGTCGCCGTCTTGCAGCGTCGCGACGTTCACCTTGATGCCGTTCAAGAACGTGCCGTTGGTGCTGCCGAGGTCGACCAGCTGGAAGTGCCCGTTGGCCGCCTGCGAGATCTTGCAGTGCTTGCGGCTGATGCCGTCGTCTTCGACCTGGAGCTGCGTGTCGGGCGCGCGGCCCATCACGAACTCGCCCTTCTCGAGCTTCACCATCTTGCCGATGGTGGCGGCGACCTTCGCGCTGATGACGATGAGATACGCGTTGTTGGCCTTCGCCTCGCCCAACAAGTCGCTGATCTTGTGTACCGCCGTTTTGTCTTCAGCCATTGGACGGAGGGAAAGCTAGCACTCAGGCGCGTTCACCTGCCACAGATCGCTCAAGGTGCTCGCGCAGCGCGTTACCGCGATGAAAAGCGAGCCCGTGCATCAACTTCACCACCGCCGCCGACACCGTCATGTCACCTCCGCTGATGGCGCCTGTTCTGCGCGCCGCGTCGCCTGATTCGTACATCGACAGGTCGACGCCGTTGCGCGGCGCCTGGCTCACCACCAGCACGGGGATCTCCAGCCGCCGGGCCTCGGCGAACACCGGCGAGAGCGACCGCCCGAGCTCTTCATTCGAGGGGAAGGTGCCCGCGCCGTAGGCCTCCAGCACCAGGCCGTGCACGTGCGGCAGCAGCGTTAGCGGAATCTGCGGGTCGAGCCCCGGGAAGACGCGGAGCAGGAAGACGCGCGGGTCGATGGCGTCGAGGAGCTGGAACTTGCCCCGGGGCGTCAGGCCCTTCTCGAAGCGGGTGTCGACGCCCAGCACGCCGAGGCCGGGGTGATTCGGGCTCTGGAACGCGTCGTACTCGGCGATCGACACCTTGCGCACCCGGTTGCCGCGCAGCAGCTTGGAGTCGAAGCACACCGTCACCTCGCGCGGGCCATGGAGCGCGCTGGTCACCGCGTCGATGAGGTTCAAGCGCGCGTCGGTGCGGATCTCGCCCAGCGGCCGCTGTGCGCCGGTCAGCACCACCGGCTTCGGCAGGTTCTTGAGCATGAACGAGAGCGCCGACGCGGTCTCCGCCATGGTGTCGGTGCCGTGGGTGATGACGAAGCCGTCGAAGTCGTTCATCCGCGAGGCGAGCAGCCGCGCCAGCTTCACCCACAGCTCCGGCTGCATCTCGCAGGAGTCGAGGTTGCTGAAGAGCTCGAACTCGAGGTGCGCCAGCTTCGAGAGTTCGGGGATGCGCTGATGCAGCGTGCGGAAGAATGAACCCGGCTTGAGCGCGTCAGGCCGCCGGCCGCTCATGCCGAGCGTGCCGCCGGTGTGCACCAGAAGGAGTTTTTTGTGATCACGGCTCAAGAGTTCCGTCCCTTTACAAGGCAGAACCCGGTCGCTACAAGGCCGCGCATCGTGACGAATGCGTTGGGAAAGGCCGTGCTGACGGCGGCGGTGTTGCTCTCCTTCGCGGCGTCGGCGCAGAACGCAGCGCAGGTCGTCTCGCAGGTGCCGGGCTTCGACTTCTCGCGGCTGCCTGACACCGCGAAGAAGGAGCTCGCCGCGCTGCTCACCGACGAGTTCGACTATTGCGGTCGCCCCTCGACGTTGTTGGGCAGCCTCAAGAAGGGCGACGCCTGCAAGCACACCAAGCGGCTCGTGTCGTGGGCCGCGGGGCAGGCGTCCGAGGGGAGCTCGTCGAGCGAGATCATCAACGCGCTGAGCAAGTACAACCAGGGCTTCAACAAGGCGCGCGCCTCCTTCGCGCCCGATGAGCGGCAGTGCCTGGGCCCGAAGAACGCGACCGTCACGCTGGTCGAGTTCTCCGACTTCGAGTGCCCGTACTGCGCGGCGGCGCGGCCCATCCTCGAGGAGTACGTGAAGAAGCGCTCCGACGTGCGGCTGTGCTGGGCGCCCTTCCCTCTGCAGCAGCACCCGCACGCCTTCGAGGCCGGAGCGGCGGCGCTGTTCGCGCGCGACGCGGGCAAGTTCTGGCAGGTGCACGACGCGCTCTTCGACAACCAGCTCTCGATGTCTGAAGAGACCATCAAGGGCATCATCGTGAAGGCCGGGCTCGACGCGAAGGCGTTCGCCAAGGCCGTCGCCGACAAGAAGTACGAGAAGGAGCTCGAGGCCTCGAAGGAGGCCGGCAAGAAGGCCGGCGTCGACTCGACCCCCAGCCTCTACATCAACGGCCGCAAGTACACGCTGGGCTTGTCGGCCGACGCCCTCAACCTCGCGGTCGACGACGAGCTCGATTGGCTCACCGGCAACGGCGCCTGGCCGACGAACTGAAGAGACAAAGTGGACGCGCGCTTCCTCGTCGATGGTCGTGGTTCTCTGGCTCCCACCGAGGGGAGTTCGCCGCTCACCGGTCGCTCCGGGTATTTCCGCCTGCAGAACACCGCGCCCGACTGGGTGGTGATGCTGCGCAGCCCCGCGCAAGGCGGCCTCCAGCCTGCGCGCCCGCGCGTGGTGTTGGCCGGAGACTGCGGCGCGTTCGCCCTGCAGGACCTCATCGCCTTCCTCGGGCAGGCCCGGTGGACCGGCGTGCTCCGCGTCACCTCGACCTCGGGCGAGCGCAGCCTGTTGCTCAAAGACGGCGACGTGCGTTCGGCCGCGTCTGACTCGTCGGGTGACCGCATCGGCGAGGTGATGGTGCGCCTGGGCTACGTGCAGCGCGCGGCCCTCGAGAAGGTGCTGGCCGAGGCGCCGCCCTCGCGCATCGGCAAGGCGCTGGTGGAGCGCGGGCTGCTGAAATCACACGACCTCTACAAGTGCCTCAATGAGCAGATCGCCGAGATCTTCCACGGCATCATGCTCTCGAAGGAAGGCGCCTTCGTGCTCATCGATCAAGACATCGACGAGAAGGCGCTGACCCACAACCTCTCGCTCTCGATGAACGGCCTGCTGATGGACAGCATCCGCAAGATCGACGAGCTCGCGCAGTTCCGCAAACGCATCCCCCACGGGCGGCTGTACGTGGTGCCGAAGAAGGCGCTCGAGGGCGAGGAGCTGGAGCCCGAGGAGCAGGCGGTGCTCGCGCAGGTGAACGGTGAGCGCACCGTCATCGAGGTCGGCCAGCGCGCGCGCTTCGCGGAGTTCGACGCCACGCGCATCGTGCACCACCTGATCGAGCTGGGCCTCGCGAAGGTGAGCGAGGCGCCGCTGGCGACCGCGCCCGTGACCTCCGCGCCCTCGGAGGTGGTGCCCCCCCCCGCGCCAGCCGCGCCGGCCCCCGCGCCGAAGCCGGTGCTCACCGCCGAGAAGATCGTCACCACCTTCAACGTCATCTTCCGCGAGGTGCGCGACGAGGTGGCGCAGCGCGAGACGCTCGAGCCCTTCCTCATCTCCGCCAACGCAGCGCTCAAGGGCAACGGCGTGTCGACCTCGCCGGTGCTCAACGGGTTGATGTTCAGCGACGACGGCGTGCTGCCCGGAGACGCGCTCATCGCGCGCTACGGCGAGCTGTCGGCCGCGGGCAAGCTGGGCCCCGAGCCGTTGCTTGCGCTCAAGCAGGCCCTGTCTGACGTGATGTTCTTCCTCCTCTTCCAGGCCGGTGAGCTGTTGGAGTCGGCCGCTGATGAGCAGCTCGCGGGCCGCGTCAAAGAGCACCTCGCCACGCTCGACCTGAAGTGACCTCGCTGCCGTTCCTCACCAGCGCGTTGCCCCCGGGTGGTGGCCTGTTCAAGGCCACGCCTGAAGACTTCCTCGTCGAGGAGCTCCCCGCGTACGAGCCGTCGGGCGAGCACGACTGCGAGCACCTGTTCTTGTGGATCGAGAAGCGCGGGCACTCGACGCAAGACGTGGCGAAGGCGCTCGCGCGGCACTGCGGGTTCCGCGACAAGGACATCAGCTGGGCAGGCTTGAAAGATCGTCACGCCGTCACGCGCCAGTACCTCTGCGCGCCCGCGCGCTACGTGGAGCCGAAGCTGGAGAGCTTCTCGATGCCCGGCGTCACCGTGCTGCGCGCCGCGCGTCATCGCAACAAGCTCAAGTCGGGGCACCTCCACGGCAACCGCTTCGAGCTCAAGGTGCGCGAGGTGAAAGACACCGGCGCCGCGCTGGCCGCGCTGGAGCAACTGGTGAAGCTCGGCGTGCCCAACTACTTCGGCGAGCAGCGCTTCGGCTTCGGCGGCGACAACGCGGAGAAGGGCAAGCAGATCCTCCTCGCGGGCGGGCGGCATCGCGACCGCTTCGAGCGGAAGCTGTTCTTGTCGGCGTACCAGTCGGAGCTCTTCAACCGGGTGCTGGCCGCGCGCATCACCGGCGGCACGTACGGCACGGTGCTGGCGGGCGATGTCTTGAAGAAGGTGCCCACCGGCGGCGAGTTCATCTGCGCCGAGCCGGCGGTTGACCAGCTCCGCTTCGACCGGTTCGAGGTCAGCACCACCGGCCCCATCTTCGGCCCCGAGATGCGGCGCCCCGAGGGCGAGGTCGACACGCTGGAGTCGAAGGTGTTGAGCGATGAAGGCATCGAGCGGTCGCTCTTCGAAAAAGGCGGCGATGAGACGTCGGGCGTGCGGCGGCCGCTGCGCGTACCGGTGACGTTGGAAGACGCGCGGGCCGAGGGCGATGTGCTGCACTTGCGGTTCACCCTCCCCGCCGGCAGCTACGCCACCGTGCTGCTGCGCGAACTCATCAAGGAATAGCGACGCATGAGCACGATGGATGGCAGCGTCTTCGAGGGCCTCTTCGTTCGGCAGCTCAAGCCCGACGCGGCGCTGCGCGCGGAGCTGGCGAAGGTGGGCTTCGACCCCGCGCGGCTCGAGGCGAAGTACCCGGAGGAGGTCTTCGCGCGCGCCGTCGAGGTGGTGGTGCAGCACGACTTCGCCGGCAAGCCGTTGGAGGAGACGCACCGGGCGCTGGGCATCGCCACCATCGATGGGTACTTCGACACGATTCTCGGGCGCATCACCGCGTCGATGATGCCGTTGCTGGGCGTGAGCGGCGCGCTCAAGCGCGTGCAGCAGCTGTGGCGCGTGGCGCAACCGTCGATGACCGTCGTCGCGACGCCCACCTCGCCCACCACGTGGGACATCTCGTTCGAGAACAAGGTGATGCACGCGGAGATGGTCGCGGGGATCCTCGAGGCGTCGCTGCGGCGGGCCGACCCGCGCGTGAAGGTGACCGTCGTCGAGCGTCGCGCCGGTGGCGGCTCCCTGCGCTGCACGCTGTAGCGGCGACGGCGACACCAACCACTTCAGCCGGCAAGTTTTCAGCGGGTAGGGTCGCGGGCATGAGCGAACGCACGCTGGAGTTCTGGTTCGACTTCGCGAGCCCCTACGCGTACCTGAGCGCGCAGCGCATCGAGGCGCTCGCGGCGGCCGACAACGTGCGCGTGGCGTACCGGCCGATGCTGCTTGGGCCCGTCTTCCAGGCGATCCACGGGGTCGCGGAGACGCCCTTCGCGCGCAACCCGGCGCGGATGAACTGGATGCGCGTCGACGTCCCGCGGCAGGCGAAGAAATACAGCGTGCCCTTCGCGTGGCCGCCGGTGTTCCCCAAGCCGTCGCTGCTGGGCACGCGCGTGGCGTTGCTGGGCGAAGACGCGCCGTGGGTCGGTGAGTTCGTGCGCAGCCTGTTCCGCGCGTCGTTCGTCGAGGGCGCCGACATCGCCAGCGAAGCCATCGTGCGTCGCGTGCTGGGGCCACTCGTTCCCGACGCCGATGAACTCCTGCGCGCGACGCAGCTGCAGACGACGAAAGACGCGCTGCGCGCCCGGGGAACGGAGGCGCTCGAGCGCGGCATCTTCGGCGCGCCGACCTTCTTCGCCAATGACGCCTTCTTCTGGGGCGACGACCGCCTCGACGACGCGCTGGCGTCGCTGCGTTGAGCTACTCCAGCAGCTTGCGGTTCAAGAACAGCGCGGCCTGGTGCGCGAGGTACGTCAGCACGCCGGTCTCGTGTTCGGCCCAGGTGGTGGCGCCCTTGCGGTTGATGAGCTGCACGCAGCCGAACGACATGCCGTGCGTCATCATCGGCGCGCAGAGGATGGAGCGCGTCTCGTATTCCACGCGCTCACCGACGCCTGAATAGAAGCGCCCGTCCTTCTTCACGTCAGACAACGCGACCGCCACGCCTTCCGCGGAGCAGAAGCCGGCGATGCCTTCGCCGGCGGGCACCACGATCTTCGACTTGAGCAGCTCCTTCGCCTTCGGGCCGCGCGCGGTGAGGAAGGTGAGGTCGCCCGTCGCACCGTCTGCGCGCAGCACCGCGCCCGACTCGCACGGCACCTTCTCCATCGCGAGGTCGAGGATGAACTCCATCGCCTCGACGATGTCGGTGCGCGAGTTCAGCTCCGAGACGCGCATGAAGATGTCCGACAGCATGTCTTCGGCCTGCGAGCGGCTGGTGACCGCGGGGACCGGCTTCGTCTTCGGGCGCCCGATGTTGCCGGTCGACGGCTGCACCGGCCGCTCGATCTCCTCGACGTCCTTCAGCTCGATCTGCCCGGTGGAGGGCTTGAACGGCGCGGGCGTGCCGGTGCTGAACGGCAACGTCGTCGGCGCGGGGATGGGCGCGGGCGGCGGCGGCCTCGGCGTCACCGCGGCGGGCGGCGGCGGCGCGATGTTCAACACGGTCTTGTTCGAATCGAACGCGGGCGCACCGGGCGAGGTGTCGGGCTGCTTCACCGGCGTGGGCGGCAGCGTGACGGGCTCCTGCGAGCGGCCAGCGCCGACCTCGGTGATGGCTTCACCGCGCGCGGCGAACGTCGGCGCAGGCGCGGGCGGCGGCGGCACCGGCGGGAGCGCCTGCTGCGTCGGCTTCTTGACCTGCGCCTTCTGCGCTTCGGCCTCACTCAGCTCACGAATGCGGAAGACGCGCCCCGAGGAGGTGTCGGTGACGTGCACCGAGTTGTCTTCCTGGATGTCGACCATCACGTTCTGCGAGACGGCGCCCTGCTCGCCCAGCTTCTGCATGCCGGCCTTGAGCGCCGCCATCCAGTTGTCGGCGCCCACCTTCAACGTGACGTTGAAGCCATTCGCGTCAGACGCGGGAATGTACACTTCGAACTTGGCCATGCGCCGACGCTCCCATTTTCGATGGACGACTGGAAGCGTCTGCTAGAAGCGGCGCATGCCCGAAGAGAAAGGCCTTGGCTCCAAGCTGCTGGGGTTGTTCGTCGAACGCGACGCGGCAACTCCCGCCGAAGGCAGTGAAGCCGTCGAAGCCGGGGAGAAATCTCCCGCCGACCTCGTCGCGGAGCTGGCCGGTCAGTCGACGCCCAAACGCGCGCCTGGCGCACCGGCGGCGGTCCCCGCTCCGGCCACGCCGCGCCCCGCGATCGCCTCGGCCAGCGGCCCGGTAACGCCGGCCAACGTCGAC
Organism: uncultured Archangium sp.; assembly: GCA_946479335.1. The sequence continues at coordinate 19,357 of CAMLFP010000019.1, forward strand.
TTCGATGGCGTCTTCAAGCAGGCGGGCATCGACTCCGGCGATCTCGACCGCGTGCGCAAGGCCGAGGAGCTGCTCAAGGGGCTCCCCGAGGCGACGCCGGTGGAGGTGAAGCGGCAGATCGTCGAGGCGTCGCTCAAGGCCTTCGGCTTCGACATCGCCAAGATCATCACCGCCGCCAACACGCAGCTCAAGGCGCTCGACACCTACGTGCGCCTCAACGAGCAGCAGACCGCGAAGTCGATCACCGACGCGCAGGCGAAGATTCAGCAGCTCGAGGAGCAGATCATCGGGCTGCGCGCAGACATCACCAAACGCACCGAGACGCTCGCGGGCACCGCCGCCGCCGCAGAGAACCGCAAGGCGCAGGTGCACCAGGTGCTCTCGTTCTTCAACGCGTCGAAGCCCGCGTAATCCCCCCTCACTTCCTCCGTACAAAGGCAGACCATGAAACTCACTCCGTTCGGAAAGCTGTTCATCGTGCTGGTGGCGCTCGGCGTCCTCGGCTTTGTGGGCTACCGGAAGTTCGGCGACCAGCTGAAGAGCTGGTCGGGCGCGAACACCGCTGACGCGGGCACCGCGGGCACCGCCGACATCTCGAAAGACGACTTCACGCACATCAGCGACGGCTTGAGCGACGCGCCCCGCAACGGCGGCCTCAACGTCAACGGCGGCAACGCCGTGGGCGAGGCGAAGTTGAGCCGCCCGCTGAAGGTGGGCATCAACACCTGGGCCGGTCACGCGCCCGGCATCGTCGCCAACGGTGGCTTGAACCCCGGCGCGGCCGCGAGCCTCTACAAGAAGAAGTACGGCCTCGACGTGCAGTTCGTGCTGCTCGAAGACCCCACCGCGAAGCTGGCCGCCTTCATCAAGGGCGACATCGACGTGATGTGGGACACCGTCGACTCGTTCGCCCGTGAGGCGAGCGAGCTCAAGGAGAAGGGCCTCAAGGCGCGCGCCATCATCCAGGAAGACTGGAGCCGCGGCGGTGATGGCATCGTCTCGCTCAAGACCATCAAGTCGGTGGAGGACCTCAAGGGCAAGCGCATCGCGACGACCAAGTACACGCCGTCGCACTGGCTCCTGCTGTTTCTCCTCGCGCAGTCGGGCCTCTCTCCGCAGGACCGCACCGACATCGAGAAGAACCTGGTGTTCGCCGATGAAGCGCCGAAGGCCGCCGCGATGTTCAAGGCCGGCCGGGTCGACGCCGCCGTCACCTGGGAGCCCGACCTCTCCGGCGCGGTCGCCGCGCGCGAGAACGAAGCGCACATCCTCGTCAGCACCACCGCCGCCACCAACGTCATCGCCGACACGCTGGTCGCGCGCCAGGACGTCATCGACACCGCGCCGGCCTCCATCGCGGCCTTCGTCGCCGGCTGGTTCGACGCGGTCTCGGTGATGAAGGAAGACCCGCAGTCGACCGACCAGCTCATCGCCGACGCGCTCAAGCTCACGCCCGACGACGTGTCGGGCATGCTCTCGGGCCTCAAGCTGACGGCCTACGCCGACAACGCGCTCTTCTTCGGCCTCGCGGGCCCCAAGTCGTACTTCGACTCGCTCTTCAACGGCGCCTTCGTCATCTGGCGCAAGAAGGGCGTGGTGAACACGGTGGTCGACGCGGCTGACTTCTCTGACAAGCGCTTCGTCGCCGCGCTGGCGAAAGACTACGCCGGCCAGAAGGTCGAGGAGTCGTTCGCCTTCAAGGACAAGCCCAAGCTCACCGACCGCGCCATCGTGAACAAGTCGCTGTCGATCCACTTCACGACGGGCAGCGATGAGATCATGCCCGGCAGCTACTTCACGCTCGACTCGCTCGGCGAGACGCTGCTCGCCTTCGGCAACACGTACCTGCAGATCGAGGGGAACACCGACTCGCGCGGCAACGAGGCGGCGAACAAGACGCTCTCGCAGAAGCGCGCGGAGTCGGTGAAGGAGTACCTGATCAAGAACTTCAACGTCGACCCGAAGCGCTTCGTCGCCGTCGGTCAGGGCAGCACCAAGCCGGTCGCCGACAACGCCACCGAAGATGGCCGTGCGTTGAACCGCCGCACCGACATCAAGGTGGTGCTGAATGCCCAGTGAGGGCGCGGCCAAACCGACTCCTCGCAAGCGCGCGAAGCCCTCGCTGTGGGCGCTGCGCAGCCCCATCTCCTCGGTCGCCGGCCGCACCGCGTCGCTCGCCAGCCTCGCGGTGCTGTTGGCCGCGTGGTGCGTGCTGACCTACGTGCAGGTCGAGCGCAACGGCGTCATGGAGCCGCTGGTGAAGGCGGCCTTCCTCCCCGCGCCCGACGCGGTGTTGAAGAGCCTCTTCTATTTGATCTTCGAAAAAGACCTGCTGGGCGCGCTGGCCATCTCCGGCGTGCGCATCTTGAAGGCCTTCGCGTTGTCGATCGCCGTGGCGCTGCCGCTGGGCATCGCGATGGGCAGCTTCGAGTTCGTCAACCGGCTCTTCGAGCCCATCGTGGCGCCGATGCGCTACCTGCCCATCACCGCGTTCATCCCGCTGCTCATCTTGTGGTTCGGCATCGACGAGTCGCAGAAGGTGGCGTTCCTCTTCCTCGGCACGGTGGTGTACCTGCTGCCGGCGGTGGTCGACGCCATCCGCCTGGTGCCTGAAGAGCTGGTGCAGACGGCCTTCACGCTCGGTGCGACGAAGGCGCAGGTGATCCGCACGGTGCTGATCCCCGCGGCGCTGCCGGCCATCTTCGACGGCTTCCGCGTGATGAACGCCATCGCGTGGACCTACATCATCCTCGCGGAGCTGGTGAACGCGCAGAGCGGCATCGGCTACATCCTCCACCTCGCGGAGCAGCACTTCAAACCGGAGTGGAGCTTCGCCGGCATCCTCGTGGTGGGCGTCATCGGCATCTTGAGCGACATCGTCATCCGCGGTGTGAACCGCCTGCTGTTCGGTTGGAGGGAAGCCGATGTCTGAGACTCCCGCGTTGAACAGCAGCGTGCCCAAGCTGGACCTGAAGAACCTCTTCATCTCGTACACCGACCGCAAGGGCCGCACGGTGCAGGCGGTGGAAGACGTGAACCTCACCGTCGCCAACAAGCCGGGCATCGGCGAGCTCGCGGTGTTCCTCGGGCCGTCGGGCTGCGGGAAGAGCACCATCCTCAAGGCGGTGGCCGGGCTGCTCACGCCCGACTCCGGCGACATCTTCATCGACGGCCAGCCGGTCGAAGGCACCGGGCGCGACCGCGGCATGGTCTTCCAGAGCTACACCTCGTTCGCGTGGCGCACCGTGCGCGAGAACGTCGAGTACGGCCTCGAGTTGCAGGGCGTCGGCAAGGCGGAGCGCAAGGAGAAGGCGCTGGCCATCATCGAGAAGGTGGGCCTCAAGGACTTCGCCGACGCGCTCCCCAAGCAGTTGTCGGGCGGCATGAAGCAGCGCGTGGCCATCGCGCGCACGCTGGTGAACAAGCCGCGCCTGATCCTGATGGACGAGCCCTTCGGCGCGCTCGACCCGCAGACGCGCTGGGGCATGCAGACCACGATGCTCGACGTGCTGAACACCGAAGACAACACGGTGCTGTTCGTCACCCACGACGTCACCGAGGCCGTGTACCTGGCCGACGTCATCTTCGTGCTCTCGCACCGCCCCGCGCATGTGCTCCACCGCGTCGAGGTGCCCTTCTTCGAGAGCCGCGACGCCTCGGTGAAGCAGAGCACGCAGTTCAAGCAGGTCGAGAACCACGTGCTCGAGCTGCTCCAGACCTCCAACGTGCGCGGCAACATCCGCGTCGGGTTGTAGAGAAGCGCCATGGCCGCCTCCGACGCACCGAACTACCTGAAGGCGGCGTTCATGAACGTCTACAACCTCTCGCTGCTGGGAGGCGCCGCCGCGGCGGCCCTCATCACCGGCGATTGGTTGGGGGGCCGGGGCGCGCTGGGCCTCGAGGCGCTGTGGCTGGTGACCGGCCCCGACTTGAAGCCCTTCCAGCGCGCGGTGCGCGAGTCGCTCCGGGAGGAGCAGGAGAAGGAGGACCGCGCCCGCGTCGACAAGCTGATGGCCGACCTGCCGCAGCATGAGTGGCAGCGCGCGAAGGCGCTCGATGAACTGCGCCGGGAGATCCAGCGCGACGTGCAGCAGAACCCGTCGTTCCAGGCCATCCTCATGAAGACCGAGCTGGAGAAGCTCTCGCAGCTGCACGCGAGCTTCGTGCGGCTGGCCTCGGCGTGTCAGCGCGCGGAGTCGTACCTCCAGGCGGTCAACGTGGGCGACCTCAAGAAGCAGGCCGCCGCGCAGGAGCGCATCCAGGAGAGCTCCAGCGACGAACAGGTGAAAGAGCTCGCCCGCAAGAACGCCGTGGTCATCGAGAAGCGGTTCTCGACCATCCGCGACATCGAGGCGTTCCTCGCGCGCGCGCGCGGGCAGATGAACCTCATCGAGAACTCCGTGCGGCTGCTGCGAGATCAGGCGCTGACCATGACCAGCCCTGATCAGATGACGGAGCAGTTGGATGATCTGCTCACCGGCGTCGATGCCGTGCAGCAGTCGGTGAAGGACGCCGAGGCGATGATCAGCAACCGCTTCGAGCCCATCGCGCCGATTTCACAGCCGACGAGCTCGCGCCCGGTCGACCTGCGGCTTCGCGAGTGATGCGCGAAACCTCTCCCGTGGGGAGAGGTCGCGACGCACGTCGCGGGTGAGGGGCGCGTCGTCGTCGGAGCGGCATTCAAATCGCCAGTGAGGAGCGCATCATCGCGCCCCTCACCCCGACCCTCTCCCCACGGGAGAGGGGGTTTACTGCTCGACGATGTTGAACTCGGTGCGGCGGTTTTCCGCGCGGCCAGCGGCCGTGGAGTTCGTCGCGATCGGCTTGGTCTCGCCGAAGCCCACCGCTTCCATGCGGGTGGGGTCGACCTGGCGCTTGATGAGCGCCGACATCACGGAGTTCGCGCGGCGGTCAGAGAGCTTCAGGTTCGACGCGTCGTTGCCCTGCGAGTCGGTGTGACCCTCGATGCGCACCTTCTTGATCTGCGGGTTGTCGCGGAGCGCCTGCGCCACCTCATCGAGGATCTGCTCGCTCTCCTTGCCGATGATCTTGTGGCTGCCGGTGGCGAACTTGATCTGCTTCTTGATCTCGATGCGGTCCTTGGTGACCGTGACCAGTGAGTACTTCCGCGGGCAGCCCTTGTTGTCTTGCGGGCCGGGGTCCATCGGGCAGTCGTCCTGGTTGTCGGGCACGCCGTCGCCGTCGTTGTCGAGGTCGGGGCAGCCGTCTTCGTCCTGGAAGCCGTCCTTGTCTTCAGGCTCGTTCGGGCACTTGTCGACGTCGTCGTTGAGGCCGTCGCCGTCCTTGTCGACGATGGGGCAGCCCAGGTTGGTCATCGGGCCGGCCTCGTTCGGGCACTTGTCGGCCGTGTCGAGGATGCCGTCGTTGTCGTTGTCAGGCTCCGGGCAGCCGTCTTCGTCCTGGAAGCCGTCCTTGTCTTCGGGCTGGTCGATGCACTGGTCGACGGGGTCCATGATGCCGTCGCCGTCGCGGTCCTTCGGGGCCTCCACCGGGCAGCCCTGGTTCTCGACGGGGCCGGGCAGCGAGGGGCACTTGTCGTCCTTGTCGAGGACCGTGTCGCCGTCCTTGTCGGTCTCCTCGATCTTCACCACCAGCTGCGGGGTCTCGCGCACCACCACCTGCTTGGGCGCGCAGTCGCGCGAGAGGGCCACGGCCTTCTTGGCGTACTTCTCGGCGTCTTGAATGTGCTCGTACGCGCGCTCGGAGTTGCCCTGGTCGAGCTCCCCCATCGCGAAGTCGTAGTTGGCCTCGGCGGTCGCCAGCTCGCGCGGCGCGCACTTCATCGCGTTGCTGCGGCGCGCGCGGTCGATGTCGGTCTTGATGACGTCACCCTGCGCGCGGATCTGCGGGCCGGAGTGACAGGAGAGCGCGGTCAGCGCCAACAGCCAGAGCGCCTTCTTCATGGCGCCACCGGGGTCGCGGGCTCGTCGTCAGCCGGGTGGTTGGCCTGCTTGAGGGCGACGTCGCGCGCCTTGGTGGCGAAGTCGGCGGCCTTCTTCGCGTAGTCGACGGCCTGCTCGAAGTCCGAGTACCCGACCTCCTCCTTCGACTTCACGTAGTAGAGGTTCGCGGCGGTCCACTCGTAGGGGGCGAGCTTCTCAGCCTGCGCGGTGTGCGCGGCCTGGAGGAGGTTCTCGGTGTCCATCAAGTAGCCGGTGGACTGAATGGGCCCGCAGGCCGAGGCGAGCGTGGCCAGCGCCAGCACGCCCCACCGCCAGGAGTTCTCGGAAGGTGCCGACATCGCGCGGAAAGCTCCCATGTGACCCGTGGCCGGTCAATCTTTTGGGGAAGTTGCGCTAGGGTGGTGCGCGTATGGCCTCCGCAAAGCTCCCCCAGGGTTCCAGCGCGTCGCAGCCGGGCGGTCGCCCGCGCGCGCAGGTGTCGTACGAAGGCGACGACGAGTTCAGCACGATGTCGCTCGACCCGTCGCGCAAGAAGGTGCTCAAGACCAAGGCCGCGCTCGTCGCGCCCGACGCCAACGAGAAGGCCACCGTCGACGAGCTCAAGCCCACCAACGATCAGGGCATCGTCGGCCTCTTCAGGAAGATCTTCGCCAAATGAGTGAGAAAGCCATCAAGACCTACGAAGCGTTCTGGCCCTTCTACCTCGGGGAACATTCGCTCTCGTCGACGCGCTGGGTGCACTTCGTGGGCACCACCATCGCCTTCCTGAACATCGTGAGCGCCGTCGTCTTCATGGCGCCCAGCTACCTCCTGTCGGCGCTGCTCTCGGGCTACGCCTTCGCGTGGGTCAGCCACTTCTTCATCGAGAAGAACCGCCCGGCGACCTTCACCTACCCGCTGTGGAGCTTCATCTCCGACTGGAAGATGTGGGCGCTGATGGCCACCGGCAAGCTGAACGCCGAGCTGGAGAAGCACCACATCACGCCGAAGCAGTTCGCCGAGACGAAGAGCGCGTAGGCGCTCAGAACGAGCCGGTCACCACGACCTGCGCGCCGCCCGTCGTGGGAGCGGCCGTGACGACCGGCGTGCCCGACGGCGAGACGAGGAGCAGCACCGCGCCCGTCACCGCCGCCGCGCCGCCCACCGCCATCATCGCGATGCCGCTGGCGTCGAAGCCGGTGCGCTGCTGCACCAGGTACGCGCCCTCGGCGCGCGTGCGGTCCGTATACCCGTAGCTGCCGTCGGGCTGCTTGAGCTCCTCGAGGCGCGCGCGCGTCGGGCCGCCGGCGACATAGACGCCGATGCCGCCACCCGCGACCGCGACGCCCGACGCGAGCAACACCACGCCCGCCGTGCGCAGCGGGGCCCAGCCCTGCTTCACCGAGGTGGCGACGGGCTTGAGCTCCATGACGACCGGCATCGCGGCCGGCGGCGCCGCAACGTCGGCCTCGGCGGCGGGTGCGGGAGGCGGCGGCGGAGACTCCGCGGCTGCGGCGGTCACCAGCGGAGGCGGCTTGAGCTGCTGCACGCCCTCCTGCGATTTGCCGGTGACGAGGAAGGTGGCGAGGTTGCGGATGAGCTCCGGGGCGACGGAGCCGGTGCGCTCTTCGGTCGCGGTGGGCAAGTCGTAGAGCGTACCGGAGACGTAGGTCGGCCCGCCCTGCTGCGCGCGGTTGCGCAAGATGATGACCTTCTCCGCGCCCACCAGCTGCGCCAGCTTGAGCGCGCCCTCGTCGGCCGCGGCGCTCACGCACAGCGGCGCCTGGCGAGACACCGAGCCCTCGAAGCCGAACTCCACGCTGAGCTGCGCGCCCTCGCGCGGCACGTCGACCCGGTGGGGGAAGGAGAGCTGCCCCGCGGCAAAGAGCGACACGCGGTAGCTCCCGGGGACGACGTCGAGCTTCAGCGGGGTGGTGCCCACCACGAAGCCGTCGAGCGCGACGCTGGCCGCGGGGCCGCTGTCGACGCGCACCTGGAGCGTCCCCTTCTTGCTCCTCGCCAGCTCCTTCTTGAGGGCTTCGACCGCGGCGATGACGCTGGGCGCGTGCGCGTCGGGGTTCAACTTCACCTTCGGGTTCACGCGCACCACGCGGCGGAAGGCGTCCTTCATCTCGTTGAGGTGGCCGAGGTTCTTCTCGATCTCCGCCTCCAGCAGCAGCGCGCTCTCGAGCACCGGCCACGGCTTGTTGTCGGGCTCGGCGCGCTCCAGCTCGACGACCGCGCGTTGCACCAGCTCGAGCGCCCGCTCGTTCTGGCCGTCGTAGAAGAGGGTCTTCGCCGATTCGACCTGCCGCGCGAGATCCTGCAGGCCGCGCGCGGGGCGAGGCCGCACGATGTCGAGCACCGACTCGTCTTCGATGACGTCGGCGCGCAGCAGCGGCCGCGCGGCGTCACGAAAATCACGCGCGCTGTTGATGAGCGCTGCGTCGCGACAATCACCCGCCGTGAGCACCACCGTTTTCCCCGCCCAGGCGGACCCCGCCACCAACGCCACCACGCACGCGAATCGCATGGCGCGCTCTCTACCACAGCCGCCCCTGCGCACGGTTTTGGTAGCATGCCGCGGCCATGTTGGGTCCGGGCTCTGTCGTGGGGCGCTACGTCATCAAGCGGAAGTTGGCCGAGGGCGGCATGGCGGAGATCTTCCTGGCCAGCGCGCAGGGCCCGGAGGGCTTCTCGAAGGACGTGGTCATCAAGGTGGTGAAGGAGTTCCTCACCGTCGATTCGCAGTTCGTGCAGATGTTCATCGCCGAGGCGCGGCTGGCCTCGCGGCTCAACCACGCGAACGTGGTGCAGATCTTCGACTTCGGCAAACACGACGACTCGCACTACCTCGCGATGGAATACGTGCGCGGCGCGTCGCTGTGGGATCTCCGTCGCAAGGCGAAGGACACCGGCACCATCATCGCGCCGACGCTGGCCGCGCAGATCATCTCGCAGGTCGCGCGCGGGCTGCAGTACGCGCACACGCTGACCGACGGTGGGCGCCCGCTGGGCGTGGTGCACCGCGACGTCACGCCGCACAACGTGCTGCTCTCGTACGACGGCGCGGTGAAGCTGACCGACTTCGGCATCGCCAAGGCCACCACCACGCACACCGTGCCCGGCATGTTGAAGGGCAAGTTCGCGTACATGTCTCCGGAGCAGTCGCGCGGCGAGAAGGTCGACGCGCGCACCGACATCTTCGCGCTCGGCGTGGTGGCCTGGGAGCTGCTCACCGGCGGGCGGCTCTTCGACGGCGACACCGACCTCGGCATGCTGCGCGCGGTGCAGGAGTCGTTGATCCCGCC
>CAMLFP010000020.1 GCA_946479335.1 uncultured Archangium sp.
GCGCATGAAGGACGAGCGCCCCGAGCTGCCCGCGGCGCTGCGCGAGAAGCTCGACACGACCGTCACCGCCGCTTCGTAGTCGTCATGGAAACTCGAAGAGCGCCGCGTCGAGCGCGGTGTGCGTCAGTTTCGTCACGTGCGTCGTGAGGGCGCTGGGCCGACCGTTCTTCGGAAGTCCCGAGCGTTGGAGCGGTATGCCCGGGAGGTACGCCGCGAACGAGGGATGCAGCCCTACCCACGTGAGCGTCATCAGGGAGAGCAACGGCACCACCATCGTGGTGTTGAGCGGCGGGAAGAGTCGCGCGAAGTCAGCGGCAGATTCGAAGCCCAGCGTGCTCCATGGCGCGTAACACGACGCGAACGTCATCAGCGGGAGCTCGTGACGCGCGATGAACTCGTCGCAGCTGATGCCGACGCGCTTCCCCTTCTTGTTCTGTGGCTCGAACGCGTAGCCGACGACCGTTTGCGGAGCGCCGGTCTTGTCGGACACGTCAGTGACGATGCGCGCCTTCTCGCCGGGGCTGTTGAAGCGGGTGCGCCCGGCCTCGGTGTCACGGAGGATGAGAGTCTCCTCTTTCCCCCGGCGGATGGAGATGCGCAGCATCTTTCCCCGCAGCGACACGGTGGTGACCTGCCGCTGGCCGTCGAGCATCGCTTCGGACACCAGCGTGAAGTCGGCCCACGACGGCATCGCCCAGCACACGGCACAGAGCAGCACGAGACGCATGCGCGCTCTCTACCTCCGGGTGACGCGAGGAGACGACCGTTCATCAGCAACGCCGGGTGACCGCGACCCGCGCTTGCGCACCAGGCGGTTCTTCCCCTCCCGGGGATGGCCGGCGTTCACATTTTGGCGCCCTGGAGAGGTAGAAGTGTGGACTCGCCGTGTCGCTCCCCTCGCGCTACCTCTCGCACCTCCTCGAGCTCACGCGGCGCTTCGGTGTCGACGACGCCGACGTGCTCGAGGGCCTGTCGCTGGAGGGAGACGTGCGCGTCACCACCGCGCAGTTGGTGCCGATTCTCGAGCGCGCCCGCGCGTTGACCGGCGAGCAGGGCCTCGGCGTGTACCTGGGCCTCGCGATGCGCGCGACGTGGCACGGCTACCTCGGCTTCGCGGTGCTGGTGGCGCGCGACATGGGCGACGCGTTGGCGCTGGCGGAGCGCTTCATCGCCACCGTCACGCCAGCGCTCTCGCTGCGCGTCGTGCCCGAGGGTGCGTGCACCGCGGTCATCATCGAGGAGCGCGAAGACTTCGGCCCGGCGCGCGACTTCATCGTGCCCGCGTTGGCGGTGGGCCTCGCGTCCATCGCGGAGTCGCTCACCGGCAAGCAGGTCGACGGGCGCCTGGAGCTGGCGCTGCCGGAGCCGAAGTGGTTCGCGCCGCTGGCCGCCGCCAACCCGCGCCTGCGCCGCGTCACCTTCGGCACTCCAGCGCACCGGCTGGTGTTCGACGCTGCGTGGCTCAAGACGCCGTTTCATCAGGCCGACGCGGCCGCGCAGAAGCTCGCCGCCGAGCAATGCGAGCGCGAGCTCAAGGCGCTGCAGGCCGCGGCGGGCTTCTCCGCGCGCGTGAAGGAGCTGCTCTTCTCACCCGCGGGCGTGCGCGACGTCGACGCCATCGCGAAGGCGTTGTCGACCAGCGCGCGCACCTTGAAGCGGCGGCTGCAGGGCGAGGGCACCAGCTACACCGAGCTGTTGGAAGCCGAGCGCCGCGCGCGCGCCGAGCTGCTGCTGACGCAGGGCACGCTGTCGGTGAAGGAGGTCGCCGCGCAGCTGGGCTATGCGGACACCGCGGCCTTCAGTCACGCCTTCACGCGGTGGAGCGGCGTCTCGCCCAGCGAGTTCCAGCGCGCGCGCGGTCGCGGCAACGCCTGACGCCCTTCAGCGCTTGCGCGCCGCGAGCCTCGCCATCACCGACTGGATGTTGGCCTGCGCCAGCGCGAGGTTGAGGCGCGTGAAGTCGATGGGCTTGGTGAGGAAGTGGTTGGCGCCCAGCGCCTTCACCTCCGCCTCGGAGTAGCGCGTCACGTACGCCGTCATCACGATGATGGGCAGGTGCGGCAACACGGGGATGTCTCGCGCGTACGCGGGGACGCCGGGCAGCGACATGCCGCGCAGCGCGCGCACCAGCATCAACCCGTCGAGCTTGCTGCCCTGGAGCTCCACGTCCATCAGCACCGCGTAGAGCGAGTCGCCGTGCTGCTTGAGGAGCTCCGCCGCCGCGACGTCGGTGGGCGCGTTCACCAGCTCGTACCGCTGCTGCAACCGCAGCTGCGCCAACGTGAAAGTGTCGGCGTCGTCTTCGACGTACAAGACGAGCGGCTTGGTGGGCGCGGCACTCACAGCGCGGCGAACCTTACGGGCGTCACTCAAAATCCGCCACGCCACCTTCGCGCGGTATGACGTCGCGTGATGCGCGAAGTCCGCCCGTGGTTGGTGTGCTGTCTGGCGTTGCTCCCGGTGCTGGGCGCGTACGCCAACGCCCCGACGGTGGGCTTCATGTGGGACGACCAGATTCTCATTCAGCAGAACGTGCAGATTCACACCCTGCACGCGCCCTGGGAGTACCTGACGCGCGTCTTCTGGCAGCACGCCTTCATGTACGGCGAGGGCCACGCCTTCTACCGGCCGCTGGTGAACTTCAGCTTCGCGCTCGACTGGCAGCTGTGGGGCGGCGCGCCGGCCGGCTTCCACGTCGTGAACCTCGTGCTGCACCTGCTGGTGTGCACGCTGGTCTTCTCGCTGGCGGTCTCGCGCGGCGCCAACGTGTGGAGTGCCGCGGCGTGCACCGCGCTCTTCGGCGTGATGCCGCGACTCACGGAGTCGGTGACGTGGGTGGTGGGGCGCACCGACCTCCTCGCGGCGCTCTTCGTGTTGTCGGCGGTGCGGCTGCAGCCGGCGGGTACCGCAGGTCGCGCGGGGTGGAAGAGCGTCGGCGCGGCGGTGCTGGTGTTGCTCGGGCTGCTCTCGAAGGAGGTCGCCATCGTCGGCGCGTTGATGCTCGCTGGCGAGGCGCTGCTGCGTGCGCGCGCGAAGCCGGGTGCGTGGCGCGCGGAGGTTCCATTGCTGGGTGCGCTGGGCGTGGCCGTCATCGCGTGGCTGGTGCTGCGTTCGGGCGTGTCGTCGTCAGCGCCGCTGCGGCTCCATGACGTCAGCACCTTCCTTGCGGGCGTCGGCCACTACGTGTGGATGGTGGTGACGCCGTGGAACCCCGTCGCGCAGATTGGGCTCGTCTTCGACCCGGAGCCGTGGGCCATCGCGCTCGGCGCCGTCGCGTCGCTGCTGTTGGGCTGGGGGCTCGTGCACTTCGCGCGCAGCGCCGCGCCATGGCGTGCGGTGTGGGTCGCGGGTGCGGCGACCGGCGTGGTGATGGTCACGTTGGTCGCGCTGACCGTCTACACGATGGCGTCAGACCGGTTTTTGTATCTCCCGCTCGCGCTGCTGGCGGTCGTCGCCGCGCAAGCGACCTGGCCGCGCCCGGCGTTGCTGGCGGCGGTGCCGGTGGTGCTGGTCTTCGCCATCGTTACCTCGCGGCGCAATGAGGTGTGGGCCAGCCCGCTGCGCTTCTGGCAACACGTGGTGGCCACCGCCGACCCGCGCAACCCGGGCGCCATCGCGGGCCTGGGGGACGCGCTCTTCGAGGTGAACCGCTTCGAAGACGCGAAGCCGCTGTTCGAGCGCGCGGAGGCGATGCGTGTGTGGGAAGGGCACTCGCCGTGGCCGCTCAGCATCGCCGTCACCGACTCGCGCCTCGGGCTCGACTTCGCGGCGGTCTCGCGCATCGAGCCGGTGGTGAAGGCGGAGCCGATGTGGCGGCGCGCGGCGTACTCGCTGGTGCTGGTGCGCGCCCGCGCGGGTGACTTCAACGGCGCGCGTGAAGCGGTGCGCGCAGCGCAGGAGCGCTTCGGCGACGACGAGTTCCTCCGCGACCTCGAGCAACGCGTGCGTGAGGGTGAAGCGGGCGTCACCAGCGCCGACGCACGGACGCGCGCGCGGGCACTGCACACGCTGGGCGCCACGCGGAAGGCCGAAGCCGAGTACCTGCGCATCGATGACGACGAGGCGCGGCGGTGGTTGGTCATCTACGGCTCCGAGGCCAGCGCGCGCGCCGCGGCCGCGAAGTTGCCCGGCGACGAGGGCGTGCAGGCCGAGTTGAACGAACGTTTCCTGACAGGAGAGTAAGAGGCGCTCCCATGCGCATCGTCAGCATCGGCGGCGGGCCCGCCGGCCTCTACTTCTCGTTGTTGATGAAGAAGTCGTTCCCGCACGTCGACCTCGAGGTCTTCGAGAAGAACAAGCCCGACGACACCTTCGGCTGGGGCGTCGTCTTCTCGAAGGAGACGCTGGGCAACTTCCGCGAGGCAGACCCGGAGTCGCTGGACGCCATCGAGGCGCGCTTCGCCTACTGGGACGACATTGAGACGTACGTGCGCGGCGTGAAGACGGTGTCGACGGGCCACGGCTTCTGCGGGTTGGCGCGCCGCGAGCTGCTGCAGTTGCTGCATGCGCGCTGCGCGGAGCTGGGCGTGAAGCTGAACTTCTCCGCCGACCTCTCGCCCGACGCGCTGCCGAAGGCCGACCTCATCCTCGCGGCCGACGGGGTGCACTCACCGATTCGCGAGAAGTTCGCCGCCGACTTCCGCCCGCATGTCGACTGGCGCAAGTGCAAGTTCACGTGGCTGGGCACCACGAAGCCGCTCAAGGCCTTCACCTTCCACTTCAAGGAGACGCCGCACGGCCTCTTTCAGGTGCACGCGTACCCGTTTCAAGACGGGCTCTCGACGTTCATCGTCGAGTGTCGCGAAGAGGTGTGGAAGGCGGCGGGCCTCGACACGAAGTCAGAGGCCGAGTCGGTCGCGTTCCTCGAGGCGCTCTTCAAGGACGAGCTCGACGGCCACCCGCTGCTGGCCAACAAGTCCATCTGGCGCACCTTCCCCACCATCACCTGCGACCGCTGGGTGCGCGGCAACGTGGTGCTGCTGGGCGACGCGGCGCACACCGCGCACTTCTCCATCGGCTCCGGCACCAAGCTGGCGATGGAAGACGCCATCGCGCTGCGCGACTCGCTGAAGCTGCACGGCCTCGACGTCGAGAAGGCGCTGACGCACTACGAGGCCACGCGCCGCACCGACGTCATCCGCACGCAGCGCGCAGCGCAGACCAGCCTCGAGTGGTTCGAGAACTCCGCGCGCTACGTCAACCAGCCGCCGGAGCAGTTCACCTTCAACCTGATGACGCGCAGCAAGCGCATCACGTGGGACAACCTGCGGCTGCGAGACCCGGCGCTGGTGAAGCGCGCCGACGAGTCGTTCGCCACGCGCCACGGTTCGAAGCGCAACTCCGATGGCAGCGCGCCGCCGCCGCTCTTCGCGCCGATGACGTTGCGCTCGCTGAAGTTGGACAACCGCGTCGTCGTCTCGCCGATGTGCCAGTACTCCGCGGAAGACGGGCTGGTGAATGACTGGCACCTCGTGCACCTCGGCAGCCGCGCGATGGGCGGCGCCGGGCTGGTGTTGACGGAGATGACCGACGTCTCGCCCGAAGGCCGCATCACGCACGGCTGCGCGGGCCTGTGGAGCGACGCGCACGAGGCCGCGTGGAAGCGCGTGGTGGACTTCGTGCACGCGCGCAGCGCCGCGAAAATCGGCATTCAGCTCGCGCACGCCGGCCGCAAGGCGAGCTGCTCGGTGCCGTGGGAGGGCGACACCGCGCTCAAGGCCCACGAAGCGCCGTGGGAGACGCTGGGGCCGTCAGCGCTGCCGTACAAGCCGGGCTGGCACACGCCGAAGGAGATGACCCGCGCCGACATGGAGCGCCTCACGCAGGCCTTCGTGGACGCCACGACGCGCGCGCACCGCGCCGGGTTCGACTTCATCGAGGTGCACATGGCGCACGGCTATCTGCTCTCGTCGTTCCTCTCTCCGCTCTCGAACCGGCGCACCGATGCGTACGGCGGCTCGCTCGAGCACCGCATGCGCTGGCCGCTGGAGGTCTTCGAGGCGATGCGCGCCGCGTGGCCGAAGGAGAAGGCGATGGGCGTGCGCGTGTCGGCGACCGACTGGCTGGGCCCGACCGGGCAGACCATCGAAGACACCATCGCGCTGGCGCGGGAGCTGAAACGCCGCGGCTGCGACGTCATCGACGTCAGCACCGCCGGCAACGTGCCGGAGTCGAAGCCGGAGTACGGCCGCATGTACCAGGTGCCCTACGCCGAGGCGGTGAAGGTGGCCGTCGACATTCCGGTGATGGCGGTGGGCGCCATCATGGGCGCAGACCACGCCAACACCGTCATCGGCGCTGGCCGGGCAGACTTCGCCGTCATCGCGCGCGAGCACCTCTCTGACCCGTACCTCACGCACCGGCACGCGCAGGCGGAGCAGGTCGACTCGGTCTGGTGGGCGCCGCAGTACGAGGTGGTGAAGCCGCGCCGCCGCTAGCAGGCTGCTGAAAACTCCGAGAACGACCGCCTTTCTGGCGGCGTGAGCACCGTTTCTCTCGATGCGTTCAAACGCCGCGCTCGGAAAACCGAGTCGCGCGAGGCGGATTCCTCGCGCAACTGCGTGCCGATGGGTGCTCAGAACTCGTTTTTCAGCAGCCTGCGAGTGCGCCGTGCCTTGCGCGAAGACGTCGATCCGCGTCGTCGCCGGGTGGTGCTCCGTCGGGCGCGCCGGTCGCCGGTGGGCGCACCACGTGGAGTGGCTCAAGCGCCTCGCGCAGCGTTCGTCGCGGCGCGCGCGCGCCGGTCGAGCACCAGCGCCGCGAGCGTCCACAGCAACAGCAGCGCGAGCGCGATGGCGGTGACGCGAGCGCCCTCGGCGAGCCCCGGCATCTCGTAGTGGAAGTGCACCACGTGCTCTCCCTGGGGCACCTGCACGCCGCGCAGCGAGAGGTTCGCGCGGTAGATGGTGGCGGGTTGCGCATCGACCGTCGCGGTCCACCCCGGGTACCAGGTGTCGGCCAGCAGCAGGAAGCCCGCCGCCGGCGCCGAGACGGAGACGTCGAGGTCTCGCTGCGTCTCCCGCACCACCTCCGCGGTACCGCCGGCGGTGACCTCCTGCTTCTCGGCGAGCGACGGTGGCGCGTCGGTCAGCACCATCACGCGGTTCGGGTCGAAGTCCTCCGCCAGCACCGCGGCGCGTGCGTCTTCTTCCTTCTCGATGACGCGCGCGGTGGAAACGAAGCGCGCCCGCCGCGCGTCGTCGACCCGGTACACCCACGCTTCGCGAGAGCGCCCGACGAACGGCAACATCATGCCGCGCTGCGGGAAGGGGCTCAGCACGTGCGTCACGCCGTAGGTGCGGAGGAAGTTGGGGAAGCGCGGGCTCAGCCGGAGCTCCTTCTCGCGGAAGTCGAGCGTCGTCAGCATGCCGGCCAGCGAGGTCTGCCGGTTGTGGTCTCCCCACACGTCGACGAACCAGCGCGGCGAGATGCTCGCGTACGAGTCGGCGCAGGCCGCGCCCCACAACACCGCGCCGGTGTTCGGCTCGAGCAGCTCGCGCATCTCGAAGTAGGGCTCGACGTTCTCCCAGCCCTTCGCGAGCGAGAAGACGTAGCGGTGGGCCTCGCGGTGGCCGGGCGTGAAGGTGCGCACCGGCCCGCCGCTCTCCTTCAGCAGCGCGATGGTGCCCGGCGCCTCGAGCCACGGCGCGGCCGGCACGATGGGGTTCTGTCGCGGCTGGTGCCACGCGAGGTCGGCCACGGTGAGGGCCGCGAGCCCCCACGCCACTGCCTGCGGCACGCGCGAAGGCGCCGGCCACCGGCGCCGCAACGTCTTCGTGAGTCGGCTGACGCCGACGGCCGCGAGGAGCGCCAGGCCCAGCTCGACGACAATCAGGAAGCGCTGCGAGAAACGGAAGAGGCTGATGCCGGGAATCAACGCGTAGAAGAGCCGGTACACCGGCGTCGCCCGGCCCAGCACGAACAGGTACGCGACGACGGTCGTCGCGAACACCGCCTGCACCAGCGCGCGCCGGCGCTCGCGCACCACCGCGAAGAGCGCGAGCGCGAAGGTGAAGAAGCCCACGTAGCCGTAGTCCTCCCAGAAGAAGACGGGCCCCGTGTACGAGTTGTCGGAGATGTCCCCGTGGATGTACGGGACGATGAAGTTGAAGAAGTTCGGAGGCCAGTACGCGAGGCGGGTCGCCCAGTCCCACGTGGTGGTGGCGCGGTCTGAGATGGCACCCAGCTTCGAGAGCGGCAGCAGCACCACCGCGCTCGCCGCCGCGCCCAGCCCCGTCACGACGCCCGTCGCCGCGAGCCAGCCGAGCGTGCTCCGGGTGCCCGCGCCGCGCCGCAGCTGCGCCGCGCGGAACAGCGTGAACGCGCCGTAGACCAGCGCGCAGTAGTACGCCGACTGCGGGAACGCGCCCAGCCATTGCGTCGCGAACACCAACCCGAACAGCCCCAACCACAGCGCGCGCCGGGTGGGGCGCTCCGGTTGCGAGGTCAACGCGCGGTCGAGCAACGCCAGCGCCAGCGGCAACCACGTCACCGTCGTCACGATGGCGAGGTGCTTGAGCTGCGCCGCGAAGTAGCCGCTGCTCGAGAAGGCCACACCCGCCAGCACCGCGCCCGCACGGCTCGCGCCGAAGCGCCGCGCGAGGTCGAAGGCGCCGTGCGCGGAGACGAGCAAGATGACCAGCACGAACGCGCACAGCGCGGCGCCGGGCGGCAGCAGCGTGAAGGCCAGCGTGCCCACCGGGTCGAGCGGCAGCCCCGCCAGCGGCATGCCGGAGCCCAGCTGCGAGGTCCACGTCGGCCACTCGCCGTCGCGCAGCATGCGGCCCAGCAACACCCGCATCGGGAACTCGCCGTTGAAGACGTCAGAGGCGAAGTAGTCGTCGGTGATGAAGAGCACCGAGAACGAGAGGAAGGGGAGCCACGGCAGCAGCGCGCCGGCGGTGACGGCGAGGCGCGCCAGGCGGTCACGCGCGCGCTCCTGGAGGTCGGGTCGCGAGGCCATGCAGGTCAGGGCAGGGGTTGCGGCGTGATGGCGTAGAGCCGCCAGTGGCCGGTGGTGGTCAACGCTCGCAGCAGCGGGTGCCCGGCCGCCTGCGCCTGCACCGCGTCGTCACCCGCCACCAGCGCCACGTCGAAGAAGCGGAAGTCGCCGGGCTGCACGCGCTCCGGGTACCACTCGAGCCCGTTGGTCCACGGGTGGCGCGGCTGCGCGAAGACCACCGGCATCACCGAGAAGTCGGCGAACGAGAAGTTCACCGCGCCGCCGTGCATCACCTGCGCCCAGGCGAAGAGCTGGAGGAAGGGCGCGCCCTCCACGTGCGCGCTGGTCTTCATGAAGGTGAGGCCCAGCACGCGCGCCTGCGCGGGCACCGCGTCGAGGCTGGCCTCGAGGCCGGTGAGCTCCTCGTCATTCACGTGCCACCACGCGAGGGTGAGGTCGGCGGTGGTCAACGCCAGCAGCAGGGCCGCGAGCGCGCCGGTGAGGCGCAGGCGCGGCGCAGGCACCCCGAGGGCCCACAGCGCCAAGGCCGGCGACGCCCAGCGCGTTTCGAACTGCACGGTGTTCGTGTAGCGGGAGGGGAAGAACAGCACGAACGCGGTGAACAGCGCCGCGGCGGTCACCAACGCCCACGAGAAGGCCGCGCGCTCGCCCCGGTGCTGCCACGCCCCGGCGAGCAGCCACGCCACCAGCGCGACGAAGAGCAGCGCCGGAGCGCCGTCACGCGCCGCGCCCAGCACGTTGAGCCCCCACCACCCCGGCTGCACCCGGTACAGCAGCGGGCCCCATACGGTGGTGTTGGTGAAGTGCTGGTGGATGTTGAGGGTGCTCCACGCGGCCAGCGCCGCCGCCGGGAGGTGCAGCGCCAGCGCCCCGCCGAGCGGCCTCCACGCCCGCAGCCGCGCGCCCTGCAGCACCAGCACCCCCACGCCCGCGCCGAACCACAGCAGGTGCGTCGCGTAGAGGAGGAGCGAGAGCACCAGCACCAGCGCGCGCCCCCGCCACGTCGGCGCCTCCAGCGCCCGCTGCGTGACGAGGAAGTGCGCGGTGAACACCGCGAAGCCCACCAGGAAGCTCAAGAAGCCCCACTGCAGTGACGCGCCGAAGAAGGGCACGCACGCCACCACCGCCGGGGCCACGCCGCGCTGGAGCCGGTGCGCCAGCACGTGCGCGCTGCCGCTCCACAACCCCGCGCACGCCGCGAGCGTCAGCTTCCCCGCCCACAGCGGCCCGGCGACGAGCCACGACAGCAGCGGCAACAGGTACCCGAAGAGGTACGGCGTCGCCCACTGAATGACGTACGGGCCACCGGGCTCGCGCAGCGCCTCGAGGAAGGCGCGCACCTGCGTCAGGTGCTGCGGCAGGTCGGTGGTGATGGGGAAGTCGACCAGCAGCGCGGGCGACGCCAGCGCCAGCCCGCACGCGAACGCTGAAGCGACGAACCAGCGGGCGGGAGTCGGTGACACGAGGGCGCACTACACCAGCGCGCTCACGGGCACGCCACGTCGTTGTAGATGACGCCGATGGTGCCCGCGACCTCGTTGCCGGTGTCGGTGCAGCCGTCGCCCACGATGCTCAACGAGCCGCTGCTCACCAGCCACACGTCGATGTTGGTGTCGTTGTCGATGTTGCCGCGCGCCTCCATGATGTACCCGCCGCTGGAGGTCGACACCACGCCGGTGTCGCTGGGGCCCAGCGTGCCCGACTGGTAGATGGCCACGAATGCTGCCGCGCCGGTGCGCGTGGGGTGCGCCGTCGCGCCGGGGCCCAGCTTGTAGATGTCGACCGAGATGGCGTCGTAGCCCGCCGCGCTGAGCGTCGGCGTGGAGCGGTCTTGCCAGGCAGACGGCGACTGCGAGGCGACGTACGCGTAGCGGTTGCCGCGCTCCGGAGAGAAGCCGAGCTGGCTGAGCACCGACGTGAAGCCGTCGTACTCCGCGAAGAAGTTGCCCTGCGCGGTGAAGTAGCCCCGCAGCGTGGTCTTCGCTTCGCTCTGTTTTGCGCGCGCCTGAAACTTCATGAAGTTCGGCACCGCAATGGCCGCAAGAATCCCGATGATGGCCACGACGATCATCAATTCAACGAGAGTGAACCCCGATGCTCTGCGCATACGAACATCAGCCTACACCTCGGAGAAGTCCTTGACTCCCTGTCAAAATTCGTCACTCGGTTGACGATTTTGGTCGGGCTCGAGCACCTGGGGGGCCCAGTCCTCAACCTCTTCGCGCTCCAGGCGTTGGTGAACGCCTTGAATATCGAGCACTTCGCGGCGGCGGGTGATCAGCTCCGGGTCGCCGGGGGTCTTCTCGAGCGCCGCGTCGATGAGCGCCACCGCGCCTTCGAAGTTCCGGTCGAGGAGTTCGACGGTGAGCTGCGCGCGCAGCACCTCGCGTGAAGGCTCGAGCTCGGCGAGCTCCGCGCGCGCCGCGCCGAACGAGTGAATCGCGGCGAGCAGCGCGGCTCTGCGGCGCGTGGCCCACTCGCGGCTCCACGGGGAGCGCAGCGTGAGGTCGTCGACGGTGCTCAACAGCGCCACCATCGGGTGCGCGCCCTGGCCCGCCTCCACCATCGCGCGCGCCTCCTTCCGGGCCTCGTCGTACTCGCCGCGCGTGGCGAGCACCTGCGCGAGCAGCAGGTGCCGGTCGGGGGTCGACTTGCTCATGTTGCTGCGCGCCTTCGCCAACGCTTCGTCGAGCTGCCCGAGGCGCAGGCGCAAGGCGGTCGCCAGCAGCGGGAGGTCTCCACCGCGCCGCGTGAGCCGCGCGTTCTCGCGGAGGTGGTTGCGGTACGCGAGCTCCCACGTCTCGCCGGGCAGCGTGAGGTTGGGCGCGGGTTGGTCGGTGCGCAGCACGGCCTCGATGAAGGTGGAGAGGGCCTGCAGCTCGCGGCGGTCGGCGTCGCGCAGCACCACGGCCTTCGCCGCCGCGTACTCGATGATGGAGAGGTCGTGCTCCAGCGGAGGCTGGGGCAGCTCCGCCGCGCGCTTGCGCAGCCGCACCGCCGCGCGCCAGTAGTTCCGCACCTCGAGCGTGGTGGCGTAGTTGGTCGTCGCGACCGCGGAGTCGGGGCGCAGCTCGAACTCGCGCTTCATCAGCGTGTCGTTGCTCTCCCACGCGGGCACCGCGAAGAAGAGCTGCAGCGCGCACGCCGCGAAGAGCCCGCCGAGCGCCAGGCCGAAGGGGCGCCGCCACGCGTCGCGCGCCAGCACCGCCGGCACCGCGGCCGCCAGCAACGCGCAGACGCCCAGCAGCGGCAGGTATTGGTAGCGGTCGGAGCAGAAGGTGATGGAGGGCACCACCTTGAGCTGCAGCAGCGGGCCGAGGGGCAGCAGCCACCAGAACGCGTCGGCCAGCACCAGGCGCGTCTTGCGCCAGAAGACGACGGCCACCACCCACGCGAGGATGGCGGCGGCGCCGACGGCCATCAGCCAGCCCGGCACCAGCCACACGCCGTGCTGCACGCGGCTGATCTCGAAGGGCTGCGTGGTGGGCGTCAGCGGCAACAGCCGGAGGTGGTACCCGCCGACCGCGCCCAGCACGCGCGCGACGCGGTCATAGAAGCCGGCGTTGTCGGGCGGGTTCGGGAGCCCGATGCCCAACCACAGGCGCACCGCGACCGGCGCGAAGGCGCCCACCGTGAGCACCAGCCAGCGCTTCACCGGCACGCGCTGCGCCGGGTCGAGGAGCGCGTCGACCGCCATCACCACCGGCAGCACGATGGAGGCCTCCTTGCTGAAGGTGGCCAGCGCGGCGAGCACCGCGGCGAGCCCCCAGGCGCGCGTGCGCACCACCACCGCGGCCGCCAGCATGAACAGCGTCATCCACAAATCGGTGGAGTCGCTGATCCACGGGACGCTCTCGAAGCGCGTGGTGTGCAGCGCGAAGAGCGCCGCGCCGGCCAGCGCTCCGAGCCCGGCGGCGTGCACGTCGGCGCCCTTGAGGCGCAGCCGGGTGCGCAGCCAGGCGAACGCCAGCGCCACGCACGCGAGGTGGAGGAGCAGGTTCGCGACGTGAAAGGGGAAGGGGTCTCCATCGCCCAGCCGCCACAGCGCGACGTGGCTCAGCTTCACCACCGGGCGCCAGTACGTCGGGTACTCCGGCATGGGGGGCTCGGTGTCCCAGAACTTGTCGGTGAGCGCGTGCCGCCACGCCTCGTCGTCACGGAGGCGCAGGTTGTCGGGGATGAGGGACTTGTCGTCCCACACGTAGCCGGCGAGCAGCGAGCTCGAGAAGATGGCCGCGGTCACCACCAGCAGCAGTGACAGCAGCACCCCGACGCGCGGGAGCTTCACCGGAAGTCTCGCCGGCGGAAGACCAGCGCCGTCGCCGAGACGAACACCACCAGCCACAACACGCCGGTGCCCAGCGCCTGCAGCGCTTCGGCGGTGTCGACCGTCAGCAGCTGGCTGGCCTCGGGCTTGAAGTCGAGCTGGTCGAGGTTGGGCGTCACCCGGTACGCGATGAGCGCGAGGAGCTTCAGCGGCCCGTGCACGCGCTGGCTCAACGTGTAGAGCTCCGGGCTCGCGTGGCCGAGGAGGTACACGCCGACGGTGCAGCCGGCCGCCACCAGCGAGCCGGAGAACGACGAGAGGAAGAGGCCGACCGCCGCCAGCAACAGCACCTCGACCCACAGGCCCAGCAGCGCCCAGCCGATGGCAGGGTTGAAGGGCACCTCGAAGATGAGCAGCTGCGCGAAGTACACCAGCGTCATCGCCGCCTCGAGCATCGTCAGCGTCAGCGCCATGCCCGCGTAGCGCGCGGCGGCGAACAGCTCGCGCGACACCGGCCGCGACATCACGAGGAAGACGGTGCGCTTCTCGATTTCACGGCTCAACATGCCCGCGGAGAGGAAGACGGAGAGCGCCACCAGCAGCAGGCTCATCACGCCCAGGCCGAAGTCGGTGACGATGCGGTCGAGCGTGTAGATGGTGAGGTTCAACACCAGCGTCGTCATCAAGATGAGGCCGACGGCGAAGGCCGCCACCACCAGCGTCACCCGGTTGCGCCGCGCCTCGTTGAAGCCGGCCTTGGCGATGGCCCAGAAGGCGCTCATTGAATCTCGGCTCCCACCGTCTGCGAGGTGCCCTGCACGGTTTCGATGAAGGTCTGCTCCAGCGAGTACGCCAGCGGCGCGACCCGCCCCACGCGCCACCCGGCGTCGAGGGCCGCCTTGAGCTGCGCCTGCAGCTCCTCGTCGGGCACGCTGATCAACACGTTGCGGCCCACCTCCGACGCCCTGGCAGACGCTGACAGCCGCGGCTGCACCTCGGCCAGCGTCACGCCTTCCAGCGTCACCTCGTGCTGGCGGCGCGCCTGGGTCAGCTCGGCGATGGGGCCGCTCTTGCGCACGCGACCGCCCACCAGCAGCGCCACGCGGTCACAGAGGCTCTCCACGTCGGAGATGATGTGCGTGCAGAACAACACCGTCGTGCCCGCCTTGCGCATCTCCACGATGAGCTCGCGCACCAGCCGGCGCCCGAGCGGGTCGAGGCCGGAGGTGGGCTCGTCGAGAATCACCAGCCGCGGCTGCCCGAGGAGCGCGCCCGCCAGCATCGCGCGCTGGGTCATGCCCTTCGAGTACCGGCGAATCGGCAGCCTGGCGTGCACCTTCATCTCGACGCGCTCCAGCGCGCGGTCGATCTGCGCGCGCGCGTCTGCGCCGTGGAGCCCGGCCAGCTGCGCCTGGAACTCGAGGTACTCGAGCCCGGTGAGGTGCTCGTAGGGCACCGGGTTCTCCGGCACGTAGCCCACGTTCTTGCGCGAGCGCGGGTCGGCCACGTCGAGCCCGAAGAGCGTGGCGCGGCCCTCGGTGGCGAACACCAGGTTGAGGAGGATCTTGATGACCGTCGACTTGCCCGCGCCGTTGGGCCCGATGATGCCGAAGACCTCGCCCTCGTTGACGGTGAGCGAGCAGCCGGTGAGCGCGCGCACGCTCTTCCGGCCCATGAAGCCCAGGCGGTACAGCTTGCCGACGCCGGTGGTCTCGATGACTGGGGTCACTGCGGAGGCTCCCGTTGCACGAAGGGTTTGAGGCGCGGCGCACCCGACGCGAGGCGCGCCTCGCCCTTGAAGAAGACCACCGGCTCGTCGAGCGCCGCCAGGTTCGCCGCGTCGAGCAACCCCGCGCCCACCAGCGTCGCCACGTCCGGCGGAGGGGCGCCGAAGCGCGTGCTGTATTCCCCGTACGCAGCGTCGATGCGCTGCAGCGCGCGCTCGACCTCGAGGTCCTCCAGCCGCTTGCGGAAGAGCTCCTGTTCATCGCCCTGGGTCTCGGCGACCAGCGTGCGCGTGAAGGTGTCGGCCGCGTCGAAGTGCCCGCTCCCCGCATAGAGGCGGATGGCGAGCGGCGCGACGTACGGCGGGCAGTTGTTGCCGGGCTCCCGGCTGACCGCCGCGAGCACCTCGGCCGCTTCACTCGCGGGGCGGTGCGTCTCGATGAGGAGGTATGAACGGTACACGGCGATGCGGCACTCGCGCGGGAGGTGCTTCGACCCCTTGGCCAGCAGCGCGCCGGCCTCCTTCGCGTTCGCCAGGCTGCCATCGGGCAGCACCACCGCGCCCAGGAGCCCGCCCACGAAGTACGCGTGCGTGAAGGTGGGCTCGAGGTCGGTGACGAAGTCAGCCCATTCGATGATGGCGCGCGCCTCCCAGGGCTGCTTCGCCGTGGTGGCCACCGCGATGGTCTTCACCCAGTAGAGGTCGGTGGCGAGGTTCGCGAAGGGCCGCGTCGCCTCCCGCACCAACCGCGCGTCGGGGATGAGCGACGGCGAGGACATCGCGTGTGTCCAGCGCGGGGCACCGCCGCCCAGCAGCAACACACCCAGCAAGCATGGCACCAGCAAGAACGCCGAACGCATTGGCCTTTCACAAAACAAAAACGGAGGGCGACGGTAGTCGTCGCCCTCCGCTGTTTGAAGCACTTCGAACCGGTTACGGGCAGCCGACGTCGTTGTAGCCGTTGACCGGCACGCCCGACGGCGCGTTCTGCTGGTCGGTGCAGGCCGTACCCGAGGCCGCGACCGAGAGGTTCACGGCGCCGCCGATGTACCACTCGTCGGTCTGGGTGTCGTTGTCGACCGAGCCGATGGCGCCCGCGAGGAACGAGCCCGTGTTCGCGCCGATGCCGGTGACCGCGCTCACGCCCGTGTCAGCCACGGTGCTCGGGGTGTTGCTGAACGTGTAGATGGAGGTCGTGCCACCCAGCTTGTAGGTGTCGATGCCGATGCCGTCGTAGCCGTTGGTCGACGACGGGGTCGACAGGGTCGCCGCGGAGCGCGACTGCACGTTGGTGTTACCCAGCGAGTAGTTGTAGCGGTTGCCGCGCTCAGGGATGAAGCCGACCGCGGTGAACGACGAGGAGAACGCGTCCTTCTCGGCGGAGTACGACTTCTCGGCCTGGAACACGCCCTTGAGGTTCGTCTTCGCTTCGGACTGCTTCGAGCGAGCCTGGAACTTGATGAAGTTGGGGATCGCGATGGCGGCCAGGATGCCGATGATGGCGACGACGATCATCAGCTCGACGAGCGTGAAGCCCTTCTTCTTGAGAATGCTCTTCATGTGTTCAAACCCTCCTTAAGGGTACAGCGGTCAATCCGCGCAGACCGGCTGAGCAACTCTGAAGCCAACCGCTCAGCACAGCGCGCGGAAAGTAATCTCAACGACTTGGGAAGCCAAGATTTTGCCCGCTGACAATTTTGGGCACTCAACTTTGCGATCGGTGACGCTAAACGCTCGCGCCGTGCCGACGTCGCTGCGACTGCTCCGCGCGAAACACATGGTGCGCAGGCATCGGCTGGTGTCGCACCTCCTGCTCTCGCTCGCGGCGCTGGCGTGCGTCGCGTTCGTCATCGTCAGCAACGACGCCGATTGGGACCAGTTCCTCGCGGCCGCCGAGGCCGACGTGCGCTCGTGGCGCCTCGACCATCGCCCGCCGACCTGGTCGAACCAGTTGTGCGGAGGGGTCACCCGTGAAGGTGACCCGCAGGCGTTCGGGCTCTCACCGCTCTTCGTGGTGCCGGTGGTGCTCGGCACCTTCTGGGGTCTCAAGGCGCTCGCGCTGCTCGGCCTGCTCGCGGGCGCGTGGGGGACCTCGGGCCTCTTCTCGTTGATCATCACCGGAGGTCGCGCCACCTCCGCGCCGTCGCCACGCCAGCGGGCCGTCATCGCGCTGATCAGCTTCGGCTTCATCGGCGGCGACGCGTTCCTCTGGCACCTCCACCTCGGCCACGTCTCGTTTCTCCTGCACGGCCTGGTGGTCGCGCTGCTGCGGGGGCTCGCCGGCGCGGTGTGCGTCGGCGCGACGCGGCGCCGGCTCGCCGGCCTCGCCGTGGGGAGCTGGGCGCTGTTGAGCGCGGGCTTCTACGCGTCGCTCCTCTTCTTCGCGGTGCCGCTGGGGCTCGCGGTGGCGGTGACGGCGGCGCTCCGCGCGAGGCACCTGGGCCGCGACGCGCTGCGGGCCGCGATGAAGAACGCGCTGGCGGCGCTGCTCGCGTTGGGCGCGGGGGCGCTCGCGGCGTCGTACAAGTGGCTCGAGGTGCTCGCCTACCAGCAGCTCCACCCGCGCACGGTGGAGGTGACGGCCGGCGACGGCCTCCTCCCCTGGGAGCTGGTGGCGGTGCAGTTGCAGCCGGTGCTCCACGGGCGTTTCGCGCTTTTCGACGTGCCGCGCGTGTGGGGCATCTGGGAGTACGGCGGCTTCTCGCTCGACGCGTGGTGGTGCGTCGCGCTGCTGGTGGTGGCCCTCGTCTCGCGGGGCCGGGTGCGGCGCGCGCCGTGGGCGCTGCCGGTGTGCCTCGCGGTGGTGAGCGCCTTCTTCGCGTTGGGCACGCGGGCGCCGTGGAGCGGTCATCAGCTCCTCAACGCGTTGCTGGGCAACTCGGTGCGGGTGGCCGCGCGGTACCAGGCGGTGCTGGCGCTCGCGTGGCCGCTCTTCATCGCGGTGGCGTGGCGCGCGCGGGCCGACCTCCGGCGCTTCGTGCTGCGGAGCGCGCCGGTGCTCCCGGTGCTGTGGCTCGTGAACCTCGCGCTGTTTCCGCTCCCGCCGACGTGGGCGCGCGCGCAGGCGTGGCTGTCGTCACCGGCGATCGAGCTCCGCGAGATGCGCGAGGTCGCGGTGGTGCCGGAGCGCGCGCGCGGGCAGTCGTACACCTGGCCGGCGATGCGCGCGGGGCTGGCGGTGTCGAACTGCTACGACCCCCTCTGGCGGGTGAGCGCCTTCACCAGCGAACACACCGGCCGCCCCGAGCTCCTCGACGCGAACGGCAAGCTGAAGGTCGCCACCTACGGCTTCATCGACGCCAGCGTCGGCGCTCCCGATGAGGCGTGCCTGCGCGAGAGCAGCTTCTCGCAGCAAGACGTGAAGCTGGCGCCTTCGTGCCGCCGGGGGACGTGCGTGAACCTCAACGAGCCCCGCGGCGGTGGTCTCGTCTTCGATGAGACCGTGCGAAAGTTCTGCCTCCCATGACGGCGCGCAGGGTGATGTTTGGAGGTGTGCTCGCGCTGCTGGCGTGGCTCTATTTCCCGCTGCTGCGCGACGACCCGCTGCTCTCGCGCGACGACCTCACGTTGCTCGCGCCGCTGCGTGGCGTGCACTCCGTGGGCGACTACGCGGCGCTGCTGGGCACCCCGGCGTTGATGGATCTCCAGCCCCTGCGTGACGCGTCGTACCTGCTCGACCTGTGGCTCGGCGCGCGCCTCGGCCACAGCACCTTCCACCTCACCAGCCTCGTGCTCTTCGGCCTGCTGCTGCTCGCAGCGTGGAGGCTCTTCGAAGCGCTGGCGCCCGGGTGGCCCGCCTTCACCGCGGTGGTGGTGATGGCCCTGCACCCGGTGTGGGGCACCGGCCTCGCCTGGGTCGCGGCCCGCAAGCACCTGCTCGCGTGCCTGTTGCTGACGTTGGCGACGGAGCGGCTGCTGCAATTCGTGGCGCGCGGGCGGGCGCGTGACGCCGCGCTGGCGGTGGGGTGTTTCAGTTGCTCGCTGTTGGCGCACCCCATCGGTCTGGGCTGGCCGCTCTTTGCGCTGGTGTTGCTGCGCCGGCCGCATTGGTTGGTGCTCAGCGGCGCGGCGGCGTCGCTCACCATGATGGCCGCCAACGTCTGGTACTACACCGGCCCGTACGCGGCGAACGGCGGCGTCGAGAAGTACGCGCCCGGCTTCCACCCCGGCGTGAGCCTCCTGGCCCTGGGCCGCGCGTTCTTCAACCTGACGGCGCCCGTCGCGCTCGCCACCTCGTACACGCCGGGCGCGGTGTGGAACCTGGTGGGCCTCGGCGCGCTGGTGCTGACGTGCGCGCTGCTGCTGCGCGACGGCGCATGGCGGCGCACCGGCCCGTGGTTGCTCTACGCGGCGCTGCCGCTGGGCGTGGTGCTGGTGCGCATGACCAACGTCTTCCTCGCCGACACGTACCTCTTTTCTCCGGGCGTGGGGCTCCTCGCGGCGGTGCTGGTCGCGCAGCAGGCGTGGAGCCTCCGGGGGCGCCGCGCGGTGTTCGGCGTCGCGGTGGCCGCCGCGCCGCTGCTGGTCTTCGAGTCAGCCGCGCTGGCGCAGAGCTACACCTCCGAAGCGTCGCTGTGGGCGCGCGCGTGGGAGGTCGAAGAGAGCCCCGACGCGCTGGCGCATCACGCCGCGTACGTGCTCGACGCCGGCCGCGAAGAAGAAGCGCTGGCGTTGGCGCTGCGCCTCGCCGAGTGGGACCCCGCGCGGAGGAACCTCGGCTGGCTGCTGGGCCGGGCCATCGTCACGCAGTCGCGGCTCGGCCCGGCGGAGAAGGCGGCGCTCTTCGAGGCGCACCCCGTCGACGACGCGTGGTTCCACTACTTCCACGCGCAGGTCGCGCTGCAGCAGGGTGACGTGCCGCGCGCGCGGGCGTTGTTGCGGCTCGCGCTGCGCACGCCGGAGCGGTTCGGACAAGAGCGCGCGCTGGTGGAGCGTCAGGCGCGTGAGCTGTGCCAGCGCGCAGGTGAAGCCGACTGCAGGTGATCAGACGACGCGCAGGCCGTCGGTCGCGCAGGTGATGCTCTTCTTCCCGTACTCGGTGAGGCCGTGGGCGAGGTCCTTGAGCACCGGGGTCTTGCTGCGCAGCGCGTTGGCCTTCAACAGCATGGGGAGGTTCACGCCGGTCAGCACCTCGAGGGCGCGCGCCTTACAGAAGGAGAGGGAGGTGGTGCACGGCGTGCCGCCGATGAGGTCGGCGAACACCAGCACGCCTTCACCGGAGTCGACCCGCTCGATGGACTCACGCAGCCCGCGCTTGATCTCCTCGGGCGACGCGCCGGGCTCGACGCTGCACGCGATGGTCTGGTGGAGCGGGCCGACAATCTGCTCCGCCGTGGCCAACAGCTCTTGCGCCAGATGCCCATGCGAAGCGACGACGAGACCGATCATTGCCTTCTCAACTCCAACGCGAGTCTAACCATCACCCGACCCGTTGACACACCTACCGACCGACCAGAGGGTGGGGCCGTGTGGCCTACTTCTTCGGCCGGGTCAACCGCGCCACGGCACCACTCACGGCTTCGCGCCGCGCAGCTTCGGCACCACGAGCCCCGCCGGCACCGGCACCTCGACCGTGCGCGGCTTGCCGGCGCGCACCACCTCGTAGCGGATGAGCTCTCCCGGCTTCAGCGCGCGCAGCAGCTCGGCCACCACCGAGGTCTGCGTGCTGGCCACGCCGTTCACTGAGACGATGAGGTCTCCCCCGAGGCGTACCGCGTTGCCGCCCACCTCCGCTGCCACCACGCCGCCCTTGAGGCCCGCGGTGTCGGCGACGCTGCCGGGCTTCACCGTCTCCACGAGGAAGCCGCCGTCGACCGGCCAGTTGAAGAGCTCCGCCACGTCTTTGGGGATGAAGCGCAACGTCACGCCGATGTACGGCAGCGCCTCGTCGAAGAGCCGCGTGCGCACCGTGTTGCTGGGCACCGCGAAGTTGAGGCCCACGCTGCCGCCCGACTTCGACAACATGAAGCTGGCGATGCCGATGACCTCGCCCTTCTCGTTGAAGAGCGGCCCGCCGGAGTTCCCCTGGTTGATGGGCACGTCGGTCTGGAGCAACCGCTGCGGCACCAACCCCCGTCGCGGGTTCGCGCGCTGCGCGCTCAAGACGCCTGAGGTGATGGAGTGCTCGAGGCCGTACGGCGCGCCGATGGCGAAGAGTCGCTGGCCCGGCTTGAGCGCGTCGCTGTCGCCCAGCGGCGCGACGACGAGGCCCTTCTTCGGCACCTCCTTCGTCTTGAGCAGCGCGAGGTCTTCGGTGCGCGAGAGCGAGACGATGGTGGCGTTCGACGAGAAGCCGTCGCGCCAGTGCACCTCGATGACCTCCGCGTCGTCGACCACGTGCGCGGCGGTGACCACGTAGCCCTGCTCGTGCACCAGCACGCCGCTGCCGGTGCCCACGGAGATGGCCACCATGTGCGTCGTCTCGTTCTCCAGCGTCGACTTCACGCCGACGCGCACGGTGACCACCGCGGGGTCGACCTTCGGGAAGAGTTCCTCGGGAGACGCGGCCAGCAGCGTGAGCAGCGAGAGGGTCAGCATGCGCGCATGTTGCGTCACCGCGGGTGAAAAGACGCGCGGTTTTCACTCCACGTTCGTCGACACCCAGCGAGCCAGCGCGGGCTCATCGGCCGCGTGGCGGTGCAGCGTCTCGCGAAGCGTCAGCGGCAGCGGGCGCGTCGCCGGGTCGAGCGAGAAGCACGCGCTGATCACCGGCCGTAGGTGCTCGGGAACGTTCTCGAGCGACGGGCGCGCTTCGCGCAGGCGCTCCATCGTCTCCACGGGCGTCGCACCGTCGAACGGGCGCGCACCGGTCAGCAGCTCCACCAGCAGCGTGCCGAGCGAGAAGACATCGCTCGCGGGCGTCAGCGCGCGCCCGGCCGCCTGCTCCGGTGACATGTACTCGACGGAGCCCTTCCGCACGCCGCCGCGCGTCTGCTCCTTCATCAGCGTGGCCTTCGCGATGCCGAAGTCGCCGAGCTTCACCTCGCCCGCGCGCGAGAGCAGCACGTTGCCGGTGGTGACGTCGCGGTGCACGAGGCCGAGCTGCGTCGTGGTGTGCACCGCGTGCAGCCCGAGACACAGCTCAGCGCCGATGAAGCAGGCGAGCCCTTCGTCGAGCCGCGCGCGGCCCACCAGCGTGCGCAGGTCGCCACCGTCGATGAACTCGAGGCGCACCCACGGGCGGCCGGAAACGACGCCAGAGTCATGTGCCTGCACGAGGCAGCGATGCGTCATCAGCGCCTGGAGCCGCGCCTCTTCGGCGAACATGCGCTCGTACGACGGCTCGCCGACGAACTCCTCGCGCAACAGCTTCAGCGCGATGCGCTTCTCGAAGCCGCTGGCACCGAAGGCGAGGGCCTTGAAGACCTCCGCCATGCCGCCTTCTCCGATTTTCTCCAGCAGCTCGAAGGGCCCGAAGGACGACACGCGCCGCGCAGTCTACGCTCGCGCCATGGCGCAGACGCGGCTTTCGACGCAGCTCGATGAGACCGGCGCGCCGCTGCGCTGCCAGCTCCTCGTCGTCGATGGGCCTGATGCGCCGCGCGCGGTGCCGCTCGATGGTGAGGTCATCGTCGGCAGCGGGCCTGACGCACACCTGGTGTTGCGTGACGACACCGTCTCCGCGGCGCATCTCGCGGTGACGCCCGAGGGCGCGCGCTTTCGTGTCGTCGACCGCGGCAGCACCAACGGCAGCTTCTACGAGGGCTCGCGCTTCGACGCGCTGGAGGTCGGTGCCGGCGCGGCGTTCAAGCTCGGTCGCACCACGCTGCGCATCGAGCTGCAGTCGCGCGCGCTCGAGGTGCGGCCCTCGGCGTCACGAAGGCTCGGCGAGCTCGTCGCAGAGAGCGTCGCGATGCGCGAGCTGTTCGCGGTCATCGAGCTCTCCGCGCCGCGAGACGTGACGGTGTTGGTGACCGGCGAGACCGGCACGGGCAAGGAGCTCGTCGCCCGCGCGCTGCACGACCTGAGTCCGCGTCGAAAAGGCCCGTTCGTCACGGTGGATTGCGGCGCGCTCCCGGAGGCGCTGCTGGAGAGCGAACTCTTCGGCCACGTGAAGGGCGCGTTCACCGGCGCGCACGCCGACCGGAAAGGTGCGTTCGCGCGCGCTGACGGCGGCACGTTGTTCCTCGACGAGCTGGGCCGCGTCTCGCCCGCGGTGCAGTCGCGGCTCTTGCGCGCGTTGGAGGCGCGCACCGTGAAGCCCGTTGGCGCCGATGCGGAGCGCAGCGTGGACGTGCGCGTGGTGGCGGCGACGCCGACCGACCTCTCCATCGCGGTGGCGAACGGGAGCTTCCGCGCCGACCTCTTCTATCGGCTCTCGGTGGTGACCGTGGAGCTGCCGCCGCTCCGCGCGCGCCGCGAAGACCTGCCGCTGCTGGCCGCCGAGTTGTTGCGTCGCCGCGGCTTCGAGGCCGGAGCGCTCAGCGGTGAGAACCTCGACCGGCTCAAGAGCCACCGCTGGCCGGGCAACGTGCGGGAGCTGCGCAACGTGCTCGAGCGCGCGCTGGTGTTGTCGCCGGGCGCGCGCAACTTCTCGGAGCTGAAGCTCTCCGTCGGCGGCATCGAGAAGCCCGACGCGTTGGCGGTGCACACCGAGCTTCCGTACAAAGACGCGAAGGACGCGGTGCTCGACGCGTTCGAGCGCACGTACCTGCGCGAGGTGATGGCGCGGCACCAGGGCAACCTCTCGGCCGCGGCGCGCGAAGCGCAGGTCGACCGCAAGCACTGGCGCGAGCTGCTGCGCAAACACGGGCTGCACGACGGCGAGTGACTCACACGTCGATGACGATGGCGGTGATGTTGTCGTGGCTGCCGGCGGCGAACGCCGCGTCGACGAGGCGCTGACAGGCTTCGCGCGCGTCGCCTCCGGGGAGCAGCGCGGCGAGCGCGTCGTCGGTGAACGGGTCGTACAGCCCATCGGTGCACAGCAGCAGCCGGTCTCTCGCACGCACCTCGATGACCGACGTGTCGGCCGCGTGGTCTCCGGCGAGCCCCAGCGCGCGGGTGATTTGATTCTTGTAGGGGAACAGATGGCGCTCCGGCACGTCGGCGCCGCTGGCGACGAGCTGCGCGTAGAACGAATGGTCGACCGTGAGCGGCGTCAGCGCGCCGTCGCGGAACAGGTACACGCGGCTGTCTCCGACGTGCGCGATGGAGAGCGTGTGCTTCTCGAGCAGCACTGCGGCGACGGTCGAACCCATCTGCGACGACGTGCCTGACTTCTTGTTCGCGATGGAGCGATGCGCCTCGAGCGCGGCCATCGCCAGCAGGTTCTCATTCCAGCTCCGGTGCTTGCTGCCGCGGCCGGGCCACGTGCCTTCGGGGTCGCGACGCACGCGCTGCACGAAGTTCGACAGCGCCTCGACCGCGAGCGCGCTCGCCACTTCGCCCGCGTCGTAGCCGCCGAGCCCATCGGCGACCGCGAAGAGCTGCAGCGCTTCATCGCGGAGGAAGTTGTCTTCGTTGTTCGAACGGCGGCCGGTGATGGACAGAGAAGAGGAGTGCATGACTCCTCGCGAGTGCGCGCCGCGTGCCGCCGCAACGCGCCGAAACTCCGACACCGCGTGGAGACCGGAGTCACCGGGAGCGCTGGTGAAGCCGGGGTGACGAGTCACCGGTTTCATGACAGAGGCGGCGCCATGAACGCGGTGGTGGTGGTGATGCTCCTGTCTGCAGGAGCGGCGGAGTCTTCAGGTTTCTCGGTCGACGGCGCGGGCACCGCGTACCTCCAGCCGGCGTCGAGCAGCAGCGGCTCGGCGTCGTTGGGCACCGGCACGCACTTGCGGTTGGGCGTCGGCTACCAGTCGGGCGCGTTCTTCGCCGAAGGGCGCGCGTCACTGCTGCTCTCGTACGCCGGGCTCGGCCTGACGTTTCAAGACCTCGGCAGCCAGGTCGCGGTGGGCGTGCGGTGGCGCGGCTTCGTCGAGGAGCTCCGGGTCACGCTGTGGCCGTACAACTCGGTGACGGCGCTGCCGGTCTTCGACTGGGCCAACCGCATCGGCGTGCGGCCGCTCGACTTCGCACCGGCGGCATCGCTGCAGCTCTCGACGCGCGTCGGCACCCTCTGGGTGACCTCGCGCTTCCGGGCGCTGCAGAACGCGCTCAAGAACATCAGCGAGATCCGCCCTGACGTCTTCTTCGGGCTGAGCACCGTGTTGCCGCGCGGCTTTCAACTCGACGCGCGCGCGGCGTCGTTTCAGTACGGCCAGGTTCCCTCGTTGGGGCAGTCCGGAGTCGAAGCGCTCTCCGATGGCTTCATGGTGAGCGGCCGCCTGTCGTGGACCTGGAACGAGCCCGTCGGCCCCGCGATGGACTTCGACCTCTACAACACCGACCCGTGGCGCTTCGAGCGCTTCTTCGTCACGGAGGCGCGCGTCACGCGGGCGGCCCTGTATTTCTCGCTCGAAGGCGGTGGTGGCTCGCAGGTGCTGATGGACCCCGACAAGTACGCGACGATGAAGCGGCAACCGTTGGGTTGGGCCGATGCACAGCTGCGCGTGCGCGTTTCACAGACGCGGCTGTTTCTCACCGGGCGACTTCATTCGACGTCGCTCGAGGTCGAGCCATTGCCGGCGCTCCCTCCGTACAGCGCGTTCGCTTCGGGCTCGACGCTGGCGCCGCGGCTCGAGCTGCTCGCGGGCTTCGACGCCACGTGGCGTGCCGCGCGCCTGACGCCGGGCATTCTCGTACGGCTCACGCGACCTTCATCGGTGCAGGCGCCGCGCTTCGATTTTCAAGGCGCAAACCCGCCCTCCGGGCTCGCCGGCCCGCGCACCGTCATCGTCTACGATGGCCCGATGTTCAGCATCACGCCGTACGGCGCGCAGGTGCGACCGCTGTTGAACGTGAAGTTCTCGCTCAAGTGGGAGCCCGTCGCGTTCTTGATGGTGGCCGGCGAGCTCACCCTCGAGAAGGACTGGAACGATTTGTATTTCGACACCACCGACGGGTTGAACCAACCCGCGGCGACGAAGTTCGCGGTGCGCGGGCAGTTGCTGCTTCAGGCGCGCTTCTGAGTCACTCGCAGGCGTCGTCGACGCCGCGCGGCGACACGATGGACGGGCCTTCAGCCGTGCCGACTCCGGAGAGGAAGCACGCGACCTGCGACTGCACCTGCGTCATGTCGAACACGATGTAGTGCCCGAGGTCGAAGGGCACCGCGTACTGCGCCGTGCCCGCGGTCACGCCGTTCAGGTTGTTGTGCACCGGGTAGCTGGCCTGCGTGCCGCGGCCCTGCAGCGTCAACGTGCGCTGCAACACGCTGCCTTCCACGGGCGCACCGATGAGCGTGGTCTGCAGCGCGCCGCCGATGGCCGCCTGTGCCTCCGGGTGGAAGTAGCCGTCGAGCACGCCCTGCGGCAGCAAGAACGGGTGCGCGACGTGGCCTTCATACGGCTCGACCGCGACGTGGCGCGCCTTGGCGACGGGGTCCGTCAAATCCCACAGCGTCTGGAAGGCGTGCAGCAGCGGGTGCGTGCGCGTGAGGCGCTCGCCCTCCTTGAACTCCAGCAGCAGCTCGATGAGCGAGTGCAGCGACGTCGGGTACGTCGTCTCGGTGCCCACCTCGAGCAGCAGGCCGCCGGCGCCTGAGAACACGTACGCCTTGATGCGCGGGTCCACCGTGGCGATGGGGATGCCGATGGTGCTGCCCATCGAGTGGCCCATCGCGGTCAGCTTGTTCATGTCGACGTGCGCGCCGCCGGGCAGCTCGACCGTCTCCACGAGGCGCGTGAGGTAGACGACCTCCATCGCGCCGACCGACATGTTGTCGACGGTGGAGTCGATGTCGCCGAACAGGTTGTAGAGCTGCAGGCCGGTGGTGTCGGAGTTGCTGCCGTTGCGGTCGCCGTGCAGCGGGAAGTCGAAGCCCATCGTCGCGATGCCGCGGCGCGCGAGGAAGGTCGACGGCCCCGAGCCCGGAGGCGCGTCGCCCTGATCAGGCCGCGCGGCGATCTGCGGCAGCGGCCCACGGTCCATCACCTCGCGGTACTCGCCGCCGGAGCCGTGGAAGTAGATCATCAACGGCTGGCCGCTCGCCGGCGCGGCGCTCTTCGGCATGCCCAGCGAGAGGCGCACCGACTGCGTGCCCTGCTGCACCGGCTCCGTGCCCGCCTCGTTCCACACCACGCGGCCGTGGCCCGGCTTGTCACCCGACTGCACGAAGGGCACGCGGTAGCGCGCGGTGTAGAGCACGAAGTCGCCGTAGTCGGTCTGCATCGTCCACGGCTCCTCGAGCACCGGCGTGGGCAGCGTGTCGACCCACTTCGCGAGTTTCTTCAGCGTCGCGTTGGGGTCGATGGTCTTGAAGACGGTGCCGCCGACGATTTTCTCCGCGTCCATCTTCTTGTCGGCGAGGAAGGTCTTGAGCGGCGCGAGCGCGGCGACGGCGTTCGCGTCGGCGTCTTTCGTGGCGTGCAGCGCGTTCCAGAACGAGCGGCTCGCGCCCACCGGCTTGCCGTTGGTGTCTTTCAGGTCGCTGGTGATGATGACGCCGTACGTCGTCAGCTCGCGGCGGGGGAAGCCCTGCACCGGCACGATGTGCAGCAGCTTCTCGGGCTGCATGGTGATGGCCGCGCTGGTGAAGCTGACGTCGAGGGGGAAGCGGCGGCCGTACTCCGGCGACGCGGGGTCGATGTCGATGAGCTGCACGGCGCCGCTCTCGGTGAGCGAGGCCTCCGCGGTCGGGAGCGACGTCGGGTCGAGGTCAGCGGTGAGCGTGAAGAACGCGCCGGCGTTGACGCCCCAGCCGTCGCGCACGCGGTCGTCGAGCGTCGTCAGCCACATCTGCATCAGCTCCGGGTGCGGGCCGGGCCAGCGGTTGTAGTCATAGGTGCCGTCGCTCTGCTTGCGCAGCTCGGAGGGGATGGGCCGCGACCAGAAGTCGCCCGACGGCTCGAAGCGCACCTGCGTGGGCTGCTCGGTGTACGCGGGCCCGCAGGCGGTGAGGGCGATGACGGCGGCGAAGAGAAGACGGCGCATGGAGCGCGACTACTTCGCACGCGCCGTCACTGAAAGGGCGGGGCGAAGTCCATTCTCTCGAAATGGTATGGGGCCGCGCATGAGTGAAGTGCAGCGCATCTTGAAGCTGGCGGAGGGCAACGCGGCGAAGGCCTTCGACCTGGTGGAGAAACAGCTCTCGGTGCTGGTGCTGCGCACGCAGGTGATGCTGTCGCTCTCGGGCATCGTCATCACCGTCACCGGTTTCTCGGGCCGCGAAATCGCGCGCACCAGCGAGACGGCGCGCGTGCTGGTGGCGACGGGCATCCTCGTGGTGTTGCTGTCGGCGGCGGTGGCCATCGGCGGCGTGCTGCGGCTGCGGTGGCTGACGCAGGAAATCACCGACGACATCGAGGCCACGCTGACCAACATGCTGCGAATCCGCGACGCGAAGTCGCGCTTCCTCACCGC
>CAMLFP010000021.1 GCA_946479335.1 uncultured Archangium sp.
GTCCGATGCGGGCGTGTCCGATGCGGGCGTGTCCGATGCGGGCGTGTCCGATGCGGGCGTGTCCGATGCAGGCGTGTCCGATGCAGGCGTGTCCGATGCGGGAACGTCCGACGCGGGTGAGGCCGATGCGGGCGAAACCGACGCGGGTCACTCGACCGACGCGGGGATGTCCGATGCAGGCGTGTCCGACGCGGGGATGTCCGATGCGGGCGAAACCGACGCGGGTCACTCGACCGACGCGGGCGTGTTCCCGGCGCCGGGAGCCGTGAGCTTCACCGTCTCCGGGTGCAACGCCGCCCCGACAATGTTGCTCGGGTGGCTCACGGTGCTGCTGGCGCGGCGGCGGTCAGCAGCTCGTTCTCGATGAGCGCGCGGTGGTAGTGCCCGGCCCGGTACCCGACGACGCGCTCCACCTCGCGCCCCTTCGAGAAGTAGACGACGGTGGGCGTCCCCGTCACCCGGAGGCGCGCGGCGGTCTTCGGCGCGGTGGCGACGTCGAACTCCACGACCTTGAGCCGGCCCTTGAAGTCGCGCGAGAGCTGCATCACCACCGGCTCCAGCAGCTTGCAGGGCCCGCAGCCGACGCTCCACACGTCGACCAGCACCGGCACGTCGCTCTGCAGCACTTCGCGCGTGAACGAGTCATCGGTGACGTGGACGACGTCGTGCGCCTCCGCTTCGAGGCCCATGAAGCGCTTGAACCAACCCATGCGTGTTGAGAGCCCGGCGCGGCGCGAACGATTCGCCCGCGCGCCACTTCAGCGGCAGAAGCCGTCGATGCAGACCTCGCTCGGCATGCAGCTCGCGCCCGCCGCGCCCGCGCCGCACGCACTGCCGAGGTTCTGATTCGTTCCGCAGACGTTGTAGGTGCTCGCGCCCTGCTGCACCGGCTTGCAGGTGTTCAACACCGCCTGCGCGTTACACGCGGTCTGATTCGGGGCGTCGCACGAGAGGAAGCACGAGTGGTGCAGACAGATCGAGCCGGCGAAGCACGCGTCCTGCGTGCCGTTCACCGCGCACGTGAAGAACGGCGCCTGCCGCGGGACGCAGCCGTTCTCCACCACCACGTCACCGGGGTCGCTGCAGCTCCCGTTCACCGCGCGCGGCACGCACGCACCGGCGACGCAGACCGCTCCTGCAGAGCCGCAGTCGTTGGTGACGACGCACGGCTGCGCGATGACGGTGCAGAGCCCCCGCACCGTGTCGCACCGGCGCCCGTCGCGGCAGTCTCCGTCGGAGGCGCACGACAGCGTGCACAGGCCGTCGGCGCAACGCTGACCGGCGCCGCACTGCGATTGATCGAAGCACTGCGCGTCGGCGCTGGCGCACTGGGCGAGGTTCAACACGCGGCCTGACACGCACCGCGCCCCGCTCGCGCACTCGGCGTCGAGGTTGCATTCGTCGGCGCTGTCGGCAGCGCACGTCCCGTCGGGCTGGCAGCCGTAGCCCAACGCGCACGGCGCGCCGGCCGAGCACAGCCCGAGCTGGCACGTGCCGTCGGCCGCGCAGAAGGAGCCGGTCGCGCAGTCTCGCGGGTTGCCGCAATAGATGGTCGGCACGCCGGCGTCGTCGGAGGGACTCCCCGCGTCGGGCTCAGCGCCCGCGTCGAACGAGCTTCCACCGCCGCCGGTGTTCGTACCGCCGCCGGTGTTCGCGCCGCCGCCGGAGTTCACACCGCCGCCGGAGTTCGCACCGCCGCCGGAGTTCGCACCGCCGCCAGTGTTCGCACCGCCGCCGGAGTTCCCACCACCGCCGGTGTCGCTACCGCCGCCGCCACCTGCGTTGGAGCCTCCGCCGGCCCCGCTGTCACTCGCGACCAACGGCGACGAACACCCGACCATCGCGCCCATCAGGCACGCCACGACGACAACACGCTGCATGGATTTCCTCACTCGTAGAGCTTCTGCAGCTCGGTGCCCGGGTAGTAGTGCGAAAGGATGCGATCGAACGTCCACCCGCGCTCGGCGTAGACGCGCGCGCCCCACTGGCACAGCCCGGCGCCGTGGCCGAAGCCGTGGCCTTCGACCTTCCACCCGTCGCGCGACTTCTCGATGTCGAAGTTGAGGCTCTTCAACTTCATGTACCCGATGCGCTCGCGGAAGCTGACGGCGGAGATGCTGCGGTTGCCGACCTCCAC
Organism: uncultured Archangium sp.; assembly: GCA_946479335.1. Next base: position 2,138 of record CAMLFP010000021.1, read on the forward strand.
GCGCTGGGCGCGGCCGGTCGCCGAGCGGCCCTGCACCTTGATGCCGCCGCCCTTCGCGCCGAGCGACTTGAGATCGGCCGGCTTCAAATCGAGCGTCCAATGGCTGGTGGGCAGCTTGCCGCACGGGCAGTCGACGGCCTGGAGGTACGGCAGCTCGCGGCCCAGCGCCTCGGCGCCCGACTCGGTGCGCCCGCCGCAGCTCGCGTGAAAGTACGCCTCGATGGGTTGGAGCTGCCACGTCAGCACCACGCCGCGCGTGGCCTCCACCGCCTCGCGTGTGCGCGGGTCTTCGGCGTCGAGGCCCTTGTAGACCTGGCTGATGACGGAGCTGCCGAGGAAGAACGGCTGGCCGTATTGATCCAACTTCTTGTTGAGGGCGTAGGTGCGCGCCGCGATGGCCTGCGCCTTGAGCGCCTCCTCGGGGAACGACTTCGGCATCTCGCTGCCCAGCACCCCGGTGAGGTAGTCCTCCAGCGGGAGCACGTTGACCACCACCAGCCCGCGCTTGCCGGCCAGCACCACGACGTCACCGCGCACGCGCGCGCCCGCCACGCTGATCACGCCCTCGCCGTCTTCGCCGCTGCGGAAGCGCAGCACGTTGCCGGGCACCGCCGTGCCGCCAGCGATCACCTTTCCGTCGGCGTACGCGACCTCCACGCGCGTCGACGAGAACGGCGCGAAGAGCGCGTCGTCGGCGTCGGGGCCCAGGCGCAGCGCGGTGCCCTCGAGCACCACGCGCGGAGTCTCCGGCCCGACGGCGATGCGCATGGTCTCGGCGGCCAGCGCTGGCGCGGAGAGCGCCATGAGGAGGAGTGCGACACGCATGTGGCAGATCGTACGAGCGTGAGATCTCCCCGCAAGTAAACGCCTCCGGTAAGACAGCCCCGTGGACGTCGATGCCCTCTTCACCGCCCTCGCTACCGCGCACCCACGCACGGTGCAGATCTTGAGGCGCGCGTACCTCGAGGCGCTCCCGCGCGCGCAGTTCGAGGCGCTCTACGGCATCTCCAGCACCTCCGCCGACGCGCTCCTCGCGCGCTCGCTGCACGACGCGAAGCTCGAAGGCCAGGCCGACGCGCTGCGCGCCCACCGCGAAGAACTCCTCACCCGCCTCGACGCCGCGGCGAAGGCCTGGGCCGAGTCGCCCGATCGCGCACGCGACGAGCGGCTCCGGCAACTCGCCATCGTCATCGTGTTGGCGCTGACGGCCTACTTCTATTGGCGATAATCGGGTCTTGCGCACGGCGTCACGCGCGCACTATCTGCGCGCGCATGAACCGCCTCCTCCTTGCTGCCGCGCTGTCTGTGTCGCTCTTCGCCTGCCCCAAGGACGCGCCCTCGGTGAACCTCGGCGGCAACGACAGCGAGAAGATGGACACCATCGCCTCGAAGCTGGAGGAGTACCGCACGCGCAGCGACCTGACCTGCGCGCAGACCTGCGACCTCAAGAAGAGCGTGTGCGAGCTCTCCGGCACCGCGTGCGACATCGCGGGCAAGAACGCCGACAACAACGACTTCCAGAAGCGCTGCATCGGCTCGCAGGAAGACTGCGCGAAGTTCAGCGAGAACTGCGGCAGCTGTCAGTGACCCGGTCTGGGGAGTAGCGTCGCCCACATGGTTACGCTCCTTTCGCTCTGCCTGCTGCTCGGCGCCGACGACGCGTTGACGCCGGAGCAGGCCGCCTCCATCACCCACGCCAACGAGAAGGCGCAGGCGGAGGTCTCGAAGAAGTACGGCGACAAGAAGGCCGCCGAGCTGAGCAACGACGAGCGGCTGCAGATGGCGCGCGACCGCGCCGCCGCCGAGAAGGCCGTGTTGGACAAGGCCGGCGTCTCCGCCACCGACTACTTCAAGGCCGCGCGCAACGGCGATCGCCAGGCCAAGGCCGAGCGCCAGGCCGCGCAGCAGAAGCTCGAGGAGAAGGACAAGGCCGAGGAGGCCGCCCGCAACAAGAAGGAAGAGCCCGGCATCAAGGTGCAGAACGGCTTCTCCGACGAGAACCCGGTGACGCTCGAAGACAACCCCACGCCCGAGGGCGAGGTGCGCGTCGAGAAGAGCATCGCGCCGGAAGACGCGCGCGACCAGATGGAGGCCGAGGGCAACGAGGGCGCGGTGAGCGGCGGCGGTGCGGCCGACGACGAGAAGCCCGCAGCGAAGCCGAAGGCCAAGCCCGGCCGCCGGAAATAACGAAGGAATACCGCTCGGGCTCGCGTTGTTGCGCGCCCGCCAACCTCCATGCGCACGGCTCCCACTCCAGGCGAACGCTTCGGGCCGTACGACATTCTCGCGCCGCTGGGCGCCGGCGGCATGGGCCTCGTCTTCCGCGCGCGCGACACGCGCCTGGGCCGGGAGGTGGCGCTCAAGACGTTGCCGCCCGAGAGCGTCGCGGACCCGTCGCGCCGGCAGCGCTTCGAGGCCGAGGCGCGCGCCGCGTCGGCGCTCAACCACCCCAACGTGGTGTCGGTCTTCGACGTGGGCACCGAGAACGGCACGCCCTTCCTCGTCACCGAGCTGCTCTCGGGCGAGACGCTGCGCGAGAAGCTCAAGCGCGGGCCACTGCCGCCGCGCAAGGTCATCGAGCTGGAGTTGCAGGCCGCGCACGGGCTGGCCGCGGTGCACGACAAGGGGCTGGTGCACCGCGACCTCAAGCCCGAGAACCTCTTCATCACGCGCGAGGGGAGCCTCAAGATCCTCGACTTCGGCGTGGCGCGCACCACCGAGAGCGCGACGCCGCCCGCGGGCACGCTGCCGCTCACGCAGTCGGGCGCGATCATGGGCACCGCCGGGTACATGGCGCCGGAGCAGGTGCGCGGGCAGGTGGCCGACGCGAGATCCGACCTCTTCGCGCTGGGCGCCATCATCTACGAGTGCCTCACCGGGCAGCTCGCCTTCCCCGGGGAGACGCCGGTGGAGCGCGGCTACAAGATCCTCAACGCCGACCCCGCCGAGCTGAAGGTCGCCGCGCCGCCGTCGCTGGTGCGGGTGATGCACAAGTGCCTCGAGAAGGCGCCCGAGGAGCGTCTGCAGAACGCGCGCGATCTCGCCTTCGCGTTGGAGGCCATCACCGCGTCGGGCGAGCAGCAGGTCGCGCCGTCGCCGCGGCGCAAGAACCTCGTCTTCGTGCTGCTGGGCGTGGCGATCACCGTCGCGGTGGCGCTGGCGGTGGGGCTGCGCGCGCCTCGCGAGCTGCCGGCGCCCGCGATCTCCACGCACAAGGTCAGCTACCGCGCGGGCACCATCACCAACGCGCGCTTCGCCTCCGATGGCCGGGGGCTGGTGTATTCGGCGGCCTTCGAGGGCGAGGCCGCGCGCATCTACGCCGGGCGCCTCGACGGCCCCGAGCTGCGCAGCGCCAGCGGCCCGGGCACGGTGTTGATCGACCTCTCGGCGCGCGACGAGCTGTTGCTCGGTCAGGTGAAGGCCGACACGGGGATGAGCGGCGTGGTGCTCTCGCGGGGCTCGCTGGCGGGCGGCGCGGCGCGGGAGATCCTCCGCGAGGTGATGTGGGCCGACTTCGGGCCCGATGATCAGCTGCTGTTGCTGCGCTCCGAAGATCACCGCGTGCGGCTGGAGTCGCCGCCCGGCCACGAGCTGCTCAGCAGCCAGGAGCGTTTGTCGGGCGCGCGCTTCTCACCCGACGGCCGCTACATCGCGTACCTGCGCCACCCGGTGCTCGACGACGATCGCGGCACGGTGGAGATCATCGACCTGCAGGGCACGCTGGTCGCGAAGTCGAAGACCGCGTGGACGCTCGGCGGGCTGGCGTGGGCGCCGTCGGGCCGCGAGGTGTGGTTCGCCGCGGGCTACGAGACCGTCGCCCGGCAGCTCTACGCGATGGACCTCCTCGGCGCGGAGCGCGAGGTCTACGCGGCGGCGGGCGTCATCCAGCTCCACGACATCGACGCGCGAGGCCGGGTGCTCATCTCGACAGGCACCTCGCGCGCGCGGCTGTTCGGCATGGTCGCGGGGAGCCAACAGGAGCGCTCTCTGGGGTGGCTCGACGGTTCGAACCCGGTGGCGCTCGCGGCCGACGGCAGCGCGCTGCTCTTCCTCGAGGGGCACGGCACGGCCGCGTCGCCGGAGATCCAGACCTGGTTCCGCCGCTTCGACGGAGACGACGACACGCCGGTGATGCTCGCGAGCGGTTGGGGCCGCGCGCTCTCGCCCGACAAGCGCTGGGCGCTGCTGAGCCCGACGCCGCCGTACAACACGCTGCGGCTGGTGCCGACGGGCGCGGGCAACTCCATCGACCTGCCGACGCCCGGCTTCCGCGGGCTGTCACGCGCGCACTTCTTCCCCGACGGCGCGCGCATCGCGTTCACCGGCATCGATCACAACGGCAGCCACGCGCTCTACGTGCAGCAGCTGTCGCTCACGCCCGGCGAACAGCTCATCGACCCGCAGCCGCGCCGGGTCGGCGACGGCGAGCTGATGCTGGGGGCCCCGCCCTCGCCCGACGGCAAGTCGCTCGTGGCGTGGCTGAAGGACGGCCGCAAGTTCCTCGTCGACGTCGAGCGCGGCACCACCGAGGAGCTCAAGGGGCTGCAGCACGACGACGCCCCGCTCCAGTGGACCGAAGATGGAAAGTCGCTGTGGGTGGCGCGCTACGCGAACCCGTTCGTGAAACCGGAGGTGCAGCTCTTCCGCTACGAGCTGGCCACCGGGAAGCTGGAGCTCTCTGACGCGCTGACGCCGCTCGACGTCACCGGCGCGTCGAACATGGCGCACCTGATGCTCACGCCCGACGGCAAGCACTACGTCTACAACACGCATCAGATGCTCGATGAGCTCTACGTGCTCGAAGGGCTGCGCTGATGCACAGCACGCTGACCGAGGGCGTGCACGGGCCGGCGACGCAGAAGCGGGGCGCGATGCTCTTCCGCGCGTTCGACGCCGATCGTCCGCTCGACGCGCCGGCCCGGCACGCGCTCCACGACGTCGACGAGGTGCTGCTCGGGCGCGCCGATGCGCACGCCGCGGCGCTCGACGGGCGCGTGTTGAGGCTGGGCATCGCCGACCGGTGGATGTCGACCGCCCACGCGAAGCTCTCGCGGGTGATGAAGGCGTGGGTGCTGGAAGACACGAAGTCGAAGAACGGCGTGCGCCACAACGGTGTCACCGTCGAGCGCGTGGAGCTGCGTGACGGCGACGTGTTCGAGCTCGGGCGCACGTGGTTCGTCTTCAAGACCGAACAGCCGGTGCCGCTGGCCGCGCCGGGGCCCTTCACGCTCTCACCGGCGCTCGACGCGCGCCTCACCGAGCTGTTCGCCATCGCCCGCAGCAACGTGACGGTGGCGTTGTCGGGCCCCACCGGCGCCGGCAAGGAGGTCATCGCGCGCGAGGTGCACGCGCGCAGCGGCCGCAGCGGCGCCTTCATCGCGGTGAACTGCGGCGCCCTGCCCTCGGAGCTCGTGGAGTCGGAGCTGTTCGGCCACCGCAAGGGCGCCTTCTCCGGGGCCAGCGACGATCGCCCCGGGCTCATCCGCGCAGCGCACGGCGGCACGCTGTTGCTCGACGAGGTCGGCGACCTGCCGTTGGAGGCCCAGCCGGCGCTGCTGCGCGTACTGCAGGAGAAGACGGTGACGCCCGTGGGCGCGACCGCTCCCATCGCCGTCGACGTGCGCGTCATCTCGGCGACCCACCGCTCGCTGGAGCAACTGGTGGCGCGCGACGAGTTCCGCGACGACCTGCGCGCGCGGCTCGGCGGCTACGAGCTGACGCTGCCCGCGCTGAAGGAGCGCCGCGAAGATCTCGGGCTGTTGATCGCCGCGCTGCTCAAGCGCCACGCGAAGTCGCCGGTGCGCTTCAGCGTCAACGCCGCGCGCGCCCTCTTCTCGTGGGACTGGCCTCGCAACGTGCGCGAGCTGGAGAAGGTGCTGGAGCGCGCGTTGGCGCTGGCCACCGCGGGCACCGTCGAGCTCGAGCACCTGCCTCCGGAGCTGGCGTCACCGCCGCCCGCGCGACGACCGAGCGAAGACGAGCTCGATGACGCGCGGCGCGCGGAGCTGGAGCGGTTGCTCAAGGAGCACCGCGGCAACGTCTCCGCTGTGGCGCGCGCGATGGGCAAGGCGCGCATGCAGATCCAACGGTGGCTCAAGCGCTACGGCCTCGACGCGCGCACCTTCTGACGGGTGCAACACCTGCAACAGGTGCAACACCTGCAACAGCGCGCGAGCCGGTGTTGCATGCGCACAGCGCCCCACGAATCGCGGACTTATTCGCGAGAAATTCGGCCCGAAACCCGGCACGGCGCGTGCTCATTCACGAGCGCATGAACCGAACGCTCATTGGCCTGGCCGTCGTGATTCTCCTCGGGTGGACGACGCTCGCCGCGGGCGTCATCGCCGTCTTGCAGGGCGCGCCGGAGGTCGCGACGCACGCGCACCGTCACCGTGTCCCCGACGAGCAGGTGAACACCGCCGATTCAGGAGTAAACGTGCCCTCGTGGCCGGAATCACTCGAACAGCACGCCGACCAGCCGGATGGGTTCCGCCCGGTCCAGCTCCGCGTGGAGCCGGCGGCCGTGCCGATCTAGCGCCGGCCGACGACGAAGATCTCTGCTTCCTCACCGGCGAGTGGCGCCTGTTCCAGAAGCAGCGCGGGCACCGCTGGAGCCTCGATGATCTCGTCACCGCGTGGGTCGCCGCGCCGCACGTGCGCGACGCGACGCGGTTGCTCGATCTCGGCTGCGGCCTCGGCAGCGTGCTGTTGATGATGGCGTGGAAGTTCCCGCACGCCGACGTCACCGGCATCGAGGCGCAGGCCGACCGCGCCGCGATGGGCCGGAGATCGATCGCGTGGAACGGCGTCGAAGACCGCTGCCGCATCATCGACGGTGACCTGCGCACGGCGAACCTCGAGGGCCGCTTCGGGCTCATCACCGGCACGCCTCCCTATTTCCCGCTGGGCACCGGGCCGGAGAGCGAGAAGACGCACGCGGGCCCGTGTCGCTTCGAGGTGCGCGGTGGCGTGGAGGAATACGCGCTCGCCGCGGCGCGGCTCTTGACCGACGACGGGCGCTTCGTGGTGACGACCTCGTCGCTCGAGAAGGCGCGCGTGCCGAAGGCGGCGGCCGGCGCCGGGTTGCACGTCATCGAGCACCTCGACGTCATCCCTCGCGAAGGGAAAGACGTGCTGGTGATGGTCGACGTGCTCGCGCGACAGCCGGCGCCGCTCGTGCGCCGCACGCTGACCGTGCGCGACGCCACCTCGCAGTGGACACCGGAGTTCCTGCAGCTCCGCGCGGAGATGGGCCTGCCGCCCCGGCCATGAGCCGCGCGATCATCCACATCGACATGGACGCGTTCTATGCGTCGGTCGAACAGCGCGACGCGCCGGCGCTGCGTGGCAAGCCGGTCATCGTCGGCGGGCACCCGCAGCGCGGCGTGGTGCTGGCGGCGTCGTACGAGGTGCGGCCGTTCGGCGTGCGCTCGGCGATCCCCATGGCGCGGGCGCTGAAGCTGGCGCCGAAGGCCATCGTGGTGCCGCCGCGCTTCGCCGCGTACGTCGACGCGAGCGAGGCCGTGTTCCGCATCTTCGAGCGCTACACACCGCTCATCGAGCCGCTGTCACTCGACGAAGCGTTCCTCGACGTGAGCGCCTCCCGCAGCCTCTTCGGCAACGCCGCGGCGCTGGCGAAGCGCATCCGCGAGGAGATCGCACGCGAGGTGGAGCTGCCCGCCTCGGCCGGCATCGCGGAGGTGAAGTTCGTCGCCAAGATCGCCAGCGACTTCGCGAAACCCAACGGCCAATACGAGGTCGCGCCCGGCGCGGCGCGCGAGTTCCTGAAGCCGCTGCCCATCTCGCGGCTGTGGGGCGTCGGCGAGAAGACCGAGGAGGTCTTGAAGCGCCACGGGCTCCACACCATCGGCGACGTCGCGCAGAAGGAGCTCCCGTGGCTCGCGCAGCGGCTCGGCACCTCGGCGCAGCACTTCTGGGAGCTCTCGCGCGGCATCGACCCTCGCGAGGTGGTGCCCGACCGCGAAGCGAAGAGCGTCGGCGCGCAAGACACCTTCGAGGAAGATCTCTTCGGCGAAGAAGCGCTCAAGCCGCACCTGCATTCACAAGCGCTGCGCGTCGGCCGGCGGCTGCGCAAGTCAGGCCTCAAGGCGCGCTGCGTGCAACTCACCGTGAAGTACGAAGACTTCACGCAGATCACCCGGCGGGTGACGCTCGACGAAGCGACTGATGATGGCCAAACGCTCTACCGCCGCGCACTGGAGCTGCTGAAGAAGGCCGACCTGACGCGGAAGATCCGCCTCACCGGCGTGAGCGGGCAGGAGCTGAACGGTGGCGCGCCGCAGCTGGGGCTCTTCTCGGAACCCGCGGCGCCCGCGCGCAGCAACAAGCTGAATCAGGCGCTCGACGCCATCGCCTCGAAGTTCGGCAGCAAGGCGGTGGTGACGGCCGACCTCCGTGAAGACGACCCCGACGATGCGCGCGACGGTTTCTACCGTGAAGACAAGCGCGCCACCGCGAAGCAGGCGGAGTCGCAGCGGCAGCGTCAGGGCCCCACGACTGACCGCGAAGACAGCTGACGCGTCGCGACCGCGCGCCATCGCGATTCAGGCGCTCGAGGCCCGGGACGACTCGGCGGCCTGAAGTTCACGCGCCAGTGCGCCGATGAAGTCGGGGTGCGCGTTCACCGCCGGCACCAGCGCGAGCTTCTCGCCGCCGGCTTCGACGAAGGTCTCCGCGGCGCGCAGGCCGATCTCCTCGATGGTCTCGAGACAATCAGCGACGAACGACGGGCACGCCACCGCGAGCCGCTTCACGCCGCGCTGCGCGAGCTCGACCAGCACGTCTTCGGTGTACGGCTTGATCCACTTCTGGCCCTTGATGCGCGACTGAAACGCGAGCGTGAAGTCGGTGATGCCCGCGGCGCGCGCCAGCAGGTTCGTGGTGGTGACGCACTGCCCGCGGTAGCACGTCGGCACGCACTGCTCGCCGAGGCACTCGTGGTGATTCACGGGGATGCCGTGGAAGCTGAACAGCACGTGGTCGGCCTTGAGGGAGTCCACCGTCTCGCGGATCAACGCGCCGCCGGCGCTGACGAAGCCGTCCATCGCGTGGAACGGCGGGAAGGTGTCGGTCTCGAGTTTCTGCTCGCGCGCGGCCATCAGCTCGGCCCAGCGGTCGACGACGCTCTCTACGGTGGCGCCCGCGTGCTGGGGGAACATCGGCACCAGGGTGACCTTCGTCACGCCCGCCTCGTCGAACTCCCGCAGCGTGTCTTGAATCGACGGGTTGCCGTAGCGCATCGCCAGCCGCACCATCGCGTCAGGCAGCGCGCGCTGCACGGCGTCGGCCTGCGCGCGCGAGTACACCATCAACGGCGAGCCCTGTTCGGTCCAGATCCGTTGGTAGGCGTGCGCGCTCTTCTTCGGGCGGAACGGGAGGATGATGGCGTTGAGCAGCAGCCACCGCACCGGCGCGGGCACCTTGATGATGTGCGGGTCCGACAGGAACTCCGCGAGGTACCGGCGCACCTCGGGCACCGACGGGCCGTCGGGCGTGCCTACGTTCACCAACAGAATGCCGCGTTTCTCACTCATGGCCTGAACAGGTAACCGCGGCCGCGCACGGTGACAAAGTGAACGGGGGTCTCGGCGTTGGGCTCGAACAGCCGCCGCAGCCGCAAGATGAAGTTGTCGATGGTGCGATCGGTGGGGAACGCATCCATCCCCCACACCTCTTCGAGGATGTCGGCGCGCGAGAGCACCTTGTCGACGTTGCGCGAGAAGAGCTCCATCAGCTTGAGCTCCTTGTCGCTCAACGAGACCTCACCCTCGTTGCTGCTGGCGCGGCCGGTGTCGAGGCGCACGCTGAAGGCGCCGACGGAGACCGACTTGCCCGGCGTCGCGACTGCGCCCGACGCGCGCCGCAACAGCGAGCGCACGCGCGCCAGCAGCTCCGACACGTCGAAGGGTTTGGTGAGGTAGTCGTCGGCGCCGCAGTCGAGGCCACGCACGCGCGCCTGCACCTCGCTGCGCGCGGTGAGCATCAAGATCGGGCAGCGCACGCCCGCGTCGCGTGCCTCACGCACCAATTGAAAGCCCTCGCCGCCGGGCAGCATCACGTCGACGATGGCGAGCGACACGCCGCTCTCGCGGATCGCCTTCGCGCCGTCGGGGAAGTTGGCGCGCGAGGTGACGTCGTAGCCCGCGTGCTTGAGGTTCAGCACCACGAGGTCGCGCACCAGCGCTTCGTCCTCGATCACGAGAATGGTGTCAGCCACCGGAGACCTCCTTCGCCAGCGGGAGCTCCAACGCGAACACGCTGCCCTGCCCCGGCCCCGCGCTCACCGCCGTCAGCTCGCCCTTCATCTGCCGCGCCAGTTGCCGCGAGATGTAGAGCCCCAGCCCGCTGCCGTGTTCCACGCCGGTGCCCTGCGCGCGCTCGAAGGGCTCGAAGAGGCGCTCCGCGTCGCGTTGCTCGAAGCCGCGGCCGGTGTCTTTCACCTCGAGGCGCCACCGCGCGCCGCGTGTCGAGTCGCTCAGCGCCACCTGTCCGCCTCCGTACTTGCGCGCGTTGTCGAGGAGGTTCTCCAGCACCACCCGCACCGCGTCTTTGTCGCAGCTGACGGTGACGCTCTCGCCGGGCCGCCACTCGACCACCTCTTCAGGGAACGTGGCGCGGCGGTGCTCGACGATCTCCGTCACCAGGCGCGACGCCGTGATCTCTTCCTTGCGCGCCGACGACCACGCCACCGCGCGCTGGTAGGCGAGCGTGGTCTCGATCAAATGCTCGAGCCGGTCGCACTCCGTGAGGCCCTGCCCGATGAACTTGCCGCGCAGCGCCTCGGGGATGGCGCCGTTCCCCAGGCTCTGCAGCAGCGCGCGCACGCCGGCGAGCGGCGTCTTCAGTTGATGCGCGGAGAGCTGCAGCATCGCGCTCAAGCGCTGCGTCTCACGCCGCCGGTAGCGCGCCACCGCGAAGAGCACGCCGGTCAACACCAGCATCAGCACGCACGCGGTCGCGGTCTCCCCGAAGATCATGAACAGCATCCGCCAGGTGTGCGCGTCCAGCTCCGAGATGCGCCGCGTGAGTTCCTCGCCGGAGAAGTTCGCGGCGATCTGCTCGCGCAGCAGCGCGTCGCTGGTGAGGATGTTGCGCCGCACCAGCACCGACCACCACGCCATCAGCGAGCCGAGCATCATCAACGCGGCGCCGAACGCCATCACGTCGAGGTTTCGTTTCAGCCAGCGGCGGAGGCGGAGCATGGGCGGTTCTTTAAAGCGCGGCGACCAGGCGCTCCACGTGTTCGACCGTGTGCGCAGAAGAGAGGAAGCCGACCTCGTAGGCCGAGGGCGGGAGGTAGAGGCCCGCGTCGAGCCAGCCCGCGTAGCGCGCCTTGAACTGCTTCACGGCGTCGCCGGAGATCTGCTCGGCCTGCGTGGGCGGCGCCGCGGCGCGGTCGTAGTACGGCCAGAAGAGACTGCCCTCGCGCACCAACTGGAACGCACGGTCGGCTTTCTTCGCGACGGCGGCGTCGAGCGCCGCGCCGAGCTGCTCCAGCTTCTGGTACGGCGCGCCGGTGCGCAGCTCGGTCAGCGTGGCGATGCCCGCGGCGAGCGCCACCGGGTTCCCCGCCATGGTGCCGGCCTGGTACGTCTTGCCCAGCGGCGCGAGGCGATCGAGCAGCGCGTCACCGCCGACGATGGCCCCCACCGGCAGCCCGCCGCCGACGATCTTCCCCAGCGTGGTCAGGTCAGCCTGCACGCCGACCTTCTTGCCGTAGCCATGGAAGCCGAAGCGGAAGCCGTTGATGACCTCGTCGAAGATCAACACCGTGCCGTGCTGCTGCGTCAGCGCGCGCAACCGCGCGAGGAACTCCGGCGTCTGCTTGAGCAGGCCGTTGTTCGCGGGGAGCGGCTCGATGAGCGCGCCGGCCAGTTGATCTCCGTATTTCTTGAACGTCTCCTCGAGCGCGGCGAGGTCGCCCAGCGGCGCGACGATCGTGTCCTTCGCCACGGTGACGCCTTCGCTCTCCGCGAGCCCCAGCGTGACGACGCCGCTGCCGGCCTTCACCAGCATCGAGTCGGCGTGCCCGTGGTAGCAGCCCGAGAACTTGAGCAGCAGCGTGCGCCCGGTGTGCGCGCGCGCGAGGCGGATGGCCGTCATCACCGCCTCGGTGCCGCTCACCACGAAGCGCACGCGGTTCGCCGGCGCGAAGGCGTCCAGCACCAGCTCGGCGAGCGCGGGCTCGAAGCGATGACAGGTGCCGAACGCCAGCCCGTCGCGCGCCGCCTTCGTCACCGCCTCGATGACGCGCGGGTGCGCGTGCCCGAGGATCAGCGGGCCCCACGCCATGCAGAAGTCGAGGTACGCGCGGCCGTCTTCGTCGACCATCGTCGCGCCCTCACCGCGCGCCATGTACCGCGGCGTCCCTCCGACGGAGCCGAAAGCGCGCACCGGGCTCGACACGCCTCCGGGGATGAGGTGCTTCGCCTTCGCGAAGAGTTTTTCAGAGGCGCTCGACGAGGCGGTCATTTCGGTTCTCCAGAGGTGCGGTGTTGAGGTCGGTGAGGCGCGCGGTGAGCCACGCGGCGTCGGCAGACGCGGGGAGTTGAACGTGCAGCGCGCGCCACCCGGCGTCGCTCGCGAGCCCCAGCGTGACGGCGCCGTCGGCGATGAAGCAGCCGAAGGGCGTGGTGCAGCCCCCTTCGAGGATTCGCAGGAAGTCGCGCTCCAGCGACGTGGCGCGCGCCGTCGGCTCGTGGTCGAGCGTCGCGAGCACCGGCAGCACGCGCGCATCATCGGCGCGGCACTGCACCGCCACCGCGCCCTGCCCCGGCGCGCACGGCCAGCGGCGCGGGTCGAGGCGGAACACGGCGAACGCCGAGAGGTCGAGCCCCAGCCGCGTGACGCCCGCCTCCGCGAGCACGATGGCGTCGTACTGAGCGTCGGCGAGCTTCTGCACGCGCGTGGGTACGTTGCCGCGCAACGGCTCGGCCTTCACGCCGGGAGAGAAGTGTTTGAGCATCGCCTCGCGGCGCAGCGACGAGCTGCCGACGCGCGCACCTTCACGCAGCGGGAGCACCTTCGACGCATCGACCGCCTCGGGGCGCACCAGCAGCAGATCGGCCGCGGGCGCGCGCTGCAGCACCGCGCCCAGCACCAGCCCCGCGGGCATGCGCGTGGGGAGGTCCTTGAGCGAGTGCACCGCCCAGTCGATCTCCCGCGCGTGGAGCGCCGCCTCGAGCTCCTGCGTGAAGAAGCCCTTCTCGAGCTTCCCCTGCAGGCGCGCGGCCTGACTCACATCGCCCTGCGTGGTGATGATGCGCTCTTCGACCTCGGCGCCGTGCGCCGCGAGCCGCGACGACACATGCCGCGTCTGCCACAGCGCGAGCGCGGACCCTCGGGTCCCTGCGATGAACTTCACGAGGTCGACTCCTTCGTGCGTTGGATGAGCTTGTGGGTAAACGCGCTGACCGCCTGACGTACGCGGCGCGCCTCTTTCGGAGAGAGCCCGCTGAGCAACGCCGGCAGCTCCTGGTTCAAGAACTGGGAGCGCTCGGCGTCGATGGCGGCCAGCGCGCGAGAGGGCGCGGGGGCGTTGAGCGCGTCGAGGAGGCCAGCCGTCGCTTCCGCGACGAGGAGCTCCAGGCGCTCACGCTCATCATCGGGGAGCTGCCGCTCCGGGCGCGCCAGCAGCTCGTCGAGCCCCAGCGTCTCCCAGCCCGGCGCCGACAGCAGCTGCGGCGGCGCGCCGGTGTCGATGCACAGCCCCGACCTTCGCGCGGGCAGCGTGAGCCACGGCGCGGGGCCGCCGGTGCAGATGACGAGCGCGTCGAGGTGCGGGAGCCGCTTCACCAGCTCGTCGAGCGACTGTCGCGAATACGTCGAGAGCTCCCAGCGATTCGCGGCGCGGAGGCTGCGCTCCATGGCCTGACCGAAGTCGCCGCGCCCGAGGATGGCGACGGTCTTCAGCTCGCGCTCCTGCAGCGCTTCGCGCACCAGCGTCTGCACACCGAGCGCGCGCGACGACGGCACCGCGTCGCGACGCAGGTGAATCAAGCGCTCCACGTGCTTCCACACGTGACGCAGACGACGATCGGACAGGCCCGCGGTGCGCGAATGCTCGAACGCGCGCAGCACCTGACGGCCGACGGCCGACTCGCCTTCAGCGACCGAGTCGAGGCCGACGACGACGCGCAGCAGATGGTTGATGGCGGAGCCGCCGGCGCGCACCGCGATGGAGCGCGGGTCGAGCTCCGGCAGGCGCGCGGCGAGCGCGGAGCGCAGCAGGTTGCCGGCCCACTCGGGTTGATCAGCGGTGAGCACCCACTCGGTGCGGGAGCACGTGGCGATGCACGCCGCACCGGCGACGTAGCCAGACGCGCGCAGCGAGGCGATGGCCTCGGTCGCGGCGGCCGACAACTGCGCGCGCTGCAGCGTGGTCGCGGTGCGCCACGAGGAGCCCACCAACGCGATCATGCGACGGCCTCGAAGCCTGCGGCGATCGCGTCTTTCATCGCCGCGCCGCCGCAGTAGCTGCCCGCCAGCGCGATGGGCAACCCGGCGAGGCCCGCCTTCGCGCGCGCCAACGCGTCGAGGTGCCCGACCTTCGGCTGGAACACCGCGCGCGGGTAGCGCACCACGCGGTGCACCTCGCCCACCACGCCACCGGTGAGCCGCTGCACGTCGGCGCTGACGCCCTCGATGAGCTGATCATCGGGCAACGCCGCGCGGTCGCGCTGCAGCGCCCCGCCCACCAGCGACGAGAAGCGGCGCTGCCCGCCGTCGAGGAGATCTCCGATGAAGAGCATGCCGAGGGCGAACAACTGCTCGCGCGGCGCCGCGAGGTAGCCGAAGCCGCGCGGCAGGCGGGCTTCACCGGGAGTGCGTTCGGTCCACTGCACGAGAGAGATGGGAGCGTAGTCGAACGCCGCCAACTCCTTCGCGGTCTGTGGTGCCAGCTTCACCAGCAACGGCGCGGTGGCCGGCGCTTCGCACGCCAGCACCAGCCTCTTCGCCGCGAAGGTGCGCCCGTCGACGCTGCGCACCGAGACGCCCGCCGCGGTGGTCGACACCTCCGCGACCTCGACCCCGCAGGTGTGCGGCACGCGCTTCGCGGCGTACTCGCCGATGACGCCGAGCCCGCGCGTGAAGGAGAACAGGCCGGGCTTGCCACCCGCCGCCTTCGGCGCCGCCATCAGCGCACGCAGCACCCCGCCGTGCCGTTGCTCCGCGCCGCTCAGCGCCGGCAGGCACGAGCGCACCGAGAGCTCATTCAAGTCGCCGGCGAAGATGCCCTGGAACATCGCCTCGAAGACCGCGTCGACCATCGGCGCGCCGAAGCGGCGCTCGAAGAGGGCGCGCATCGACTCGTCCTCCGGCGCCACGAAGGTCGACTTCGAGGCGTACTCGCGCAGCGCGGAGAAGCGATCGCCCCACGTCAGCGCGCCGGTCGTCAGCAGGCTCAGCGGGTTGGGTTTGATGGCGCGCAGCTTTCCACCGCGCACGAGGTAGCGGTGGCTCGCCACGGGGTTCAGCTTCGCGACCTCGCCTTCCGCGCCGAGCAGCTCGAGGAAGCGCCAGAACACCGCCGCCCGCCCGTTGAAGCTCACCGGCCCATCGGGGAACAAGCCGCTCGGCAACTGCGTGGAGCCCGCCTTGCCGCCGAGCCGCGACGCGCGCTCCAGCACCTGCACCGAGCGGCCCTGACGTTGGGCCTCCAGCGCGGCCGCGAGACCCGCCAGCCCGCCACCGACGACCAGCACGTCGACTTCAGCCATTTCCCGCGACCTCGTCGCACAGCGCGGCGACGACCTCCGGGCGGGTGAACCGATGGATGCCGTGGCCGAGGTTGAAGATGCAGCGCGTGCCGCCCTCCGCCTCACGCATGTCGGAGAGCAGCTTCCGGGCGGCCGCGCGCGTCGGTGCTTCACCGGCGACGAGCAGCGCGGGGTCGAGGTTCCCCTGCAGCACGTGCCGCGGATACCGCTTGCGCGCGTCACGCCAGTCGTTGCGCCAGTCGAGCGAGAAGCCATCGACGTCGGCCTCGCCGAGCACCGGCAACAGATGCTGGCCACCACGCGCGAACAACATCACCTTGCGGCCCTTCGCGCGGAGCGGCGTGGTGATGCGGCGGATCGCGGGGAGACAGAAGCGCGCGTACGTCTCCGCGTCGAGGAGCCCGCCCCAGGTATCGAAGAGCTGCACCACGTCGGCGCCCGCTTCGCACTGCGCGTCGAGGTACTCGGCCGTCACGTCGGCCAACGTCGCCAGCGCCGCCTCCGCCAGCGCGGGGTCGCGGTAGAGCAGCGTGCGCGCCTTGAGGAAGTCGTCGCTCCCGCCACCTTCGACGCAGTACGCGAGCAAGGTGAACGGCGCGCCGGCGAACCCGAAGATGCCGTAGCGATCAGCGAGCGCGTTCTTGAGGTGCGCGACCGCCTTCGCGACAAAGCCGAGGCGCTCGGCGATGCCCTTGGTGTCCCACGCGGCGAGGTCGGCGTGCGACTCGAGCCGCCTGGTGATGATGGGGCCCTCACCGGTGCCGAACGTCACACCGAGGCCGAGCGCCTGCGGCACCACGAGGATGTCGGAGAACACGATCGCCGCGTCGAGCTTGAAGAGGTTCAGCGGCTCGAGCGCGACCTGCGTCGTCAGCTCCGGCGAGTGGCACAGCTCCCAGAACGAGGCCTTCTTGCGCACCTCGCGGTAGCCCGGGAGGTAGCGCCCCGCCTGACGCATCAACCACACCGGCGGTCGATCGACTTTTTCTCCATTCAACGCCGCCAGGAAACGCGCTCGCGAATTCATGGCGCATTGAATGCGCTTCGGCGAGCGCTGGCGTGTCACAGCTCCGTCATGAGCGCCGCGAGTCGGCCGCGGTCGGAGTAGATGGACGTGGTGACCACGTGGCTCATCACCCGGGAGTTTCGTGACGCGCGCGTCGAATGCGCCCGGCTCGAAGCCGTGGGGCTCCATGGGCAGCCCTTGCCCTGTATCGAGACGCGCCCGCTCCCGTGGCCCTGGCCCGACGCGCCCGCCACCACGTGGACGATGTTCACCAGCGCGAACGCAGTGGAGTCGTGGGTCAGCGGCCCACAGCCCTCGCTCGGCACCATCGCCGCGACGCGCTCCGCCGCGACGCGCCTGCGCAAGGCCGGCGTCGAGGTTGAACTGGAGATCAACGGCGGCACCGTCGCGCTGGCGAACGCGCTGCTGCGCCACGCGCGCTGGAGTGATTCGGCGCCACAGCCGCGCGTGGTGCGCTACCCCACAAGCAAGCTGGGGATGATGAGCCAGGACCAGAACGAAACCGTGCGGCTGCTACGCCCGGCGCGGGTCGACCGCAAAGCGGCCTACGACGTGTTCGAGCCAGAGACGCTCCGAGCCGCGCCACTGCCCGATGACTACGCTCTGGTGTTCTTCAGCCCGTCAGCGGTGTCTCACTTTCTCGCCGCGAAGAGCGGCGAGTCGGCGCCTCGCCATGTCGTCTGCTTCGGCTTCTCCACCTTCAGGGAGTGGAACATGAAGCGGCCGGCGCCGTGGCCCGTCGCGCACCTCACCTCCGATGTCTCGGCCACTCTTCTCGAGGTCACCCCGCCATGATGCGTCTCCGCCGTCTTCGTCAGACCCCTTCCATTCGCGCGCTGTTCTCGGAGACGCAGGTGACCCCGCGCCAGCTCGTGCAGCCGTACTTCGTGGTGCCCGGCAAGGGCATCAAGCGCGAGACGCGGCCGGGCTACGGGCTCTGGCAGATCTCCGCCGATCTCCTCCGCGAAGAGGTGCTGCCGCTGGCCCGCGCTGGCGTCGGCGGGGTGATGTTGTTCGGCGTGCCCGAGCACAAGCGCGACGACGGGCAGGAGCTCGCCTCGCAACTGGAGCCGCTGCGGCAGGCCATCACCGAGGTGAAGTCAGCCGCGCCGGAGCTGCCGCTGTTCGCCGACGTGTGCCTCTGCGCGTACACCACGCACGGCCACTGCGGTCTCGTCCGTGGGAATACGATTCTCAATGATGAGAGCGTGAAGGTGCTCGCGGAGATGTCGCTGCACTTCGCGAAGTGGGGCGTCGACTTCGTGTGCCCCAGCGACATGATGGACGGCCGCATCCGCGCCATCCGCGCCGCGCTCGATGAGCAGGGGTTCACCAACACCTCCATCCTCAGCTACGCGATCAAGATGGCGAGCGCGTTCTACGGGCCGTTCCGCGAGGCGGCGCACTCCGCGCCGAGCTTCGGCGATCGCCGCTCGTACCAGATGCCCGCGAACAACCGCCGCGAGGCGCGCCGGGAGCTGCTGCTCGACGTCGATGAAGGCGCCGACGCGCTGCTCATCAAACCGGCGTTGAGCAACCTCGATCTCCTTCGCGACGCGCGCGAGGCGACCGACGTGCCGCTCTTCGCGTACCAGGTGTCGGGTGAGTACGCGACGCTGCGCGCCGCCGGTGACGCGGGCCTCATCGACTTCGATCGCGCGGTCGAGGAGACGCTGGTGTCGATCCGCCGCGCGGGCGCTGACGTCATCGTCAGCTACGCCGCGCGCCCGATGGCGCTGCGCTGAATCAGCCGCACTCCGAGACGCAGGCGTCGATCGCGGAGCGCAGCGGCGGGCATTGTTCGAGCTCGACGTCGCGGCACTCCGGCGTGTTGCGATACGTCGCGCGCCACTGCCGCTCGCATGAGGAACGGCACCGATCCTTCGGCGACTGCCAGAGGTGCGTGCGCACCACGAACGCGCCGAGGAGGAACACGACGAGCAACGCCACGGCGATCGAGCGTGTCGGTACCGGGAGTGACGCGACGCGCGACGGGCTCCCCCACGAGACGCGCTCGAGATCAGCGCCCCACGCGCGCGCGAGCCGCGCCACGAGTTCATCGTCCAGTGATTGCTCGAGCGCCGGTTCACCACCGAGCGCCGCGCCGTTCTGCACGAACGCGCCATCGAGGTGGCGCACCTCGCGGAGCAGCGCACCGTCGCGGTACACGCTGCACAACCTGACGCCGCGCTTCCCATCGTTCTCGAACGAGAGCGCGGTGCCGTGCGTTCTCGAGAGCTGTCGCGCGATCGCGCCGAGCCCCAGTTGAAACCCGAAGGCGAAGAGCCAGCCGTCGGCGCTGGTGAGAATCACCCGCCGAGATCCGCGGGCGCACGCCGCGGCGAGCACCCGTGCGTCGAGCGTCGCCGCCCGCACGTTGCGTCCCGCGACCAGCGACGCAGGAGGCGCCTCCAGCGCTCCGCGAATCGCAACCCACGACAAACCGTCGAGCTCCTCGGTCCTCACGGGGGGCACGCTTAGCACCCGCCCGCGTGCACGCCCCGGCGACGAGTCAATTCTCCGCGCTCACGCGTCGGCTGGTGCGGCGCGCCCGCGGGGGAATAGTTTCACCGCGAACAGGTTCGGAGCGGGCCATGAACAAAATCTGAATGGGTGTGGTGGTTGCTGTGGTGTCAGCAGGCTGTGGCAGCGTCGCGGGCGACGATGCGGGGAGCGATTCGGGTGCGAGGTTCATTCACCGAACCGTGCTCTCGGGCCCCGATGACGCGGGCGCAGACTTCGCGGCGAATGTCGCCCTCAGCGGCGACGGAAAGACGCTCGCCGTCGGCACCGCGTACGCCGGCGTCGTCTACGTCTACGCGCTGAACGGGACCGCGTGGGAGCTCCAGACCACCCTCTCGGTCGACGCGAAGTGGGGTGGCTTCGGGCGCGGGTTGTCGCTGAACGAAGATGGCTCCGTGCTCGCGGTCACCGCCGACTTCGAAGCGCTCGATGTCGGCAGCGCCGAAGACGGCGCGATCTACACCTTCAAGCGCACCGGCACCGCGTGGGCGCAAGACGGGCACATCACCAACCCCGCCCCGGCGTCGGAGACGGATCACTTCGGCACCAGCGTCTCCTTGAGCCGCGACGGCGCGGAGCTCGCGATCGCGGGCCCCGGCGTCGCGCACGTGTACGCGCGCTACAGCACCGATTGGGCGCCGCAATCCATCCTCCCGTCGCTCCGCCCGCCGCTGCTCAGTGGTGATGGCGACCGCCTGCTGCTCGGCGCCCCGAACGCCGACGGTGGCTCCGAGCCCGCAGACACCGCGGTCCTCTTCGAGAAATCGGGCACCACGTGGACCCAGCAGAAGGCGCTCGCCTACCCGACGCCCAACCTCTTCGAGAGCAACCTGGCGATCAACCGCGATGGTTCGGCGGTGGTGCTCTGCGCGGCGACGAATGAGACCGGCGCGGTCGCGTACCTCTACGAGCAGCAGGGCTCGACGTGGGCGCTCGGCGGCAGCTTCCAGACCGCGACGGCCGCGGTGTATTTCAACACCACACTCGCGGTGACCGACGACGCGTCGCGCGTCGCGCTCTGGCGGCCCACGGCGACCAGCCCCGACGACGGCGGGTTCGTCGGCGCGGTGTGGGTCTACACACGCGACGGCGCAGACTGGGCCGCGCAGCGCCTCGACCCCGATGCCGCAGACACGCTGCTCTTCGGCCGCTCGCTGGCGATGAGCGGTGACGGCACGACGCTTGCCATCACCGCGCCGCCGGTCTCGTTCACCGGGGAACAAGGACACGTCTACGTCTTCACTACGTGGTGACCCGACGCGCGCATAAGGTCCGCCGCCTATGAATAACCCAGTCGCCGTCGTCACCGGCGCGGGCAGCGGCATCGGCCGCGCGCTCGCCAGGCAGCTCGATTCGGAGAACTACCAGCTCGTCATTTCAGATGTGAATGAGGTCGGCCTCGCGGAGACCGTCTCGCAGCTCAAGCGCAAGCCGAAGTCGCTGCGCATGGACGTCTCGAAGCGCGAAGAGGTGCACGCGCTGGCCGACGAGGTCATCACGCAGTTCGGCCACGTCGATCTGGTCATCAACAACGCGGGCGTGGCGCTCGACGGCACGGTGCTCGAGGAGACCTACGAAGACCTGGAGTGGATCTTCGGCATCAACTTCTGGGGCATGGTCTACGGCACCAAGGCGTACCTGCCGCAGATGCTGAAGCAGAACTCCGGCACCATCGTGAACGTGTCGAGCGTGTTCGGCATCCTCGGCATCCCCCGGCAGAGCGCGTACTGCGCGACGAAGTTCGCGATCCGCGGGTTCACCGAGTCGCTGTGGGCGGAGCTCGACGGCACCGGCGTCAACGCCGTCAGCGTGCACCCCGGCGGCATCAAGACCAACATCGCGAAGGCGGCGCGCAGCTACAACGACGCGGCCACCGCGCAGCGCAACGCGAGGAACTTCGAGAAGATGTTCCGCACCTCCCCCGAAGACGCGGCGGCGACGATTCTCCGCGGCGTGTACGAGAAGAAGAAGCGCGTGCTGATCGGCTCCGACGCGCACGCCATCCACCTCCTGTCGCGCGTGATGCCCGACGCGTACTCGTCGATCGTCGCCAAGATGGCGAAGCGGTACGACTGAGTGGCCGCGAAGAAGAAGAGCAAGCGCGCGCCGAGGAGCGCGAGCGAGTCGAACCGCGTGCGGCACCTGCTCTCGCTCGACGCGGAGCGGGTGATGAAGCGGCTGGCCGCGAAGCAGGAAGAAGCGGTGGGCCTCTTCAGCCGGCTGCGCACGCGCGAGGCGCTCATCGAGCTGTGCCGCAGTGACTTCACCAGCGCGCCCTTCGCCGAGCTGGCGAAGCTGGAGCCGAAGGAGCAGGCCGCGACCGCCGCGTTCCACGAGGTGCTGCACGAGCTGCGCTGGTACGTCAGCTACACCGAAGACATGCCCAGCACCGTGAAGCTCACCGTCTCGCAGTACGTGCGGAGGCTCGAGGAGCTGCACCACGCGCTGCGGGTGACGCTGGGGCCGCCGGAAGCGCTCGGGCACCGCGTGATTGACGCGTGAGCGCAGAGCACGCCGCTCCTTGCCCGGGAGCGCACGACGGGCTCTAACGTCGGGTCGTGCTGCGCGTCCCGCCGAGCGTCGTGTCGCTGTCGCTGCTCCTCTCGTGTGGGCCGCTGACGCCCCCGTCGGCGACGCCTCCGCAGGGGCTGTCGTGCCAGCGCGTCATCGTGCCCTCGGGCGACCTCGCCGAGGCGCTGGGGCGCGCGGGCGCCGGCGACTGCGTCATCCTCCCCGGGGGGACGTACTCGGGCACCTTCGTGCTGCCCGAAGACGTGAGCCTCGCGGCGAGCGCGGGTGAGACGGTGACCCTCACCGACGGGGAGCCGGTGCTGACGGTGCGCGGCGGCGAGCGCTCGATGGTGGAGGGCCTCAGCATCGTGGCCGGGAGCGGCGGCGGCATCAGCATCGACCCCGGCCCGGTGCGCCTCGTCGGCGTGAAGGTGACGCAGAGCCAGACCAACGCCATCTCCGCGACCTGCACGCGCCCCGACTGCGCCACGCGCGAGGTGGTGTTGACCAACTGTGAGTTGACCCAGAACGCGGTCGGGCTGCGCGTCACCGGCGCGCGGGTGAAGGTCGAGGGCGGCCGCATCGCGGAGCAGGCCGGCACCTCGCTCTCGGCGGGCTCGGGCATCGTCGCCAGCGCCGGGGCCGTCGTCGCGCTGTCGGCGGTCACCGTCGAGGCCAACGAGAACGTCGGGGTGCTGCTCGACGGCGCCGCCACGCGCGCCACCATCGACGGCTGCGCGGTGAAGAACAACCAGGGCCGCGGCATCTGGGCGCAGGGCCAGGCCGACGACGCCGGCGTCGCGACCATCTCGGTCAGCGGCGGGGAGATCAGCGGCAACGCGCTGGTGGGCATCGGCGCCCGCGACACCTCCGGCCTCTCGGTGAAGGACGTGCTGATCAAGAACACCGTCGCCGTGCGCGTGCCCATCGACATCTCGCACGCCGAAGACGTCGGCGACGGCGTCGGCCTCTTCTCGGGCACCACCAACGCCACGCTCGAGAACGTGACGCTGCAAGACAACGCGCGCGCGCAGCTCCTCGCCGATGGGTTCGGCCCGAACCTCAAGCTGCTCACCTCCACGCTCTCGGGCGGCCGGTTCCGCGTCGTCAGTCAGCGCTCGGCCGACGCGCTCGACGTCGACCCGCAGCTCATCGACGACGCTGGCGTGCCGCTCCTCGTGCAGTCCACCGCCATCAACCTGCTCCCTTGAACATGACGACGACTTTGCGATGCCTGCTCCTCTCGCTGGGCGCGCTGGCGCTCGTCGCCTGCCCCGCTCCTTCGACGTGTGACGGCGGCAGCTGCGGCGCGGAGGACGCGTCGACCCACACCAGCACCGCCGCCTGCGACGCGGGCACCTTCACCACCGCCAACGGCGCGTGCCTCGCCGCGGGCGCGATCTGCGACGCGGGCTTCGAGGCCGACCCGTCGGGCTGGGGCTGCGTCGCGGTCGTCGCCAGTTGCGACGCGGGGTCCATCGCGGTTCCCGGCGGAGGCTGCGCCGCGGTCGGGTGGTCCACCTGCCCTGACGGCTTCACGCACGACGGGTGGAGCTGCCAGCCGACGCTCCCGGAGATCGCCTGCAACGGCGCCACCCGTGCGGCGCTTGGCTCGACGAGCTGCACGCCCATCGGAGACTGTGGCGCGCCCTTCCCTCCCGCCGGCGCCACGCTGTTCGTCGACGCGGCACTCGACGGGGGCGACGCGACGCACTTCTCCACCATCACCGCCGCGCTGGCCGCCGCCGCGCCGGGCGCCACCATCGCTGTCGCGCCAGGCAGCTATGCCGAGAGCCTCACGCCGACGAAGCCAGTGCACCTCATCGGGCGCTGCGCGGCGCAGGTGGAGCTCACCGGCAACCCCGCCGTCTTCGCGAATGGCGTCAGCGGCATCGAGCTCGAAGGCTTCACGGTGCGCGACTCGTTGCTGGCCCTGCGCGCCGAGAGTGGCGCGGGCCTGACGCTGCGCCACGCGGTGCTGGAGCACAACCAGCGCTCCGCGGTGCAGGCCCTCGACCCGGGCACGCGGGTGACGCTGGAGGACGTGGTGGTGCGCGACACGCAACCCGACCCCTCCACGCAGACCTTCGGCCAGGGCATCGCCGCGTCGTACGGCGCGCAGATCTCGCTCACCGACGTGGAGCTGAACGGCAACCGCGAGACGGGGCTCTTCCTCGACCGCGCGGACACCAGCGCCACCGTCACGCGCACCGTGGTGTCGAAGACGCTGCCGCGCGCCAGCACCGGCCGCACCGGCTGGGGCGTCGGCGTGCAGCGCGGCGCGACGCTCACCGCCGACCGGCTCGTCATCGAAGACAGCACCACCAGCGGGCTCGTGGTCACCGTCGCACCCAGCGCGGCCACCCTCACCGACTCGCTGGTGCGCCGCACCGCGCTCGGCGTCGACAACCTCGGCCAGCCGAGCGCCGTTGCCGTCGCCGTGCTGCAGGGCGCGACCCTCAGTTGGAACGGAGGCGCGGCCGATGGCTCGCCGGGTTCGCTCGTGCACGCGCAGGACATGGGCAGCACCGCGACGCTGGAGAACGTCACTGCGCGCGGCGTGACGGCGACGACCGGGGTGCCCGCTTCCGGCATCGACGCGCAGGGTTCGGCGCACGTCTCGCTGACCCGCGTCGCCGTGCGCGAGACGGTGGGGAGCGCGGTATTCGCCGGAAGCCAGGGCGAACTCACGCTCTCGGAGGTCGGGATCTTCGACGTCGTCGAGGGCGTGCGCGCGCAGCAGGCCCGCGTCACCGGCAGTCACGTCGAGGTGCGCGGGCACTCCGACACCGCGGCCGTCGTGGTGCAGCAGGGCACGCTGAGCCTCGACCATTGCGTGCTGGCCGATGGCAGCGACGACCCGGCGGTGGGCGCGGCGGCGAGCGACCAGAGCCTGCTGACGCTCGACCAATGCCTCGTCACGCAGGCGCAGACGGCGGCGGTGTACGCGCAGGCCACGGCGACCGCGCTGGTGACATCGTCGGTGCTGCAGCGCACGCGCCTCTCGACCGCCGGGGAGTTCGGGCAAGGCATCATCGTGGAGAGCGGCGCGACGGCGCAGCTGCTGGACGTCACCGTCGCCGACAACCACAGCGCGGGGCTGCAGGTCGCCGACGCGCAGAGCTCGCTCTCCGCCGAGCGGGTCACCGTGCGCGCCACGCAGCCCAACGGCGCAGGCACCCGCGGTCGCGGCGCCAACGCGAACTTCGGCGGCGCGCAGTTGACGGTGAAGAACTCGGCCTTCGTCGACAACGGGCAGGTCGGGCTCTTCTCGTTCCAGTCGCGCATCGAGGCCACCGACAGCGTGGTGTTGAACACGCACGCCGACGCCGATGGCAGCTACGGCAACGGCATCGAGGCGCTCACCGACGGCGTCATCGTCTTCACCCGCGGCGCGCTCGAGGGCAATCCCGGCATCGCCGCCGTCTTCGCCGAGGGCGCGGGAGTGCTCGACAGCACGCGGGTGGCGCGCAACGCGGTCGGTCTCCACGCGCAAGACGGCTCGGCCGTCGAAGAGCTGGCGTCCACCCCCGCGACGCTCGGCATCCGCCAGGTCGTCGTCACCACCAGCACGCAGTTCGTGGACAACCAGTCGAAGCTGAGCGCGGTCACCGTGCCGCTCCCGCCTCCGTAGCTCAGCG
>CAMLFP010000022.1 GCA_946479335.1 uncultured Archangium sp.
TCACGCGCTGCCCAGCTTTTCCGACAACTGGCCGAGCTCCAGCTTGAGCTGCGCGTCGGAGTCCTTGAGCGACTCAATCTTCCGCACGGAGGTCAGCACGGTGGAGTGGTCTTTGTTGAAGCGCTTGCCGATTTCCGGGAGCGAGTCGCCGGTCATGGTGCGGCACAGGTACATCGCCACCTGGCGCGCGTACGCGACGTGCTTCACGCGGCGCTCCCCGCGCAGCTCGTCGACGGCCAGCTTGTAGAAGCGGGCCACCTCGCGCTGAATGGTCTCGCCGTCGAGCGCCTTGCGGGCGGGAATCATGTCGGCCAGCACCTGCGCGCAGAGCTCCTCGGTGAGCGGCTGGCGGGTCAGCGCGTGCACCGCGGTCACCTTGATGAGCGCGCCTTCGAGCTCGCGCACGTTCTTCACCACGTTCGACGCGATGAACTGCGCGACCTTGTCGGTCAGTTCGACCCCGTCGGCCGCGGCCTTCTTCTTCAGAATCGCCATGCGCGCTTCGAAGTTGGGCTCGTGCACGTCGGTGATGAGGCCCATCGCGAAGCGGCTGCGCAGCCGGTCTTCGAGCCCCGGAATGTCAGAGGGCACGGTGTCTGAGGTCATCACCACGGCCTTGCCGAGCTGATGCAGCACATTGAAGGTGTGGAAGAACTCGTTCTGGGTTTCCTGCTTCTTCCCGAGGAACTGGATGTCGTCGATGAGCAGCACGTCGCACTCGTCGCGGAAGCGACGGCGGAACTGCGTCATGTGCTGATCTCTCACCGACTCGATGAACTGGTTGGTGAACTCCTCGGTCGACACGTACAGCACCCGCGCCTCGGGGTTCTTGGCGATGATGCGGTTGCCGATGGCGTGCAGCAGGTGCGTCTTGCCCAGCCCCGTGCCGCCGTAGATGAAGAGCGGGTTGTAGGCGCGCCCCGGCGACTCGGCGACGGCGTAGGCGGCGGCGGCCGGCAGCTGGTTGCTCTCGGAGACCACGTAGGTCTCGAAGGTGAAGCGCTCGTTGAGGCGCGCGGGCTTGCGGTACTGCACCACCGGCATCGGCGGCAGCGAGACGGCGGGCGCGTCGCGCTTCTCGACCTTCTCCCACTGCACGTGCACCGGGCGGCCCGCGGCGTCGGTCAGCGCCGGCTGCATCACCGGGGCGTAGTGGTCATCGACCCAATCGCGGAAAAACAGGTCTTCCACGCCCAGCACCAGCGTTCCACTCTCGAAACGGAGCGGGTGCAGCTGGAGCAGCTGCGACACGACATACGCCTGGCCTTGCTGCCGCAGCGTGTCGAGCGCATTTTTCCAGAGAATCTGGGCACTTACCGTCGATTCGGCCATGTCGACCTGCGGACCCCGGAGCTGTGATGGGTTTTGCGGCGTTTTTGAAGCGGAAGGCGAGGTTTAGGCACGGCGTTTTTTCCAGATCAAGCAATTGATCAATTCGCCCGTGATGTCGAATGTTTGGCAGCTCAAAAAGGCCCTGTGGAAACGTCGCGCCACGCGCACTTTCCCGAAAGTCTGTGGCGGCTGCGAAAAACGTACTCTCAGTGCGAGTCACGGTTTCGCATCAAAGTCGCGTCTGGCCGGTGACTTCTCCACAGTTCCCACAGGGAGACGGGGCGGGTTTTCCACAGACTCCACAGCGTTCTCCACAGAACGTGTGGAGAGCGGTTGCACAGCGACCTGGGGTGTCGAAAACGGGGCCGCCCGTCACTTGGTGACGAAGGCCTTTTCGATGAGGAAATCGCCCTGCTCGTGGGTGTCGCCCTCGACGAAGCCGCGCTCCTCGAGGAGGTGCATGGTCTCCTTGAGCATCTCGTTGGAGCCGCAGATCATCACCCGGTCTTCGGCGGGGGTCAGCGCGGGGATGCCCGCGAGCTTCGCCAGCGCGCCGTCGCGGATCATGTCGGTGATGCGGCCCTGGTTGCGGAAGGGCTCGCGCGTCACCGTCGGGTGGTAGACCAGCTTCCCCTTCACGGCGTCGCCCAGGTACTCGTGGTTGGGCAGCGCGCGCTCGAAGTAGTCGGCGTACGAGAGGTCCTTCACGTTGCGCACGCCGTGCACCACGTAGACCTTCTCGAAGGCGTCCCACACGGCCGGGTCTTTCACCACGCTCAAGAAGGGCGCGAGGCCGGTGCCGGTGGCCAGCAGCCAGAGGCGCTTCCCCGGCTTCAGGTTCTTGATGTGCAGCGTGCCCACCGCCTTGGTGCCGATGAGGATGGTGTCGCCCACCTGCACGTGCTGCAGCCGCGAGGTGAGCGGGCCGTCGGGCACCTTGATGGAATAGAACTCCAGCGTCTCGTCGTAGTTGGCCGACACCATCGAGTACGCGCGCATCAGCGGCTTGCCGTCGACCATCAGGCCCAGCATGACGAACTGCCCGTTCTCGAAGCGGAAGTTCGCGTCGCGCGTCGTTGTCAGGCTGAAGAGGCGGTCAGACCAGTGGTGGACGCTGAGAATCTTCTCTTCGGTGTGATGCGAGGCCATCGGTGGGGCCGCACATGCAAGAAGCGCCCACGGAGTGCAACTGCAAGTGCCTCATCGCTCCGGTAAGTCGCGCGCGGGGTCAGAGCCCGGCGCTGCCGTAGAGCACGTACACCGGCGAGCCGAAGGTGTTGGTGTCGACATAGTGGAGGCGCCCGCCGCTCAGCAGCGCGTGGTTGGGGGAGGCCGGGAGGGTGACGCCCAGCAGCGGGAGCCCGTCGAGCAGCGCGCCCACCCCGGCGGTGCCGAAGCCGGTGTCGAGGGCGCCGTCGGCGCTGAGCCGCGCGACCGACGCGTACGGCGCGCCGGTGGTGCCGAAGCCCGCGGTCATCGCCAGCACCAGGCGGCCGTCGGCCAGCACGTCGAGCGACAACACGGCCATCTGGTGTTCGTCGAAGGCCAGCTTCACCACACCCGCGGTGCCGAAGGAGGCGTCGAGCTGCCCGTTGGCGGTGTAGCGCACGAGCTTGATGTCCCACGGTTGGTCGGTGCCCGGGCGGCGCTCGGAGCCCGCGACGAGAATCTCTCCGCCGGCCAGCACGCGCATCACGTGGCCAAAGCCGCCGGCGCTGGTGGCGACGCCGCTGGAGCCGAAGGTGGTGTCGAGGGAGCCGTCGTCGTTGAGGCGGGTGACGGCGAAGTCGTCGCCGCCGGCCAGCAGCACCTGGTTGCCCTGGAAGGCGATGCTGCGCGCGACCTCGTTCTTGCCGAAGTCGTGCGACGCGGCGCCGTTGGTGCCGAAGGTGGTGTCGACGACGCCGTCGGCGCTGAAGCGCACCACGCCGAAGTCGGTGTTGTTGGTGCTGTTGACGTCGTGCGCGACGAAGCCGGCCACGTACAGCGTGCCGTCGGCGCGCTGCGCGAGCTGGTCAGCCGTGCCGCCCACCAGCGGCCCGAAGCGGAGCTCGGCGCGGCCGCCGGTGCCGAAGGTGGTGTCGAGGGCGCCGTCGGCGGAGAAGCGCGCGATGCCGTACGCGCCGCTCTGGCCGCCCTGCGACGCGACGGTGCCGGCCACCAGCAGCTTGCTGCCCTGCAGCGCGACGGCGAAGGCCACGTCGGTCTGGAGGTCGGCGTCGAAGCCGGCGTCGAGGGGGTCGACGAAGTGGTACGCCGGCCAGGCCAGCGTGACGGAGCCGCCGTCGCCGAAGCTGTCGTCGCGCCCGCCGTCGGCCAGCATCCGCGCCACGAGGAAGTCGTCTTGCGCCGAGGCGCCGCTCCCGAGCGTCTTCATGCCCACCACCACGAAGGCGTCGCCCTGCGCGACGAGCGCGTTCGCCGCGCCGTAGATGCGCGCGTCGGTCGCGGAGCCTCCACCCGTCGCGCCTGAACCGCCGCCGCTCCCACCGCCGGTGCCTCCATCACTGCCGGGGATGACGGGGCACGCGAGGAAGACCACCGCTGACAGCATCAGGAGCGTTCTCATGGGCCACTGACTTACCGTCATCGCCGGGCGGCCGGTGGCTTCCGACGGAGCTTTCAGTCTGACTGTCCGTCTCCGCGCGGCGGCGTTTCGCCCCCCGACGCACCGAGGATGCGGCCGAGGTCGACGCCGTGGCTCTTGGCGACCTCGAGGAGCTGCGCGAAGCCCGAGGCCAGCGGCGAGAAGCCGGAGCCTTCGCCGCCCCACTGGTGCACGCTGATGCGGGCGAACTGCGCGCTGAAGGCGTGCGCAATCTGCGGGAGCGCCTCGGTGATGAAGCGCTCCGCGACGCGCCCTTCGCCCACCGCGTTCTCGATGGCGCGCGCCTCGCGTTGGAAGTCCAACTGCTCGCGGTGCGCGGCCTGTTCGCCCTGGAGCTCGGTCAGCTTGCGCTGCAACTGGAGCTGGCTGGCCTCGTGGGCGCGCTGCGCGGCGGCGCGGGCCTTCAGGTCGGCGAGGGCTTCGGCGGCCTCGACGCGGGCGCGCTCGACGGCGACGGCGGCGGCCTCGGTCTGCTGGCGGGCGTACGCCAGGGCCTCGTCGCGCTCCAATTCACGGCGCGCCTTCTCCTGCGCAGCGGCAATCTGCTGCAACTCCAGCGCGCGGCGCCCTTCGATGTCGCGGGCCATCGCGGCGCGTTCCACGGCGGCGAGCTCGGCCTTCACGCGCACCTCGGCCTCCTTCGCGGCGCGCTCACCGGCGAGGCGCTCCTCTTTCAACTTGAGCTCGCGCTCCAGCCGCGCGCGCTCGGCGGAGAGCATCACGCGGCTTTTGTGCTCTTCCTGCATGGCCTCGAAGATTTCGCGGTTCACCACCCACACGTCTTGAATGTGGATGGTGGCGACCTCCACGCCCCAGCCGTGGTCTCCGCCGACGACCTGCGCGATTTCGCGGCGCAGCTCGGCGGCGATCTCCTCCTTGCGTTTGCGGATGCACTCTTCGACCGACATGTTCGAGACGAGCCACTTCGCGGTGGAGCGGCACATGTCGGCGATGGCGAAGGCCAGCTTCTGTTCGGCGCGCTCGCGGAACGAGAAGTTGAAGAGGCGGAAGGTCCGCCGCGGGTCGGCGATGCGGTAGATGCCCATGCCGCGGATGCGCACGTCGACGTTGTCGGAGGTGATCTGCGAGGCCTCGAACATCACCTCCTTCAACGTGGTGGGGATGACGGCGACGGTGTCGCTGGGCCACTTGAAGCACGAGGCGCCCTGACCGCTGCTCTTCTCGCGGAGCTTCCCGTTGCGGAAGTGCACGAGGTACTCGGAAGGCTTCGCGGAGATGAAGCCCCACGGCTTCAGCTTCTCGGGGTCTTCATCGGGCTTGCCGGCGCGCCAGCCGGGGCCGCTCTCTTCTTCGGCGTGCAAGGCGAAGCCATCTTTCGACACGATGTTCTTCTGGGGTCTCGCGGTCATGCCCGACGAACAGTGCGAACGCGGTGCCACGCGCGCTCCCGAGCGCAGCACGCCCATCCCACTGCTCCAGAATTGATCACCCGCCTCACGCTGGAGCGCGCCAGGTTCGCGCACGACGGCTCGTGATGGTGGGCGGTCGTGACGCAGGCGGGCCGGGTGCTCTCCGCGCGCTGGCCCCTCGACCTCCCAGCGAACTTCATCAAGCGCGAGGTGAAGGGTGTTCTGCCGGAGTAGCCAAAGGTGACGTAACCAATGGCTACTCGCGCGGAGAACCCAATGGCTCCCCGGCTTGGTGCAGTTCCGCTCGCGCAAAGGGCTCGCGGGTCTCTCGGCAGAGCGTCGGCCACCTGCGTGACCGCGCCCCCTGATCAGCTACTCGTAGACCATGCGCAACGGCCCCGGGTACAGCCACGCGAGGCCTTCACGCAGCCGGTCGCGCCAGTTCTCCCAGTTGTGCCCGTCGCGCGCCTCCACGTAGCGGAGCTCCATCTCGGTGGCCTGCAGCATCGGCACCAGCGAGCGGTTCTCGTAGATGAGCGACTCGTGCATGCCGCACGAGATGAACGCCTTCTCCGCGACCATCATCGGGTTCTCGCGGAAGCGGTTCATGAACTTCACCACCGGGTCGAACGCCGGCCCGCGCTTGTTCTGATGCCCGATGTCGGAGAACGCGAAGCTCCCCGACTGCAGCAGCAGCCGCCCGTAGAAACCCGGGTAGCGCACCGCCGTCGACAGCGACGCCACGCCGCCGAACGACGCGCCCATCAAGCACCGCCCGCGCGGAGTGCCCAGCAACGGCAGCCGCTTCTCGAGGTCAGGCACCGCTTCTTCCGTCACGAAGCGCGCGTGGCGCTCATCATCGGCGTACTCCCCGATGCGGTTCGGCGAACCCGACAGCGCCACGATGACATCGGGGATTTCCAGGCGGTGGATGAGGTTGTCCAACACCACCTTCAGGTTCGCGAAGCGCACGTAGTCGGGCCCGTCGTGCACGAACAACAGCGGGTAGCGCCGCGACTTGCGGAAGCGCGCCGGCAGGTACACGTGGAAGCGCCGCGTGTCGTTGAACGCCTTGCTCTTGATGACCCACGGCTCCATCGTGCCCGGCCGCGCTTCCGCGTCGAACTGCGTCCACTCCGGCACGGTGTAGCCGTCGCCGTGCACCACGGAGTTCGCGCCGAACGGGTCCGTCGCGTGGTGCGGGTTCAGGGGGTCCAGAATCCACGCGCCGTGGCCGCCGCGCACCACCTCGAACTTGTATTCGACGCGCGACTTCCTCGGGATTTCGAGCGTCAGGTACCAGAGGTCGGCCTTCTCCAGCTTGTGCAGCGGCTGCGAGTTCGGCAGCCCGTACACCCAGCTCTTCAAGTGCACCGCGTCGGCCGGGCCCTTGAACACGAAGGTGACGCGCGTCCCTTCGACGAGGGGGAAGCTGTGCGCCTCCATGAAGGCCTCGACGGTGAGCTCGCCCGCCTGCAGCTGCTCGATGGCCAGCTTCATGACGCCCACCCCGTGGTGACGGAGCCGTCGACGTTCAACCGGCACGTGCCCTCGGCGCCGAACCACTTCTCGCCGTCGAAGCACACGAAGTCGCCCTGGTCGAAGGCCACGCACTGCAGCGGCTCGTGGCGGCGGCTCATCCACCCCACGCGGAAGGTCGAGTCCAACTTGAGGCGCAGCTTCGGGTTCGGCAACGGGAGGATGCCCGAGTGCAGGCCCAGGCCCTGCTCCAGCACCTCGGAGATGCCGACGCCTTCAGGCGGGCTCTCGTGGAAGAGCACCACGCGGCCGCCGGTCATCATCGCGCCGGCGCTCCACGCGATGAGGTGCTGGTCGCCCAGCAACTGCGTGACGCCGAACATGCGGAAGCGGTTGAGCAACACCGCCACGTGCCCACCCGCGATGGCCAGCGTGCCGCAGCCCGCCAGCAGCTTACGCAGCTCCTCGCGGTGCTTCGCGATGGCCGGGCGCTCGAGGGGCTTGAGCTGCAGCTCCCACGCCTCGCGCAGCGCGACGACGCGGTCGAGGTGCTCCTGGTCGAGCCGGCGGATCTGCTCGAACGACAGCCGCAGCTCGTCGGCCGCCATGTCGCTGCCCTGCGCCTTGCGGTCGATGTCGATGGCCGCGTCGAAGGTGCGCTCCAGCCGCAGCCGGTAGAACTCCTGAATCTGCCGCAGCGTCTCCTGGCGCTGGCGGTGCGCCTTCGCGTACTCGCGGTCTTGAGCCAGCACCTGCTCGCCGCGCTCGTACAGCTTCAGGTTCACCGTCGGCCGGCCCAGCAGCGCGGGGAGCTCCTCGTCCTGGTCTTCGCGCTCCTGCCAGCCACACGTCACCAGCGCGATGGGGCCCTCGCGGCCCAGCACCTTCACCGCGGCGCCGAGCGACTGCTTCAACTGCTGGGGGCCCAGCAAGACACCTCTCACTGCTTCTCTCCGTGCATCTGGGAGGCGCCTCTTAGTCTGTCAGCCGCGCGCTTTCGAAAAAGGAACGCGCCTGGTGGGCAGGTGTCGCCGATGTGTGCCGGTCACCGGCGCCGGTTTTCGCGCACGCGGAGTTGCGGTGCGCGCCCGCGCCGGTACAAGCGGCCCATGCGAACCCTCACGCTGGGCCTCATGGTGCTCTCTGGTTTCGGTTGTTCGGTGGCGCAGAAGGTCGACAACGTCTTCGACTGCGCGACCATCTGCGACCGCTACAAGTCGTGCTTCAACACCGACTACGACGCGGCGGCGTGCGCGTCGCGGTGCCGTGAGAAGGGCGACGACGCCGACTACCGCCGCAAGGCCGACATGTGCAACGCGTGCATCACCGACCGCTCGTGCACCGCGGCCACCTTCAGCTGCGCCGCCGACTGCGCTTCCATCGTGCCCTGAGCCACCCACACCGACTCCATTGTGGGTGAAAAAATACCTGAAGACTGTGCCCGCCGGCACGTAGTGGGGGCCATGCGTACTCTCATCGTGAGCCTGGGTTTGTTGGCGTCTGTCGCGTCGGCGCAGGTGGTGGTGCAGTTGCCGGTCCCGCAGATTGTGTTCCCCGCGCCTCCGCCGGTCGTCGTGGTGCAGCCCGGCGTGCAGGTGGTGGAGGACTACGACGAGGAGGTCTTCTTCGTCGACAACGTCTACTGGGTGAAGCGCGGCCCGAACTGGTACCGCGCGCGCGACCACCGCGGCGGTTGGGTGCGCGTCGACGCGCCTCCGGGAGCGCTGGTGCGCATCACGCCGGGCCGCTACCGCCACTACCGGGGGCCGAAGGGCCCGCCGCCGGGTCACATGAAGCACGGCAAGCGCAAGTAGCTACGCGCGGAGCCGGTTGAACTCCCGCCACAGCGACCAGCGCCACCGCACGATGGCGCCGAACGCGAGCAGGAAGAAGAGCGCGCCGGTCTGCGCCTGCGTCACGTACTGCTCCACCCACGAGCGCAGCGCGAAGCGCACCGCCAGCAGCCCGAGGAGAATCCACAGAAACGCGGGCGAGCGCCGCATGAAGAGCGCGTCGCCTTCACGGGTGAGCTTCGAGCTGCGCGCCAGGGGGATGGAGAACACGGCGGCGCCCAGCGTCAGCGCGGTGAGCGCCCAAGCCCACGGCACGCGCGTCTGCGGCGCGAGGAACATGAAGAGCCCGGTGCTCATGCCCAGCGGCGGCGCGAGCAGCGAGCGCGCCGTCACCGGAGCGCTCGTCTCGCGGTAGCGCCACGTCAACACCGCCGCCGCGCCCAACAAGGACACGAAGACGTACAGCGCGGGGTCGAGGTGCAGCGGGTCCACGCGGCGCTGCTTAGCGCGCGAGGCACTTCACGGTCTGCCCCACCGAGTTGAGGATGCCGCGCAGCGTGTCGTAGTCGGGGTGCTTGAAGCGCAGCCACGCGTTGGCCATGTACCCGGCCTCCACCGGCTGCGTGCCGCTGCCCTCGGGCGGCAGGTGGGCGTCAATCATCCACTGGCCGAAGGCGCGCTCGATTTTGTCGAGGCCCACGTACTTCGCGATGCGGCCGTCCTGGCTGGGGCGGATGGCAATCATGCCCGTCGAGAAGCGCCGCGACAGGCGCGCGCCCGGGCGGCCGTGCACGATGGCGTTGGCCCACTCGCGGTAGAGGTCGACGTCGTTGGCGACGTTGTAGAGGTCCCACGTGCGCACGCCCGGCGGGCGGCAGCCGATTTCAGAGAACTTGAGCCCCTTGGGCCCGCTGAACCACTCCATGTGCGTGGCGGAGGTGCCGATGCCCAGCGCGGTGACGACCTTCTGGCCCATCTCGCGCAAGCCCTGGTAGCCGTCGGCGGAGTCGATGCGGTTGGTGGTGATGAACTGCGGGTTGATCCACCGGGTGCGCATCGCCTCGAGCACGTTCGGGTAGTAGTGCGTGGCGAAGTCGTGCACCACGCGGCCGCCGATGGTGATGGTGTCGTAGAAGCCCTCGTGGCCCTCGATGAATTCTTCGACGGCGACGCTGCGGCCCTTGGCGAGCCCTGAATCATCGGCCACGCGGTGGATGTCGGCGATGGAGTTGACGCGGAAGGCGCCCGACGCGCCCGCGCCGTCACGCGGCTTGATGATGAGGGGGAAGCCGACGCTCTTTGCGAACTCGATGACCTCTTCGACGCTCGACGCCGCGGTCGACTGCGCGCACGGCACGCCCGCCTCGCGCAGCGCCTGCTTCATCGACGGCTTGTCGCGGCAGAGGAAGGCGGTCTTCACCGACGTGCCCTCGATGCCCATCGCCTCGCGCACCTTGGCGGTCGACATGATGTGGGCTTCGACTGACGCTTCGAGGCGGTCGATGCGGTGGCGTGAGTTGATGAAGCGCGCCGCGTTCAACACCGCGCCCTCGTTCACCACGCTGGGCACCTGCTCGTAGTGCGTCAGCCACGACTTGAGCTCGCCGGAGAGCGACTCCTTGCTGCCTTCACCAATCGCGGTGACGGTGGCGCCGACTTCCTTGAGCGCGCGGATGAAGAAGCGTTGATTCGTCGGGAAGCGGGGCTCGATGAAGACGACGTGCATGTGGTGCACCCACGGTAGCACGCGGTGATTAATCGCTTGAGGACGAAGCGAAGACCTCACACGCTCCGCGTTCATGAGCGATGAGCGGCGGCTGGAGCCGGTCGCGTTTCATCGGGCCCTCACCGAGGCGCTCGAGCGGAGCGAGCCGGGCTTATGGAAGTGGATCGCATCGGACGACTACTGGAAGAAGCACGCCGAGGCCGTGAAGCTCGAACTGCTTCGCTCGACCTACCGCCTCTCGCGCGAAGGGCATGACGCGCTCTACGCCGCCGCCGATGACGCGAGTCGCGCGCTCGGGCTCGAAGCGCCGGTCACGCTGTACCAGATGCAGCAGGCCGAGCCGCTCAACGCCGCGCTGGTTTTCATGCCCAACGAAGTCCACGTGGTGCTCAGCGGCCGCGTGGTGGAGTTGCTCTCTCCAGATGAACTCCGCGCGCTGCTGGGTCACGAACTCGCGCACTTTCTGCTGTTCAGCCGTGAAGGTGGCCGGTTCCACATCGCCAATGAAGTGCTGAACAGCATGGTGCGTGCCGAGCGGCACGCGCCAAGTCACGCGATGTCGTTTCGCCGCTTCAGTTTATGGATGGAGTTCTTTGCCGACCGCGGGGCGCTGGTCGCGTGCGGCAAGCTCGACGCGGCCATTTCGTGTCTGGTGAAGATGCAGACCGGCCTCTCCACCGTCGACGCGACCGCATATGTGAAGCAGGCCGAAGAGGCGCTTCAGGGCACGAAAGGCAGTCGCGGCGTCACGCACCCCGAAGGCTTTTTGCGCGCGTGGGCGTTACAGCACTGGCACGCGGGCGGTGACGAAGCGGCGCTCCAGCGACTGGCCGACGGGCCGTTGTCGCTCGAGGGGCTCGACCTGCTTCAGCAACATTCACTCAATGAAACGACGCAGGCGTTGTTGCGCGCCATTCTGGCGCCGGAGTGGATGAAGACCGACGCGACGCTCGCGCACGCGCGGCGCTTTTTTCCTTCGCTCGACCTCGCAGCGGCACCTTCGACGGTGACGCTGCCGGCCGGCGACACCAGCCTCGAAGAGTACTTCTCGTACGTGTTGCTCGACTTCGCGGTCGTCGATGCAGACCTCGAAGACCAGGCGCTCTCACGGCTCGCACATCTCGCGACGGGGTTCGGTCTCGAAGAGACCTTCGCGCGCGTCGCTCGCAAAGAACTGCGGCTCAGCGCCAGCAGCTACGCAGACCTCAAGGCGCGCGGCGCCACCATCGAAGAGAAGGGCGTGACGGCGTGAGTGAAGAAAGCAAACGGCTCCTCGATGTGCTCGGTACGCAAGACACCATGCGTGGCACCGATGACGTGCTGGCGATGGTGCTGCCGTTGTTGGAACAGGTGGTCGCGCTCCACGAACAGGGAATGGTGGCGCCGCTCGAAGGCATCGATGACCTCCAGGTGGCGCACGGGCGCGTGTGGTTCGAAGCGGCGCGCGCAAAACCGCCGAAACTCGAGACCGGCAAGCTCACGCTGCTGCAACGGCCATCGAGTCATGCCTTCGACATCACCTCGCACACCAAACGCGTCGACGATGGCAGCGGAGTCACCGTCACCAACCTGCGCGTACTCGAACCCGGCGCGTCGCTGACACAGCCCGCGCATTTCACGCGCTACGTGAGTTGGGAACACGAGGTCGGTCATCACGACGCGCAGACCGACATCTACGTGCTGGGGTTGGTGCTCGCGAGTCTGGTGGTTGATCAGAACCTCGGTGAAGCCGACGCGCTCAATCGTTTCGTCGACGCGCGGCAGAATCTCACGCAACTCAACCCGCGCTTGCACCCGGTGGTCAGCCGCACCATCTCGTGGATGACGGAGCTCGACCGCACCCGACGCGCGCAAGACCTCCGGAGTCTGCTGCACACGCTGCGCAACTACCGCGAGCAGACCGTGGCGACGTCGCCGATGCCCGAAGAACGTGGCAATACGCGCGCGGTCATCTACGAGCGGCTGCGCGACCGGCTCTTCGATTTCTCGCGGCGCAATCGGCTGCTCTACTTCTCTCCGACAGGGCAGACGGCGAATCTGACCGTGGGCTCGGTGCCGCTGGTGCTCGATGTCGCCAGCATTCAACCGGGTTCGTTGCTCACGTGGCACGGCAAGGCGGCTGAAGAACTCGGTTCAGGCAAGCAGGTGCCGCTGGGTCGCTATCTGCGCTTCGAGGATTATCCGTTTCTCACCAGCACGCTCGATCAGCTGCGGCTCGACGCGAATCGCGCGCGGCAAGAGCTCGGTTTCTCACCGATGCGTCTCGTCGCGTGCTTCCTGCATTGGCACAACCTCAAGGAAGACAAGGCCACGCGCATCATCTCCCCGCTGCTCTTGCTGCCGGTGTCATTGGAGAAAAAGAAGGGAGTGCGCGACGCGGTGTTCATCACCGTCGAGAGCACCGAGTTCGAAGTGAACCCCGTGCTGCGGCAACACCTCCTGCAGCTCTACGGCGTGAAGCTGCCCGAGACCGTGCCGCTCGGTGATGCGTCGGCGCTCGAAGCGTTTCTCGCGGAGTTCACCCGCGAAGTGCAGGCCGGTGAGCCCGGCGTCAGCATCAACCGCATCGACAAGCCGCGCATCGACCTCGTGTTGGCGCAGGCGAAACGACGGCTCGAAGCGTTTCGAAAGAAGGTGGCGCTCTCGGGCCGCGCGGCGCGTTCACACCTCGGCTTCGACTACAGCTACGCGCGCTCGAAGTTCCACCCCCTGGGCGTGCAGCTCTTCGCGAACTACGTCTTTCCATCCGAAGCGCCGGATCGCGTGCTGCATGACGATCCGGCGCCGCGAATTTTCCGCCACTCGCCTGAAGTCGTCGAGAAGTCGCTCTATTCACTCAACGACGGTGGCGCGTCTGCCGGGCCGTACGCGTGGAGCTTCGACTTCTGCAACGTGACGCTCGCGAACTTCAATTCGCGAAAGATGTCGTTGGTGCGCGATTACGCGGCGCTGCTCGAGAACAGCGCGACGCGCCCGACGTTGGACGCGCTGTTCTCGGAAGAAGCGCGGCCGGTGACTGCGCCTCCGGCTCCGTTGCCGTTGCAGGAACGCTTCGAGGTGATGCCGTCAGACCCGACGCAATCGAGCGCCGTGGCGAGAGCGCGCACCGCCGAGAGCTTCATCATTCAAGGGCCGCCCGGCACCGGCAAATCACAGACCATCACCAACCTGCTCGCCGACGCTGTGGCGCGCGGCAAGCGCGTGTTGTTCGTGTGTGAAAAGCGCGCGGCCATCGACGTGGTGTTCCATCGGCTGCAGATGCAGGGTCTCACGCCGCTGACGTGCCTGATTCACGACTCGCAGGCCGACAAGAAGGCGTTCA
The DNA here is from genome assembly GCA_946479335.1 of uncultured Archangium sp. The sequence continues at coordinate 13,631 of CAMLFP010000022.1, forward strand.
TCAAGGACCTGAAGGAAACCTACGAGAGTTGGATTTCCCAGCAGGTGACCGATTCGCAGCAGCAGGAGCGCGCTCAGCACGCCGCTTCACTGGGCGGCATCTTCGAGCGCGGCGGTCGATTCCGCACGGTGATGACCTCGGTGCCGCGCACGGCTGATCAACCGATTCAGGAACTGCTGCAGCGCGTGCTCTCGCTCCACGCGTTGACGCCGTCTGAATCACCGCTGGTGCTGCCGTCGCATCGCGAATTGATGGCGTCGCTGACGGTCGCGCGAGGCGTCGAACGCGCGTTGCGAGCCGTCGGCGCAGAGCCGATTCTGGGTCGGCATCCGCTGCGGCGATTGTCTGAAGCCGCGTTGCTCTCGCCAGACCCGGCGGCGGCCGTGCAGGCCGAAACCAGAACGCTGCTCGTGGAACTCGAGACGGCGATGCGCTCGCCGTTGGTTCGCGTCGGTGGCGAGCCGGCGGTCGCGCAGCTCATGGCGCGGCGCGCGTTGGTCGAGTCGTTGCGGCCGCTGATTCTCGAGAAAGCGTTGCGATTACTGGACGCCGCGAGCAGCGCGCGTGCGTCGTTCAACACCGCGATGAATGGTCTGCGTGAATTGGCTGAACTGACCGCGCGTGCCGTCGCCGCGAGCCCGGGTTGGAAGCAGTTGTTGCCCGCCGAAGACGTGCCCACTGCTTTGGCGCGTGCGAAGCAGTTCGACGCGAGTGTCCTCTCCCGGCTCTTCGCGTGGCTCTCTCCGTCGTGGTGGCAGCTGCGTCGCGTGCTCAATGCGTCGTTCGACTTCGCGGCGCGCGCAATTCGGCCGTCATGGCAGGAAGTGCTCGAGAAACTCAGCGCCCGTTACGCCGCAGAAGGCGCCGAACGTTCAGCCCGCGACGCGGTGAAGAAGGAGTTCGCGCTCACTTCTCCGGAAGCAGTCGACGCGGTGCTGCGTGCGTTGCCTGCGCCGCGGCCAGAACTGGCAACGTTTCAACACTGGTTGCCGTCGGCTCCCGAAAATGAAACTTCGACGTTGCTCACCACCGTCGATGAGACGCGCGAATTCGACGCGCGGCTGGCGCGCGTGTTGACCGGCGTCGAGCAGCTCCCATTGGCGGTGCTGCGCGGCGAGCTCGAGATGCTGCAGTCGCGCATGGGAGATCTCCCGGCGCTCCTGGAGCCGTTGCGCAGTTTGAGCGCGGCGTCGCATCGAAGCGTGGCGACGGCGTTGCGTGACGCGCCGTTGAGCGTCGATCAGCTGGAGCTTCACGTCAGTCGCGCGGCCGTCGACCTTGGTTGCAAAGAGCGCGCGTTGGACCTTCTCTCTGGTGACGATTGGGATTCGTTGCGCGAGGCCACCGGGAATGCCGGCACCTCGCTGCGACGTGCCAATGCGTTGGCCATCGTGGAGCGTGCGCGCAACACGTTTCTCCAGAATGTCGCACGCGCGGCGGCTCCAGCGGCGACGCTCAGCGCGCAGGAGAAACAGTGGAAGAAGCAGTACGCGGTGGGTCGCAAAGAGCTCGAGCACGAATTCGGCAAGTCGATGCGATACCGCTCGATTCGTGACCTCGCCGCGGGCTTCACCGGCGCTGTGGTTCGTGACCTGAAGCCGCTGTGGTTGATGAGTCCGTTGAGCGTCGCCGATACGTTGCCGCTCGAGGGCACCTTCGACCTCGTGGTGTTCGACGAGGCGAGCCAGATTCCCCTCGAAGACGCAGTGCCTGCGGCGTACCGCGCGGCGCAGCTCATCGTGGTGGGTGATGAAATGCAGTTGCCGCCGAGCGACTTCTTCAGCGCCGGCCGCGACGATGAACGTGAAGAAGAGGAGGGTGGGCTCGCGCTCGACGCGCAGAGTCTGTTGTCTCACTCAGCGCGCGTGCTGCCATCGACGATGCTGGGTTGGCACTACCGCAGTCGCGACGAGGCACTCATCGCGTTCTCCAATCGCGTCTTCTACGAGGGCAGTCTGCTGACGGTGCCGTCGGTCTCGCGGCTCGAAGAACAGCCGCCCATAGTGGTGAAGCAGGCGACCGATGGCGTGGCGGGTTCAGCGGCGCTGCTGCAGCGGCCTGTGAGTTTTCACCGCCTTGAGAACTCGCCGTACGAGCAACGTCGCAACACCGGCGAGGCGCGTTACATCGCCGAGTTGCTGCGCGAGCTGCTCAAGACGCGCAAAGGTCAGACGCTCGGTGTGGTGGCGTTCTCCGAGGCGCAGCAGCGTGAAATCGAACTCGCCATCAATGAACTCGGTGAGAGCGACCCTGCGTTCGCCGCTGCGTGGGAAGCGGAGGTCGATCGCGAAGAAGAAGGGCAGCACGTCGGCGCCTTCGTGAAGAACCTCGAGAACGTGCAGGGCGACGAGCGTGACATCATCATCGTCAGCGTCTGCTACGGCCCCGATGTCCGCGGGAAGATGTTGATGAACTTCGGGCCCATCAACAAAGCGGGCGGTGAGAAGCGACTCAACGTCATCTTCTCTCGCGCAAAACATCACATCGCCATCGTGAGCTCGATTCGCTGGCCGGCCATCACCAACGAGTACAACGACGGCGCGAACTGTCTGCGCAACTACCTGCGCTACGCCGAAGCGTTGTCGGTGGGCTCGGCGCACGAGGCGACGCTCGCGCTGCAGGCGTGGACGAACACCGCGAAACAGAACGAACTCCGCCGGAGAGGGCCGCTCGAAGAACAACTCGCCTCAGCGCTGCGTTCGCGAGGTTTCGAGGTGGAGACCAGCGTCGGCACGTCACGCTTCCGCTGCAATATCGGCGTTCGTCGACCGGGTGAATCAAGGTACCGGTTGGGCATTCTGCTCGACGATTCGAGTCAGCAGGAACGCACGCTCGAAGAAGTGCTACAGGCGCAGACTTTCGTGCTCGGCGCGTTTGGCTGGAACACGCTCACCGTGCTGCATCGCGATTGGTACGAGAGCCCGGAGTTGGTGCTCAAGCGCATCGAGACCGCGCTTGGTCACGCGGCCTGAGTCTTCTTCTCTCGCAGGTACATCATGAGGAACGCGGGGTTGAGGATCGCGCCCAATGCATCGGTAGCGAGGAGCTTGTACGTCGACTCCGTCGGGTGACCCTGGCTGATCACCCCCATCAACCGGCCGATGAAGAAGCCACACAGACAGAAGCTCGCGGCGACCAGGCCTGCTTCGAGCGCGCGCGCCCTCCACGCGCACCACACGAGGAAGAGGCCCATGCCGATTTCGAAGCCGCCGTACACCGCGTACACGTCGGCGATGGCGTCGGTGCCGCTCAGCGTGATGCCGAACTGACCCGTCATCGCGTGTGGGTTCACGAAGAACGCGACGCCGAACCCGACGAGCGACAACGTGTTGAGCATCAGAATGACCTGGTACTTGAGCGGCGATTTCATACGGCGGCGTTAACGCGCGTTGTCTTCGAAATGACCAGTCCGCTTTGAAGGCCTGCTCACGAGAATGGAGGTGGCTGTTCACCCCGAACCGGAGCGACCCATGACCGCAGGCGAATACACGCAGCTCGATGGCGACTGGCGCAACACGACGCACCTCTGCAGCGTCGGCGGTAAGACGTTCATCTTCGACAACGGCATCTTCTACGTGGTCGATGCCGAGGGCGGTTACGAGGAGCTCAGCAACGACTGGCGCCCTGGCGCGGTGGTCGCCACGCACGACGCCATCTACGTCTTCGACGAGCGCGGGCCGCTGTACAAGTTGAACCCGGCCGACGGCTCCCACGAGAGCCTCGAGGGTGATTGGCGCGGCACACAGGGCGCCACGTTCAACGGTACGCACCTCCTCGCGGTGTGTCAGGGCGCGCTGTACCGCGTCGAGGTCTGATCAGCGCAGCCTGTCGTAGAGCGCCTCGTACTTCTGCACCTGCAGCGCCCACGAGAAGTTCTGCGCCATGCCGTTGCGCTGCAACTGCCGGTACGCCGGCCGGTCGCGGTAGATGTTGAACGCCGCTTCAATCGCCCAGTGCACCGCCTGCGCGTCGTAGTCGTTGAAGACGATGCCGGTGCCGGTGCCGGCGCGCGGGTCCCACAGCTGCACGGTGTCTGAGAGGCCGCCCGTCTTCCGCACGATGGGCACGGTGCCGTATTTGAGCGCGTACAGCTGCGTCAGCCCGCACGGCTCGTAGCGCGAGGGCATCAAGAAGAAGTCTGACGCCGCCTGGATTTGATGGGCGAGGGTGTCGTCGAACTTCGTCTGGAAGCGCACCTGATGCGCGAAGCGCGCGCGCAGCCCGTGAAAGAGGCGCTCGAAGCGGCGCTCGCCGGAGCCCTGCACGATGAGCTGGATCTTCCCCTCGCGCAGCGCCAGCGCCAGCGCGTCGGGCAGCAGGTCGAAGCCCTTCTGGCCCGAGAGCCGCGAGACGATGCCGATGAGCGGCACGCCGGGCAGCGCCGGCAGCAGCGCGCGCGAGAGCAGCGCCTGCTTGTTCTTCTCCTTCAGCTCGAGGTGGTTCACGTCGTAGCGGAAGGGGATGCGCGCGTCGGCTTCGGGGCTCCACACCGAGTAGTCGACGCCGTTGAGAATGCCGAAGACCGCGCCCTCGCGCGCCTTCAAGAAGCCCTCCAGCCCCACGCCGTACTCGGCGGTGCGGATTTCGCGCGCGTACGTCGGCGACACCGTCGTAATCGCGTTCGCGTAGAGAATGCCGTGCAGCAGCGAGTTGATCTTCCCCTCGCGGAGTTGATCTTGATGCAGCAGGTGCGCTGCCTGCCCGAGGCCGGTGTCGTTCAACACGCTGGCGGGGAAGGTGCCCTGGTAGTTCAAGTTGTGGATGGTCAGCACGCTGCGGGTGCGGCCGAAAATCGCGCCGTCCCACGAGAAGCGCACCTTGAGGATCAACGGCGCCAGCGCGGTCTGCCAGTCGTTGCAGTGGAGGATGTCGGGCGCGAAGCGCATGCGCTGCGCGGCCTCCAGCGCGGCGTAGGTGAGCACCAGGAAGCGCAGGTGCTCGTCGGCGTCGTGCGTGTAGATGCCCGGCCGCCGGTAGAGCTGCGGGCAGTGCACGAAGAAGACCTCCATGCTGCTGCCGGGCAACTGCGCCGCGAAGATGCTCACCTCGAAGGCGCGCGGGCCCACCACCACCCGCAGGCCGCGCAGCGAGTCGATGCTGCGGAAGCGGTACCTGCGCTGCTCGATGCGCGCGTAGAGCGGCATGAACACGCGCACGTCGTGACCACGTTCGTGCAGCGCCTTGGGGAGCGCCGCGGCGACATCTCCGAGGCCTCCCGTCTTGGCGAAGGGCGCGACCTCGGAACTCAGGAACAGGATGTTCACGTCACGGCGACGGTAGCACCGCTTCAGGGAGGCAGCGGGCGCGAGATGATGCCGCCGTACGCGCCCACCACGTAGACGCGGCTCGCGTCACCGCGGATGCGCAGCGGCAGCCGGGCGATGTAGTCGCCGCCGCTCCAGAACGGCGGGTCGCACGTCAGGCCCTGCGTCGCGTCACCCCAGCAGACCTGGCCCTTCTGGTTCAGCACCCACACCCGGTTCTGCGCGTCAACCCACAGCGAGACCGGTTGGTACGCGCCGGTCGAGGTCAACGGCACGCAGCCCGACGCGTCACAGCGCAGCACGTCGCGCTGACCCAGCGCGAACACGCCGCCGTCGGTCGAGAGGCTGACCGCGTACACCGGCTGGCCGCTGTTGACGGTGGCGTCGCCGAAAGTGACATCGGTCACCAGGAATCGCGCCACGCCGCCATCGAAGTTGTTCGATTCGCTACCGGAAACTCCGGAGGTCCACACCACACCGGAAGGTTCAACCACCACGTCGGTGGCGTGCGTGAAGTTGCACGTGCGCAGATACGGGTTGAAGACCGTGAAGTCGGTGGTGCTGTAGACGAGATTTCCCCACGCGGCGATGACCCCGCCATCGGGCGTCACGGTGAGCCCGCTGTGTCGCACGTACAGTGGATCGAGTTGCGGGAACTGAGCGCCGAGGTTGGTCGCGATGATGCCCCCGTCTCCGAGCCGCGCGGAGCGGTCTTCATGCAGCGTCACCGACCCGCGTGACGTGCGCACGTACGAGATGATGTGCGCGCCGTTGAACCCCGAGGTCCACGACCAGCCGCCGTCGACGCCCTTCGTCCACACCGTGCCGTTGTCGCCCGCCGCGTACTTCGTGGGGCCTGCGACCCAGAGGTCTTGAATGGTCTGCTGCATCTGTTGCGTCATCACGGTGCGCGGCCCGAAGCCGCCATCGGGGAGGCGTGACGTGCGGAACACCTGCCCGCCCTCGCCCACGGCCCAGAAGGCGCCGTCGCCCGGCGCGCGCCACGCGCCGTACAAATTGCCGTACTGGTAGTCGATGCCGGTCAGCTGCTGGGTGGGGCCGTTCTCCGACGAGAAGCCGAGGTAGCCGTTGGCGCCGACGTAGAACCACAGCGTGCCGCCGTCGCTCAACGCCTCGGGCGCCATGTCCCACAGGCGCACGCCGGCGGTGCGGTCGAGGGCAGCCCACCGTTGGTTGGCGTCATCCCACGCGCCCATGGCGCTGTTGGAATCGGAGTCGAACGCCAGCGCGCGCAGCGTGCCTCGCGGGTCGCGCCGGAGCGAGGTGATGTACGGCACCACGCCTCCATCATCGCGGCGCATGAACGTGCGGAGGTCGTCGCGCGCGATGGAGTACCCGTTGGCGCCGTACTCGATGACAGCGACGGTGCCGTCGTCGTCGAGGCGCGCGCGGACGTGCGTGTAGATGTCGGTGATGTCGCTGGGCAGCGTGACGGACATCGGCGCGCCCTCGTCAGGCAGCAGGTACGAGGTCTGACTCGCGCCGTAGCTCACGAAGAGCGTGCTCTGGTTCCACCAGTCGACGCCGCTGCAGGCGGTCTGATTCGAGAAGCCGGGGGTGATGACGGTGCCGTCGGAGCCGAAGCCGATGGCGGCCATGCCATTGCCACAGAAATACACGCGCCCCTGCGAGTCGGTCGCCGCGGTCCACAGCTCGATGTCGCCGCCGAGCTGTTGGAAGAACGGCGCGGGAGACCAGCCGGTGCCGTCGAAGTGCGCCACCACGCCGCTGCCGCCGGCGACCCACACGTCGGTCGAGGAGGTGCCCCAGATGGCGTCGAGGTTGACGCCGGGGACCGCGGAGGGGTTCTCCCAGCACCACACGCCCTTGCAGTACGCGCCGCCGTCGAAGGTGAACGGTGGCCCCGCGTCGGGAACGCCAGCGTCGGTTGAACCGGCGTCGTTCATTCCGGCGTCGGCAACCCCCGCATCGTCACCCGCGTCGGTGATGCCCGCGTCATCGCCTGCGTCGGCGATGCCCGCATCGTCGCCCGCATCGAAGGTGCCCGCGTCACTGCCCGCGTCGAGGTCGCCGCCATCCGCGCCCGCGTCGTCACCGGTGGGGCACCCGGTGAGAAAGCCCGCGTCACACAGCTCGTCGACGCGCTGGTCGAAGGGGAAGCACGCGCTGAGCGCGCCGCAACACACGATGAGCCACGCGCGCTTCAAAAGACACCTCCGACGCCGACGCTCGCGCCGTTGGCGGTGACGGAGGCCTGCGGCACCACCGGCGTCGACGGCCACGCGGCGAGCACGATGCCGGTGACGAGCAGCGCACCGCCGAGGCCGGCCGCGGCCCAGCCAGAGAACTGCGCAGACTTCCCGTTGCGGCGGAGCGCATCGGCGTCGCTCCAGGCGTTGTCCTCCCCGAGGTGGGTGAGCGTGTCGAACTGCTTCGCGGCGAACGCGAAGAGCCCTGCCGCCGCGCCGCCGAAGACGAGCCCCCCTGCGCCGAAGAGCCACCACCACTTGGTGAGGGGCGGGCGCACCGAGTTCACCGGCTGCGTCACCGTCGCCGAGGCGCTGTCCGGCTCCGGCGTGGTCGTCACCGGCTGATGCGTGAGGCCCGCCGCGAGCTGCGGCGCGGCCCTGCGGAGCGCCTCGAGCAGCGTGCGTTCATTCTTCGCGTCGATGCTCACCGACGAGAGCGTCTGGCCCGACTGGCTGGAGATGAGCTTCGCGATGCCGTGGAAGCCGCCGTCTTCGAAGCGCGCGAGGTTCACCGTCAGCGTGGCGTCGGCGCCCAGCGCGTTGGCGAGCTCCGCCATGCAGCTCGTGGAGCCCTCGGCGCAGCCCACCAGCGCCTTCTGGCGCTCCATGCCCAGCAGCGTGGCGATGTCTTGCGAGGTGACGACCTGCAGGCCCTGCTGGCGCAGCGCCTCGGCGAGCGCGTCGGCGTAGAAGGCCGCGAGCTCCCGCTTCACGTTGGCGGCGTTCCATTCGGGAGAAACGACCTTGGGCGCTGCGCTCAAGAGCAGCAGCGGAAGAGCGACCTGAAACATGGGCCCCCTCTTAGAACCGGTCGTCGGGCGGCGATACCGAAGTCACCGGCGGTGGAATCAAGGCCTGACTCGAGGCCGGAGTCGCCGGCAACACCAGCGTGAAGCGCGAGCCGCGGCCCACCTCGCTGGCCACGCGCACCACGCCGCCGTGCCCTTCGACGAAGCTCTTCACGATGGCGAGGCCCAGGCCCGCGCCGCCGTACTCGCGCGTCGACGATGAATCGACCTGGTAGAAGCTGGCGAAGATCTTCTCGAATTGATCCGCGGGAATGCCGACGCCCGAATCTTCGATGAGGATGCGGTAGCCGGGCGCGCCGAGGTCGGGCTGGTGCTGCACCTCGGTCAACGTCACCGCCACCTTGCCGCCCTTCGGCGTGAACTTGAGCGCGTTGGTCAACAGGTTCACCACCACCTGGCGCAGGCGCTCCTTGTCGCCGGCCACCGGCGCGTTCATGCGCGCGGGCAGCTTCGCCTCGAGCGTCACGCCCTTCTTCTGCAGCTGCGGCTTGAGCGAGCTGAGCGAGCCGTTGATCAGCTCCAGCGCGTCCATCGGCTCGAAGTTGAGGCGCACCTTGCCCGCTTCAATCTGCGAGAGGTCGAGAATGGAGGTGATCAGCTTCAGCAGCGTCTCCCCCTTCTCCATGATGGTGCGCACGTAGTCGGTCTGCTCGCCCGACATCGGGCCGGCGAGGCCCTCGGCCAGCATCTCGGAGTACCCGATGATGGAGGTCAGCGGCGTGCGCAGCTCGTGCGACACCGTCGCGAGGAACGCGCTCTTGAGGCGGTCCATGTCCTTCAGGCGGGCGTTGGCGTCTTCCAGCTTCTTGTTGCGCTCCTCGAGCTCGCGGTTGCTGTCGAGCGTGGCCTCGATGTGCAGCTGCGAGGTGAGGAACATCTTCTGCCCGCCGTACAACATCGTCTGCAGCAGCGACCCGAAGTGCGCCATCACCCGCGCGATGGTGCCCTCCGGCGCGCGGCGCACCTTCTCGACCAGCTTGCGGCTCTCGACGACGTCGAAGCCCTCGGAGATTTCGGTCAGCGTCTCCGGAGGGAAGGTCTTCAGGTCGTCCGGCAGGAACGGGCCGAACACCACGCGGCCCAGCGTGTCGCCCTCCCAGAGGATGGGCATGATGAGGTACCGCAGCCCGGTGAAGCAGGGCACCGCCAGCATGCCCTTGCACTGGTGCGCGAGCTCCTGGTCGATGACGGGGAGCCGCGCGCCGTGCGAGGTGCCCAGCGGGCCGTCTTTCACGCGGCCCACGGTGGCGGTGCAGCGGCGCCGCCCCTCGGGGAAGCTGAAGACGTAGCCGCAGAAGTCGCCGTTGCCGGTCTTGATGTCGGCCAGCTTCGCGCCCTTGTCGTCGAAGACCTTGATGCCGACGCGGTAGAGCTCCACGAAGCCCTTCACCACGTCGGTGAAAGACTCGGTGTCGAGCATCTCGCTGAGCGAGACCCGGCGCTGGAGCACCGATTCGCCCTGCCTCACGGCTTGCCTCCGCGGTTGCCGAACACCCGCTCCAGCTCCGTGCCGGTGACGTCGACGTGGGCGAAGACCTGCGTCAAGAACTCGCGCTCGGTCAACCCGATGTTCTTCGAGAGGTTCGCGCGCGCCTCGAGGCTGCGCCACGCGGCCTGCATCACCGCGAACAGCGTCTCCAGCACGCCGACGCCGCGAATGGCGATGGCGCCCACCACCGGCTCGCGGCCCTTCTTGCGCGTCTCCTCAATCTCCGCGTCGGTCTTCGCGTCGGGGAGGTCGCGCTTGTTGTACTGAATGACCACCGGCACCTGCGCCGGGTCGAGGTTGTTCTCCTTCATGTTCTCGACGAGGTTCTTCCAGTAGGCGTTGTTCTCCGCGGCGGCGCTGCGGCGCGAGTCGGCGATGAAGGCCACCGCGTCGGCGCCCTGCAGCACGATGCGGCGCGTGGCGTTGTGAATCACCTGCCCGGGCACCGTGAAGAGCTTCACCTTCACCTTGAAGCCGTTGGCGGTGCTGAAGAAGACGGGCAGCAGGTCGAAGAAGAGCGTGCGGTCGTCGTGCGTCTCGACGGTCAGCAGGCGGCCCCGCACTTCCGGGCTGGTGCGCTGGTGCACCCACTGGAGGTTCGTCGTTTTCCCCGAGAGGCCTGGGCCGTAATAGACAATCTTGACCGTCAGCTCGCGCTGCGCGTGATTCAGTTGCACGGCCCGGAGTCTACCGTCGCGACGTCACAACACGGTGTGCGGAAATCGCGCACGCCTTGAATCTTATTGAGGGTGCGCTGCGTTCTACTTGGTGGTTAGGATCACCCTGGCCGCGAGCAGCACCGAAAGAAAAGAAAGCGAAGGCGCGATGACCGAGAAGCAAGTTGAGAACGTGGGCACCTCCCCGGTTCCACCGATGGCCATCCCCACCGATTGGAAGCAGGTGAAGTTCGCTGCGCCCACCGATGAAGACATGAACGCGCTGGCGGCGCTGCGCAGCGGCAGCGACCCGTGGAAGACGCGCGGCGAGACGCACGCCGAGTCGCTGGAGGCGCTCACCAAGCTGAGGCCCTTCATCTCGGTCGGCAAGCTCAACGGGAACATCGCCGGCTACGTCACCATCGAGCGTGACGGCCCGGTGCCCGGCGCGGCGTACCTGCGCAACATCGTTGCCCGCGCGGAGTTCCGCCAGAAGGGCCTGGGGCACGTGCTGCTCGACCAGGGCCTCGCGATGGCGCGCGACATGAACCGCAAGACGCTCGCGCTTCGCGTCGACCCCGCGAACGGCCCGGCCGTGGCCTTCTACCGCAAGGAGAACTTCACCACCGTCGCCACGGTCGTCTCCAAGAAGAGCGGCAAGCTGCGCCTCCTGATGAGCCGCGAGCTCTAAGCAGGCCGCCGCTGTGCTTCGCCTCACCTCCGCGCTCACCGGCTTCCCGCTGGTGGGCGCGTCGTCTTTTTCGCGCGCGGTGACGCTGCTGGCGCTGGTCGCCGCGCCCGCCCTCGCGTGGGACGCGGTCTCGCCCCACGAGGAGAAGACCAACACCCACCTCTTCATCGTCGACCGCGCGCTCGACCTGCTGCGCGGCGGCGACGAGACGGCCCGGCGCGCGGCCGCCGAGCTCGAGGCGTGCCGCGCCTCGTGGGAAGACGGCCTCGCCGCCGCCGACGCGCAAGACGCCTTCGTCGACGCGCAGCACCTCGGCGCGCACTTCTACGACCCCCGGGAGACCGATGGGTGTCACACCTTCCGCTTCTTCGGCTGCCGGCAGGCGGCGGGGAACGCGCGCGCCAACGCGCAACTGCAGCTCACGCACGTGCGCGAGGGCCACAGCGCTGTGGCGCCCGGCGCGTACGGCTTTCACCAGGCGTCACGCTGCTTCGCGCTGGGCCTCGCGCTGCACTTCATGACCGACGTCACCGGCCCCTTCCACGCGCAGCATTTCTCGGGAGCCCAGGCGCCGATGATGCTGCACCCCACCTTCGAGGCCGACGTGCCGCGGTTCCAGCACCGCTTCATCGAGGCGCGGTGGGCAGCGCCGCCGTGGTGGATGACGCCCGACGACGTGCTGGTGGCCGCCGCCGACGAGGCGCGCGCTCTCTCCGGCGAGCTGCTGACGGCGCTGAAGCAGGCGCGCGGGCTGTGCGTGTATTCGCCGACGCCGGGCACCGTGTACGTGGGGCCGTGCTTCCGTGATGACGCGCGCGCGCAGGCCGCGACGGGCGCAGCGTTGAAGGCGGCGCAGCGCCACACCGCCGACTGGTTGTACGCGCTCTTCCGGCAACAACCGAAGCTGCACCTCACGCCGTAAAGCCGTGTAGGTTTGTCCGTCATGCGCGTCGCATTGCTGCTGCTGGTGGCGTTTGCGCTGCCGGCCTTCGGAGAGCCCGACAAGAAGGCCCGCCTCGTCGTCAACGAGCTCGCCGCGCTGCAGGTGAAGCCCGAGGAGGCCAGCGCGATGACCGACGCGGTCGTCGCCTACTTGAACGGGCGCGGCCTCTTCGAGGTGCTCTCTCCGCGCGACGTGCAGACCTTGCTGGGCGCCGAGCGCCAGAAGCAGCTGATGGGCGCGTGCGGAGACGACGGCAGCGGCTGCACCGCTGACCTCTCGAAGCTGGTCGACGCGCGCTTCGTGCTCTCGGGCCAGCTGGCGAAGATTGGCGCGGCCTACCAGTTGACGCTGCAGTTGGTGGACACGACCTCGACGAAGAACGCGGGCCGCAGCTCGAAGCTGGCGGGGTCGCTGACGGCGGTGCGCGAGCTGGTGCCGTACGCAGTGTCGGAGGCGACGGGCTCGCCGCTCCCGCCGCCACCCTCGCGCGTGTTGCCCATCACCTTCATGGCCACCGGCGGCGCCGCGGTGCTGGCGGGCGGCGCGGTGGGGCTGCTGGCCTTCTCGCGCGAGGCGCAGCTCAACGAAGAGCTGTGCCCCAACGGCGTGCAGCCCGACGGCCGCTGCGGGGGCGTGAACCTCCAGTCGCACGACTATTACGTCGCGCAGCAGGAGCAGCTCTTCGTGCAGAAGATGGTGGCCCTCGGCGTGGCGGTGGCCGGCGCGGCGTTGGTGGTGGTGGGCGCCATCCTCTACCCGCCCGATGACGCGCGCACCCGCATCAGCCTGCGCGTGGTGCCCACCGGCACCGGCGTCGCGCTCGTGGGGGCCTTCTGATGCGTCGCCTCGCCTTCATCGCGCTCACCGCGGGCGCCATCGTGGCCTGCAACAACCTCCACCTCACCGAGGGCAACGCGTACCCGTGTGACTTCTCGAAGCCCCCCGGCGAGCGCGACGCCCCGTGCCTCGGCACCGACGTGTGTGGCCTCAACAACGTGTGCGTGGCGTACGTGAATGAAGGCCCGCGCTTCGAGGGCGGGCTGACCGCGGGGCGGCTCCCGGCGTACGCGCGCGAGGGCTTCGTGCTGAGCGACGCGACGGTGTTGCACCCGGGCGTGTTGAACCAGCCCATCACCTTCCTCGCCACCGACACGCTGCGCCCCAACGGGAAGATGGTGGTGGGCACCGCGGCGGGCCTCTTCACCGTCAACGGCACGCAGCTGGGGCCGCCGGCGGGCACGCCGTTCCCCTTCCCCGACGCGGGTGATGTGCAGCAGGCGCTGCTGTTGACGGTGGAGGACAGCGGCGTGCTGCCGGGGGCGTTCGACGCGCTGGCCGGCGTGGCGGGTGGAGCGCTGGGCTGCGGAGCGCGCACCATGAGCGGCAACACCGTGGTCTGTCAGCCGGGCGCCGCGGCCGCACGGGTGCGCTCGTCGCTGGTGCCGCCGGTGGTCGACCTCACGCCGCCGGCCAGCGTCACGCTGCCGCTGCAGGCCATCAGCCCCGGTGGGCAGGCCTTCCAGGTGGAGCTGCGCGGCCCGCCGGGCGCGCTGTCGCTGCAGGCGGCGGCGGCCTTCGACGTGGCCGAGGCCGTCGACGTCGCGGTGTTGAACCATGAGCCGCTGGCCTCCACGCCGGTGGTGCTGGCGCGCGACGGGCTGTGGCTGCAGCAGGCCGACGGCGGCTTCGAGTCGCCGCTGCAGGCGCCCTTCGGCGACAACGCTGCGTTGAGCCTCAACTTCCCCTCGACGCTGCTGACGGCCAACAACGCGCAGCGCCTCTCGACGTGGCAGGTCTCGGTGACGTCGCCCCCGCAGCGCATGCACACGTTGACGCAGGCGTGGCCCGACTGTCAGCC
>CAMLFP010000023.1 GCA_946479335.1 uncultured Archangium sp.
CCGCTGGAGCCGCGCCAGGATGGCGTCGAACTCCGCGTCGGTGACCCGAAACGCGTAATGCAGCACCGGGAGCTCGACGCCCGGCTCGAACTCGTCGAAGTCCAACGCGAGGTGCGGCGACACGTGCACTGCGGAGAATGGTCCGGCTGACGCGTGCGGCTCCCACGGCACGTCGAGGATCTCTGCGAGTCGCTGCGCGGCCGCGCGTCGATCACGCACCGGGACCGTCAGATGGTCGATCTCCATGGTCGTTGAGTAGCGGCCGCCGCGTCACATCGCCAGCAGCAGCCGGCTGACGTCGTACAGCACCTCGCCACGCTCGAAGATCGGCTGCCGCGTCACGGTCCACGCGTTGCGTTCGGCGACCCGCCACAGCGTCCATTCCAGCACCGAGCGCAGGTTGATCGCGTCGTACAGGTTGTACTCGGTGAGCAACCGCAGCGCCGTCACGTCGCGCGTGGCGTCCCATTCGCGCCAGAGGCGGATCGCGTCGAGCCCCTTCACGCCGCGCAGGTGCGGTGGCCGCCCGAGCCCGATGGTGTCTTCGACGCCCTTGAGCCCGCCGCGCAGCTTCACCTGGCGGATCAAGAAGCGCAGGTCGATGTGCACCACCGGCTCGGGGAACGTCTCGAAGTGCTTCTTGAGCGCCGGCACGTCGTAGACCGAGCCGTTGAAGGTCACCCACAGCCGGCTCTGCGCCAGCCGCTCCGGGAACTGCGCCAGCGAGTGCCCGCGGCGGAACGTGGCGACGCCCTGCCGATCCATCACGCCGACCACCGTCGGCACGTCGTCGCCATCGGCCTCGATGTCGAAGAACGCGGCCTCCTGGGCGAAGTGCCCGTAGAGCCGCCAGTGCTCCCGCGGAGGGATCAACGTCGCCAGCGCGGTCATCGACTGCTCCGCCAGGGCCTGGCGCGCGCGCGTGATGGCGTCGCGGAGCTCTCGGTCGAGGCGCTCCCCCAGCACCACACCGCGCGTGGCCGCCGCTTCGAAGTCGTCCCAGGTCTCGAGGCCCTGCGCCCAGAGCTCCTTCTCGCGCTGCGGCCCGACGCCCTTGATCAGCTGAAAGGTCCGCGTCGCGAACTTCACCGCACCGGCACCGCGCCAGAGACGAGCTGCTCGAGGAGCGGCAGATCAGCCTCACAGAACGGCAACGCCTGCATCTCTCGCGGCGTGCAGAACTTCAGCGCCTGGGCGCCCAGCGGCTTCGGCGTACCGGAGCGGATGGTCGCGGCGTACAGCTCCAGCTTCACGGTGACGTCGTCGTAGTCGTGCGAGGTGCTCCACAGCTTGCGGCCGACGTCCAGCTCGACCGCCAGCTCCTCGACGCACTCGCGGAACAGCGCGGCGCGCTCCGTCTCTCCGGGCTCGACCTTGCCGCCGGGGAACTCCCAGAGGTTCGCGCGGCTCTTGCCGAGCAGGCGCTGCTGCACGAGGAAGCGCGTCTCATCGTGAGGGTCGGCGATCAACGCCGCCACCACGTGGATCACCTTCACCGCGCGCCGCCCGTCATCTGCAGGCCGTACACGGTGCCGTAGTTGTTCAGCACGTACAGGCGCGTACCGTTGCGCGGCGACGAGAACGACGCGGGCACGCCGGTGACGCCGCGGCCGGGGTTCCACATCGCCGCGACGCGCGCGGTGATCGGGTTCACGAAGGCCAGCGCGGTCGAGGTCGGCACCACCACGAAGCCGCGGCTCCAGGTGAGCGCCCTGCCCGCGTTCTGGCCCTTCCCCTTCGACGTCGGATCGCTCAGGTCGAGCGACCACATCTCGCGGCCGTGATCCATCTCGAAGGCGGTGAGCGCGCCGTCGCCGGTGGCGAACAACACCTTGCCGCGCGCCATCAGCGCGTTGAGCCCGGCGTGCGGCGTGCTCCACACGAGCGCGCCGTCCTTCGCGTCCAACGCGGTGACGCCATCTTTGTAGCTGGCGACGTAGATCTTCCCGTGGTCGATGACGGGCGTGCTGTCGACGTCGAGGAACTGCGTGCCCCCGGTGATGGTGATGCGCTTCTCCCAGGTGGGCACGCCGGTCTCGACGTCGATCGCCGCGAGGTAGCCGTCGGCGAAGCCCATGTAGAGGTGCCCCTCGGCGACCACCGGCCGGGAGGTGCCGCGCACCGTGAAGCCCGAAGGCGGGTCGCGCCGGTACTGCCACTTCCAGGCTCCGGTCTCCTTGTCGACCGCGAACACCGCCTCCGACTGCGAGGCGACGAAGACCTGCGTGGCGGTGACGGTGGGCGTGGTGACCAGTTCCTCCTTCGCGTCGAACTCCCACAGCTTCTCGCCGGAGAGCGCACGGAACGCGTAGAGGTGGCCGTCGCCGCTCGCGAAGTACAGCACGCCGCGCGACACCGTCGGGCCCGACAGCGACTTGTTGCCCGCCTTGAACTCCCACTCCACCACGCCGGTGTCGGGGTTGAGGCAGCGCAGGGTGCCGTCGCGGGTGGTGACGAATACGCGCTCGGTGTCGGGGTCGACGGCCGGCGAGGCGGGCTCCTGCGGGAGGTACTCGAGGAGCCCCAGCGGCACGAGCGGCGTGCGCCAGATCACCTCGGAGATCGCCGCGCGCGAGACGCGCGCGTTGGGCACCGTGGGGTCGGTGTTGAGCGGGATCTGCTTGAGGCAGCCGCTCGCCAGCGCGCCCAGCAGCAGCGTCTTGAGCCGCATCGGTGGGCGCTTACGGCGTCGCGGGCGCAGGCGTGGGGGCCACGACGGGCGCCGCCGGCGCGGGGATGGCCACACCCTGAGCCGCCAACGCGGCCAGCCGATCTTTCGCGAGGCGCGCGGCAGCGCTGCCCGGCGCGGAACCCTCGAGGTCGGAGAACACCTTCGCGGCGCCGGCCTTGTCACCCTTCATCGCGAGGAGACGGCCGCGGTGGTACAGGCCCATGCCCTTGAGGAAGTCGGTCTTCGTCTCGCGCGCGAGCGTGTCGAACGCGGTCAACGCGTCGTCGAGCTTGCCCTGCGCCTCGAACGCATAGCCGCGGGCCTCGTACGCCGCCGGGCGCAGCGGGTCGGCCGCGTCACCCTTCTGCAGGTACTCGTCGATCAGCGGCATCGCGTCGGCGGGCTTGCCCTCGCGGAGGTAGGCCTGCGCCAGCGGGAGCGCGGCGGAGGTCGCCGCGGGGGTGCCACCGTGCGCGCTGCGGAACTCGGTCAGCGCCTTGACGATGGCCGCGTCTTTCTCGGCCTCGGTCTTGAAGGGCGGCTCGTCGCCGGGCTTCACGGGGGCCTCGGAGGTGCTGACCTCGCGATCGAGCACCGAGAGCGCCGCGCCGAAGTCACGCGCCGCCTTCTCTTCGTTGCGCTTGCCCATCGAATTGACGATGGCCGCGACGAGACCCGCGGCGAGCACCACGCCGACGACGGTCACCAGCTGGCGGCCGTGCTTCTCGATGAAGGGGAGCGCTTCCTGGCCCAGCTTCTGGAGCTCGTCGGGGGCTTTGAGGTCGTTCTGCGTTTCTTTGTAGGAGGCCATCGCGCGCGCTCTCTACGGGCGCGATCCCCGAGTGTCAATCAGCGCTTATGCGCTTCAGTCGTGGAGGCCCAGCGCGTCTTCGAAGCGCTCGACGGTGTCATCGAGGAAAGCGGTCAGCTCGATGGAGGGCGCCTCGGTCGCCGCCACGACGGCGTGCAGCACCTCGGCGAGCCGGAGATCGGCCTGCATGGCGGCGGCGCGGAGGTACCCCGACGAGGTGCGGAACGCTTCGTTGATCAGCGGCCCCACGCCCGCGCCCCACGCGCCCGGCTGCGACGCCGAGCGCGCCTCGTAGCTCGCGCTCCGGGCGATGTGGGCCAGCAGCAGCGAGAGCTGCACGCGCACCTCGCGCTCGATGGGCCCCGCGAGCACGGCGGCGATGAACGGCACCGCGTAGGCCGTCGCCTCGTACACCGTGCCCTGGTGGAAGATGTTCGAGTTCAACCCATTGCGGAGCGCCTGCGCCGGGCTCTGCGCGAGGTGCCGCAGCGCGCCCTTCACGTCGTGGGCGATGCCCAGCCCGGTCACGCCGACGCCGTAGGCGTGCGCGAGCTTCTGCCAGGGCACGAGGTCGAGCTCCGTGAGCGCGGGGAGGCCAGTCGCGTGGGGGAGATGCAGCGGGGTCACGGGCTACTTCCGGCGTTTGCTGCGCTCTCGCGCCGCGTAGCGTTTGCCCGCCGCCGCGCGCTTGGCCTGCCCCGGCCGCTCGCGCCAGAAGAGGCGCACCGGCACCTTCAGGCGGAAGGTCTTGCGCAGGTAGTTGATGACGTAGCGCGCGTAGCGATCAGGCACGCCCTTCGGCTGGTTCACCATCATCGTGAAGGCCAGCGGCGCGGTGGCCACCTGCGCCGCGTAATAGATCTTGAGCTGCTTGCCGGCGATCACCGGCAGCGAGTGCTCGCTCGTCACGTGCTCGACCAGCTTGTTGAGCTGCGGCGTCTTCGCGCGGAAGTACTGCTGCCCGAAGACCTCCAGCGCCACCTCCAGCACCTTGGTCACCTTGTCGCCCGTCTGCGCGCTGACGAACACCATCGGCGCCCAGTCGACCCAGTCCATCGCCCACTTCACCTCGCTGCGGAAGTGCGGCTCCTTCACCGTGCCGTGCACGAGGTCCCACTTGTTGACGCAGATGATCAGCGCCCGGCCCTTCTCTTCGGCCAGCGCGGCGATCTTCCGGTCCTGCTCCACGGCGGGCTCGGAGGCGTCGAGCACCAGCACCACCACGTCGGCGTCTTCGGCGGCGCGCAGCGCGCCCAGCACCGAGAAGCCCTCGACCTTCTGGGTGATGGTGGCCTTCCGGCGGATGCCGGCGGTGTCGGTGAGCACGAACTTCCGGCCCTTGAACTCCAGCTCGGAGTCGATGGGGTCGCGCGTGGTGCCCGCCACCGGGCTGGCGATGACGCGCTCCTCGCCGAGCAGCGCGTTCACCAGCGTCGACTTGCCGACATTGGGCCGCCCGACGATGGCCACGCGGATCGGCTGATCAGGCTCCTCGGTGAGCTCTCCCTCTCCCGCCTGCGGGAGAGGGTCGGGGTGAGGGCCTTGTTCAGGCAGCTTCGGAATCAACGTCTCGAGGAGGTCGATGATCCCCTCATTGTGCTCCGCGGAGACGGCGAACGGCTGGCCGAGGCCGAACTTGTGGAAGTCGGCGATCATCTCCTCCGCGTCGCGGCGGCCGTCGGTCTTGTTGATGACCAGCAGCACGGGCTTGCTCTGCTTGCGCAGGAAGTTGGCGACGTCTTGATCGGCCGACGTGGGGCCGGTACGCGCGTCACACACGAAGAGCACAGCATCGCACTCCTCGACCGCGGCCTGCGCCTGCTGGCGGATGTACCTCGCCAGCGGCTCCTCTTTGCCCTCGAGCACGAAGCCGCCGGTGTCGACCACGGTGACGTCGCGGCCCTCGAGCTCGACGTCGGCGTAGTGGCGATCTCTCGTCACCCCGGGCTCATCTTCGACGATGGCGCGGCGCCGGCGGATGAGCCGGTTGAACAGCGTCGACTTGCCGACGTTGGGCCGGCCGACGATGGCGATGAGGGGGCGACCGCGTCTCACGGTGACTTCTCCAGTTTGTAGCCCAGCTTCCGGAGGCCATCGGCGCGCTCGGTCCACCGCGGTTCGACCTTGATCTGCAGCGACAGGTAGATGTGGTGCCCGAAGAGCCGCTCGATGGCGTGGCGCGCGTCGGTGCCGATGGTCTTGAGCATCTCGCCGCGCTTGCCGATGACGATGGCCTTCTGCGACTCGCGCTCCACGAAGACGTTGGCATGGATGCGGATGAGGCCCTGCAGCTTCGGCTTCGCGGGCTCGGCGGGCGCGTTCTTCGGCGGGTTCTTCTTCGCCGACTTCTTCGCGCGCGGCGGCGGCGGTGCGTAGCGCTCTTCTTCGTCGAACACCTCGACCACCACGCCCACCGAGTACGGCACCTCCTGCTGGCAGTGCCGCAAGATCTGCTCGCGCACCAGCTCCTCCACCAGCGTGCGCTCGGCCTGGTCGGTCAGCGTGTCGGGCGGGAAGATGGCCTCGCCCTCGGGGAGGTGCTTCACCACGTTGTCGAAGAGCTCCTGCAGGCCCTCTTCGCGCCGCGCGCTGACCGGCAGCACCTCGAGGAAGGGGAACTCCTTGCGGTACAGATCGATGAGCGGCAGCAGCAGGTGCTTCTTGATGGTGTCGATCTTGGTCAGCACCAGGATGATCGGCTTGTTGGAGCCCTTGAGGCGCTCGAGCACCGCACGGTTGCCGGGCGAGACCTGCGGCTCCATGTCTTCTTTCTGGCCGGAGACGTCGACCAGGAAGAGCACCACGTCACAGTCGTCGGTCGCCGCGGCGGCCGAGTCGACCATGAACTTGTTGAGGGCGCCTTTGGCCGCATGGATGCCGGGCGTGTCGAAGAAGGCGATCTGCCCGGCCTCCTTCGTCACCACCCCGAGGATGCGGGTGCGCGTCGTCTGCGGCTTGGGCGAGACGATGGCGATCTTCTCGCCCACGAGTCTGTTGAGGAGCGTGCTCTTCCCGACGTTCGGCCGGCCGACGAGCGCCGCATATCCACTGCGCATGATGGGGAGGCCCCTTACACAAAAAGCGCCTCCCCGCCACGTTCACGGCGTGGGGGAGATCGTCAGCTTCTTGATCTTCACCGGCGTGACCGGCCGGTCGCCCGGCCCCTTGGGGATCACGTTGGCCACGCGATCGACCACGTCCTGCCCGGAGACCACCTCCCCGAAGATGGTGTGCTTGTTGTTCAGCCACGTGGTGGGGATCACGGTGATGAAGAACTGCGAGCCGTTGCTGTTGGGCCCGGAGTTCGCCATCGCCAGCAGGCCCGGCTTGTCGAAGCGGCGGCCGCTCTGGAACTCGTCTTCGAACTTGTAGCCCGGGCCGCCGGTGCCGCGGCCGAGCGGGTCACCGCCCTGCACCATGAACTCCTTGATGCAGCGGTGGAAGATGGTGCCGTCGTAGAGCGGCGTGTTCTTCTTCTTGTCGCCGCTCGCGGGGTCGGTCCACTCCTTCTCGCCCGTCGCCAGGCCCACGAAGTTCTCCACGGTCTTGGGAGCGTCCTTCGGGAAGAGCTTCACCACGATGAGGCCTTCGGTGGTGTCGAACTTCGCGAACAGATCCTTGCCAGCGCGCACGTCGTCAATGAGTCCCATGGTGGTTCCTTTTACGGGTTGTCGGAGAGGGTGATGGAGTTGATGGTGATCGGCTGCAGCGGCTTGTTGCCCGGCCCGGTCTGCACCTTGGAGATGGCCTCGACGATCTCGTAGCCCTTCACCACCTCACCGAAGATGGTGTGCCGGCCGTTGAGGTGCTGCGGCATCGAGGTGGTGATGAAGAACTGCGAGCCGTTGGTCGCCGGCCCGGAGTTCGCCATCGCGAGGATGCCCACCTTGTCGAAGGTGCGGCCGCTCTGGAACTCGTCTTCGAAGGTGTAGCCGGGGCCGCCGCGGCCCACGCCGAGCGGGTCACCGCCCTGGATCATGAACCCGGGGATCACGCGGTGGAAGATGACGCCGTTGTAGAACGGCACGCCCTTCTTCAGTTCGCCGGTCGCGGGGTTCTTCCATTCGCGCTCGCCGGTCGCCAGCCCCACGAAGTTCTTCACCGTCTTGGGCGCGTCCTTCGAGAAGAGCTTGAGCTCCACGTCGCCCATGCTGGTGTGGATGGTCGCGTAGAGGTCCTTGCCGGAGTCGACCTTCGAGGTCCACTGGCCGCCGCCGCTGGCGTCGGAGTTCTTGGAGCAACCGGCGACCAGCGCCAGCGCGAGGAGGAGGAATTGCCGTCTCATGGGCGGCGGACCCTACGCACTCGGCGCGCGTTGCTCCAGCATCTCCAGCGTGGCGCGCGCGGCCGACTGTTCGGCCTCTTTCTTCGAGCGCCCGGAGCTGCGGCCGAAGATCTCGCCGGAGATGCTCACCTCCACCTCGAACACCTTCTCGTGCTCGGGGCCCGACTCACTCACCACCTTGTAGCGGGGGCTGGCCTTCAATCGGCTCTGCGCGGCCTCCTGCAGGAGCGACTTATTGTCCCTCCCCTGCCGCCCATCCGCCACGCCGTCGAGCGCGTCTCCGAAGAGCGCGTCGATGAGCTCCAGCACCGCCACCATGCCGTCGCCCAGGTAGAGCGCACCGATCACCGCCTCCAGCGCGTCGGCCAGCAGCGAGCTCTTGTCGCGCCCGCCGGTCAGCTCCTCGCCGCGGCCCAGCTGCAGCAATTCACCCAACCCGATGCTCCGCGCCACGCGCGCCAGGCCCTCTTCATTGACGATCAACGCGCGCAGCTTCGAAAGCTCGCCCTCGTCGGCCTGGGGGAAGCGCTCCATCAACCGCTGGCCGATGGCGAGGTCGACCACCGCGTCGCCGAGGAACTCGAGGCGCTCGTTGTCGGTGGCGCCCTCGTCGCGGTGTTCGTTGCACCAGCTCTTGTGCGTCAGCGCCGCGAGCGCGTGCCGGTTGTCGCTGAACTTCCGCCGCAGGCAGAGCTCGAGCTTCTCGAGGCGCTCCGCAGGCGTCAGCTTCACGGCCCCACCTCGACCTCGTCGAACGGCACGCCGAGCAGCTCGGAGACGAACGCGCGGATGCCGGGGAACTCGTCGATCTCGAAGCGGTCGGCCCACACCTTGCCCGACGCGTCGGCCAGCAACCCGCGGAAGGTGCGCCCCTGCACGCGCGCCGCGGCGAAGCGCATCGCGCGCTCCCCGACGCGCACGTCCGCCACCACCTCCAGCGGGCTGCGCGGCGGCAAGAACGCGTCGCCGAAGGCGTCGAACACCTCGCGGAAGCTCAGCGAGCCGTCGTCGGGCGTGTCCACGATGCCCGAGGGCGTCTTGGTGATCGTCGCCGGCCCCAGCTCCGGGCCGACCACGTCTGAGAACAGCGCGTAGAGGTACGACTCGAGCGCCGAGCGGTTGAAGAACTCCGAGAGCTCGAAGATGTTGCTGGTGGAGTTGGTCAGCTCCGCGCCCTTGTACGTGGTGCGCGTCACGCGGAACTGCCCCGCGCGGTTGGCGCCGATCACGAACTTGAGCGGCTCCTTCTCCAGCTCCGCGGTCAGCTGCAGCGTCTGCGCGTCGACCTTCGGCGAGATGCCCAGCGCGGTGAGCTCCTTGCTGCGCCGCTCGAGTTGGAAGAGGTGCTCGTTGAGCGTCTGCACCACCAGATCTTCGAGCCGCGTGCCGCTGGTGAGGAACGCGAGGTTGATCGGCTGCGCGCCGACGAACTCCGACGGGCCGACGTACAGCAGGCGATCTCCCATCACCGTGAAGAAGACCTTGTCGATCTCCTTGCGCGTGAGCGGGTTGAACGTCTGACCGCTGGTCAACGCCAGCTCTGCTTCCACGATGCCGTCGGACCCCGAGACCTCGAGCCCGAGCTGTTCCAGAAACGCCCGGTCCATTTGGTGGGAGGGAAGTTCAGCCCTTCAGGATGTGTTTCGCAATGATCGAGCGCTGAATCTCGCTGGTGCCCTCGCCGATCTCACACAGCTTCGCGTCCCGGAGGTAACGCTCCACCGGGAACTCCCGGGTGTAGCCGTAGCCGCCGTGGATCTGCACCGCCTTGTTGCAGGCGCGCGTCGCGGTCTCCGAGGCGAACAGCTTGCCGATCGACGCCTCACGCGAATACGGCTGGCCCGCGTCGGCCAGCGCGGCGCTGCGGTACACCAGCAGGCGCGCGGCGTCGTTCTCGGTCTTCATGTCGGCCAGCATCCACTGGATCGCCTGGAAGTCGGCGATGGGGTGCCCGAAGGCCTGGCGATCTTTCGCGTACTTCACCGACTCCTCGATGGCGCCGCGGCCGAGGCCCACCGACAGCGCGCCGATGGTGATGCGCCCGCCGTCGAGGATCTTCATGGTGTCGATGAAGCCGCTGCCGATCTCACCGAGGCGCTGGCTGTCGGGCACCTCGACGTTGTCGAAGTGCAGCTCGGCGGTGTCGGAGCTGCGCATGCCCAGCTTCCCGTGAATGGAGCGCTGGGTGAACCCCTTCATGCCCTTCTCGAGGATGAAGGCGGTGATGCCCTTCTGCTTCTTCGCGGCGTCGGTCACGCACAGCACCACGAACGAGTCGCCCACGGTGCCCTGGGTGATGAACATCTTCGCGCCGTTGATGACCCACGTGTCGCCGCGCTTCACGGCGGTGGTCTTCATGCCGGCCGAGTCGGAGCCGCTCCCCGGCTCGGTGAGACCCCACGCGCCCAGCCACTCGCCGCTGGCCAGCTTCGGGAGGTACTTCGCCTTCTGCTCCGCGTTCGCGAACATGCGGATGTGCGAGGTGCCCAGGCCGTTGTGCGAGGCCACCGTCAGCGCCAGCGAGCCGTCGTAGCGCGCGATCTCCTCGACCACGACCGCCACCGCCAGCGAGCCCATGCCTGCGCCGCCGTACTCCTCGGAGATGCGGATGCCCATCAACCCCAGCTTGCCCAGCTCGCGCACCGTCTCCATGGGGAAGGTCTCGGTGCGGTCCCACTCGCGCGCCTGGTCCTTCACGTGCTTCTCGCAGAAGTCGCGGACCGTCTTCTTCAACAGAGCGATGTCTTCGGGGAGTTCGAAATCCATGGCGCTCCCTATAGTGCTCTCGTGGTGATGACGGTTGAGAAATGGGCGCTGGAGTTCATCGGCGCGACAACGCTGCGCGGCAAGCTGCACCCGCCGCCTCCACCCGCTGAATGGAGCGGTGAAGGCGCCGACGTGCGCGCGCCCGGCCGCCCGCCCGAGCTGGTGCAGCGCACCTCGCGGAAGAAGACCCCGAGGGACCTGCGCGACGTCGCGAAGCGCGCCGACGTGCTGCACACGTTCCTCCACCACGAGCTGCAGGCCGCGGAGCTGATGGCCTGGGCGATCCTCAAGTTCCCCACCACGCCGTTGGCGTTCCGCCGGGGCCTGCTGGGCATCGCGCAAGACGAGCTGCGGCACCTGAACCTCTACGCTGCACACCTCGAGACGCTGGGGTACCCGTACGGCGCGTTCGAGGTGAAGGACTGGTTCTGGGCGCGCGTGCCGTGCGCGACACCGACGGAGTTCGTGGCGCGGATGGCGATCGGCTTCGAGGGCGGCAACCTCGATCACGGCGCGCGCTTCACGCAGGCGTTCGCCGACGCAGGCGACGCGCGCGCGGCCGAGATTCAGGCGCAGATCACCGACGAGGAGATCTCCCACGCGGCCTTCGGGTTGCACTGGTTTCGCGAGTTCACCGGCGGCGTCGACTTCGAGGCGTGGCGCGCGCTGCTGCCGGGGCCGGTGACACCCGCGATGACGAAGGGCGCGGTGCTCAACCTCGACGCGCGCCGCCGCGCCGGGTTCCCGCCAGAGTTCCTCACCGCGTTGGAGAAGTGGTGAACGTCTGGGTGCTCAACCTCGACGCGGAAGATGAGCTCGCGTTGGGCGGGCGCGCGCACACGCCGTCGCAGGCGATGATGCAGCGGATTCGAGGGCTGCTGCCGGCGCTGGCGCCGCTGGTTGGCGACTCGAAAATCCACTGGCCCCCTCTCCCGCGCGCGGGAGAGGGTCGGGGTGAGGGCCGCGTGCATTGCTGGAGCCCGACCCGCTTCGCGCTCAAGACGGTGGCTGACGCAGGCCTCGCCCTGCCCCGTGCGCCGTCGATGGAGACGCTGATGCGCGTGAACTCGCGTCGCTTCAGCGCGGAGCTGGGCCAGACGTTGCCGGGCGCGCGCTACGGGCTGGAGCTGCCGACTTCGGGCGAATGGCTCCTCAAGCGCCCGTTCGGCTACGCGGGCAAAGGCCGGCGGAGGATCAACGCGGCGAAGCTCTCCGACGCCGACCGCGCGTTCATCGCGGCCTCGACCGAGTTGCAGATCGAACCGCTCGTGGATCGCCTCGGCGACTTCGCGCTGCACGGCTGGGTGCATGAAGACGGCGCCTTCGAACTCGGCGCGCCGACCGAGCAGCTCGTCGATGACACCGGCGCGTGGCAGTCGACGCGCGTCACGAGCGCACTCAGCCCGACGGAGCTCGCGGCGCTCACCGCGGAGGCCAACCGGAGTGCGCGCGCGCTCCACGCGGCGGGCTACTTCGGGCCCTTCAACCTCGACGCGTTCCGCTGGCGCGACGCGCACGGCACACACTTCCAACCGCGCAGTGAAATCAACGCGCGCTTCTCGATGGGCTGGGCCACCGGCATGGGCGAACCAGGGACCGCCTTGCTACGGTCGGAAACATGAACGCCGCGCACAAGTACCACTACAGCTACAGCGAGTACCTCAGCGCGCTCGAAGGTAGCGAGGTCAAGCTCGAGTACGCCGACGGCGTGATCTACGCGATGGCGGGAGGCACGCCTGCGCACGGTGCTTTGGGGGCGGCGGCGGTGCGCATTCTCGGGCAGGCGTTGCTTGGTCGCTGCACGGTGTTCTCGTCAGACGTGAAGATCCGGAGTGACGCACAGAACCGCTCGGTCTTCCCTGATGGCTCCGTCGTCTGCGGCTCGTTCCAGAGATCCCCGAGTGACGCGCAAGCCGTGACGAACCCGAAGCTCGTCGTCGAGGTCACGAGCAAATCGACGGAGGAATACGACCGGGGCAGCAAGCTTGCGCTCTACCAGTCGCTTCCGTCGGTGCGCGCGGTGCTCCTCGTGTCACATCGTGAGCCGCGGGTAACGCTCGTTCTCCGGAGCGGCGAGACGTGGACGACGTCGGAGTTCCGGAGTGGCGACACGGTGGCGATCGACGACCCGCGCGTGCAGTTCACCGTCGACGAACTCTACGGTGACATCACGCTCGACCCGGCGTGACGCTACGGCGCGGGAGCGACGGCGCAGCGCTGCGCGGTGCACGTCACCTCGCCGGGCATGACACAGTCGTAGGCACAGCTCTGGCCACTGGCGCGGTAGAGCTTCGTCAACCGCGAGGCCTCGGCCTCGACGTCGCTCTTTCGATCGGCGCGCACCGCGACGAAGCACCCGAGCGGGCAGTCGGTGAACACCACCGTGCATTCGTCCGCGGCCTGACACGAGTTGGCGTCGGCGGCGAAGGCATCGAAGTCGCGCTTCACCGACTCCGCCGAGCAGGCGCTCAGCCCGAGCGCGAGGAGCCACGGTAGTTTTCTGAGAGGGAGCGTGTTCATGCGCGTGAGTTGAGCAAGCCGCGCGCCATCGACCGCGCCATGATCTCCGCGTCGCGACCTACGCGTCGAAGCTCAGGTCGGTGGTCTCCAGCGGCGGGTGCATGCCGGCCAGCAGCAGCGTGCGCACCGCGGTCGCGATGTCTGAGTCGATGGTCACCGCGCCAGCGGGCGCCGCGCGCAGCGCATCAGGGAGCGCGTTGAGCGCGTTGAGCCCGCCCGCCGCCGCTCCGAGCGCCACCACCACGGGCATGCGCAGATCGAACGCGCAGTAGTGCGCGAGGCGGATCACCGGCTCCGAGTCTTCGAGCACCAGCACGCCCAGCGCCGCGGAGAGGAACGGTCGCCACAGCGGCCGCGCGGCCTCCGCCACCGGCGCGAAGACGAAGTCGATCTTCAGCACGTCGCTCACCTCGAGTGTGCCCAGGGTGCCGAAGCTCGAACGCAGACTCGCGGGGTCGGCGGTGAAGCTCTTGAGCCCCTTGAGCGATCGCATGAACCAGCGCCCGGCCTTGGGGCCCGTGCCCGCGAGCACGATCTTCGCGACCAATGTGTTGCGGTGCGCCCTCCCCCGCAGGAGGCGGCCGCGCAGCGCGTGCACCTCGGCCGCGCCCAGCAGCGGCGGCTCGTCGCTCTCGGCCCCATCGAACTTCTGGATCACGCCCTTCTCGAGCAGCGGGATGAGCGCGCCGAGCAGATCGAGATCAGGCGCGTCGGCGAGATCGAGCACCTCGCTCAACTTCCGCGGCTGGTTGAGGACCCGCAGGATCTCCTTCGTCACCGGGTGCGGCTCGATCACGTCGCTCGCGCCGGGCACCAACGTCAGCGACTGCTGCAGCCCCGGGAGCTGCCCCAGCAGCCGCTCGCGCTCGTCGGTCTGCCGCATGCCCTCCATCAACGCGTCTTCCATCGAGCGCTCGATCTTCGAGCGCGCTGGCGCCGGGCCGGGCTTGAACGAGAACGTGCCGTCGCGCCACCCGACGAGCCGGAACAGCGCCTTCTCACCCTCGATGTCGCGCACCCGCGCGTTCACCGGGCGGCCATCCGCGATCTGGATCTCGCCGCGCTCCTGCCCGTGGTGCAGCGAGAGCCGGCCGGTGCGCCGGTTCATCGCCATGATCTGCATCAGGTCGGGCAGCGGCAGCTGGCTCAAGCCGCCTTCGATCTCCTGTGAGTCACCGCGGAGCTGCTGCGCCGCCTCGCCGCGTCGGCACAGGTGATCGATGCGCGCGATCACCTCGTCGATGTTGAAGGGCTTGGTCAGCACGCCCTCGCGCAGCTGCCGGAAGCGATCGGAGTCTCGCGCCGACGTCGTCACCACCACGGGGATGTCTTCGGTGCGCGGGTTGGACCCGAGGATCTGGATGAAGCTCCGCGCCTCGATCAGCGTGCAGTTCTCGTCGAAGAGGATGACGTCGGGGTGCCGCAGCACCGAGACCTCCAGCGCCTTCGAGCCGTCGGGCGCGTACTGCACCTGGTACCCGCGCGCGCGCAGCGCCTTGGTCAGCGCGCGCACCGCACCGACATCGGGGTCTGCCAGGAGGACTTTGCGCGAGGTGGCCATGGGTCAGTACGGCTGCAGGTCGTACGCAGTCTGGAGTTTGGAGACCAACCCCTCGACCAGCGTGGGGTCAGAGGTGTGAAAGCCCCACGTCGCGCCGCGGCCCCGCCGCTGCAACAACGCGTAGGCGCTGCCGTCACCCATCCACAGCAGGAACTCGTGCCGCGTGAGGCGATCATCGCCCTCGAGGAACACCGGCGTCATCGCCGGGTGCTCCTGCAGGTCGGCGTGGCGGCCCAGCACGTAGACGCGCGGCGCGAAGTCACCGGGCGCGTTGTCGAGCGCGCGGATGATCGGCAGGTCGGCCTTCACGCTGGGGCCCCCGACGTACAGCAGCCCGCGCGCCATCGGGTCTCGCAGGAACTCGCGGCCGATCTCCGCCTGCAGCTCCTCGAAGAGCACGTCGGCCACCTTCCCGCGGCGCGCCGGCTCGCCCGACGCCTCGGGGAGCTTCGGGCTCTTGGAGTTCCCCAGCAGCAGCTCCACCTCGTCCCAGAACGGGAGCGGCTCCAGGCGCAGGTGGTGATGCAGCGAGCCGCGGCGCTCGTCCATCCGCCTCCGGCAGCAGATCAGCAGCTCGTCGAAGTCGTCACCGTCACGCGGGAACGTCGCCACGCCACCGGTGAGACCCAGCGACAGCTTCGCCTCGAGTTGCTTCGCGTCGGGCTCCTCAGCGACCGCGGTCAGCGCGCGCCGCAGGAACATCAGGCCACCGAAGTAGTCGGTCTCCGGCAGCAGCACGTGGAACTCCTGCTCCGTCGCGCGCGCCACCACGTCGGAGTCGCGGATCACGTGGCCCAACACCCGCAAGATGATCTGCTGCGCCTGGCGGACGGCGTTGTGCCCGAGCCGCGTGCGGATGGTGTTGAGGTTGTCGAGCGAGAAGGTCAGCAGCGAGAACGCGCGGCCGTAGCGGCGCGCCTTGTAGATCTCCTTGGTCGCGTAGTCGGAGAAGTACGACAGCGTGTACGCGCCCGTCTCGCGATCGCGCAGGCCCTGGCGTTGCAACTGCGCGAACCGGAGCGCGGTGCGCAGCGCCGTGGCCGCGAAGTGCGAGAAGGTGTCGCACGCCTCCAGCAGCTCCTCCGGGAAGGTGCCCGCCAGCGGGTGCGCGAGCTGCACGAGGCCAACGAGCTCGCCGTCAGGCACCGCGAGCGGCACCAGCAACGAGCCCCCCGCGGTCCACGCGCGCGGTTGCACCAGCGCCGGGTCGACCAGCTCCGGGAGCGCCGCGCGATCCATCAGCCCGCGCCACGCGCGCAGCCGCAGCCCGACGCGCTCCGTGGTCACCCACAGCGCGCCCGACTGCGCGGCGCACAGCGCGGCCAGCTCCGAGAGCACGCGCTCCTGGAGCGTCTCGATCTCGGTGACGCCGGCGATGGCGAGGCAGCGCTCGACGAGCGTCACGGAAGGCGCCCCTCGAACACGAAGCGCACCGGCCCGCGCAGCCAGACCTGCGACAGATCACGCGCGACCTTGATGTCCAACAGCCCGCCGGGGAGCTCCACCGGCACCCACGCGTCGAACGGGCTCCGGCCCGCCAACGCGCTCGCCGCGACGGTCGCGCACGCGCCGGTGCCACAGGCCAGGGTGAGGCCGACGCCGCGCTCCCACACCTTCACGCGCAGGCCGCCCTCTTTGCGCGGCTCGACGAACTCCACGTTGGTGCGGTGCGGGAAGAGGTGGTGGTGCTCCAGCACCGGCCCGAGCCGCTCGGCCTCGGCGTGCGGGGTGTCGAGCAGCACCAGGTGCGGGTTGCCCATGCTCACCGCGGTGCCTTCGACGTTCTCGATGATCTGGCGGATGTACGGGCCACCGAGCGGGAGGCTGGCGTTCTTGAGCATCGCCGGGCCCATCGCCACGGTGACGCGGTCGACCACCCCGTCTCGCCACTCGATCTCGCTCTCCAGCACGCCGGCGCCGGTGGCCACGCGCAGCTTCGTGGGCTGGCCGCCGTCTTTCTCGGCGAGGTGCTTCACCACGCAGCGCAGGCCGTTGCCGCACATCTCCGCGATCGAGCCATCGGCGTTGTGCACCACCATGCGCCCCGCGGTGCCGTCTTCATGGAGAATCGACAACACCCCGTCGGCGCCGATGCCGAAGTGGCGATCGCACAGGCGCCGCGAGGTGTCGGCGTCGATGTCGCCCGCGACTCCGCGGCGATCAATCACCACGAAGTCGTTGCCGAGCCCCTGGTATTTGAAGAACGGCTCCACTCGCTTGAATTACATCCCGAGGCCGCCATCGACGTCGATGGTGCGGCCGTTGAAGTAGTCACACTCGAGGATGAACTTCACCGCGAGCCAGAGATCTTCGGGCTGGCCGATGCGCCCCACGGGGATCTTCTCGACGAACGCCGAGAGCGCCTTCTGGTTCATGCCCGAGGTCATCGGCGTCTCCACCATGCCCGGCGCCACCGCACCCACGCGGATACCGAACGGCGCGAACTCGCGCGACCAGGTGACGGTGTTCGCCGCCAGCGCCGCCTTGGCCGACACGTAGTTCGACTGGCCGCGGTTCCCGTGGCGGGCGATCGACGACATGTTGACGATCACGCCGGGCTTCTGATCGGTCTCGACCATCTTCGCCACCACCTCGCGCACCATCAGCGTGGCGCCGGTGAGGTTCACGTTGATCACCGCGTTGAACTGCTCGGTCGACAGCTTGCTGACCTTGCCGGTCTCGCGGTCTTTCTTCACCAGCAGGCCGTCGCGCAAGATGCCCGCGTTGTTGATGAGGCCGTTGAGGCCGCCGAGCTCGGTGTTCGCCCACTCGACGAAGGCCGCGATGTCGGCCTCGTTGCTGACGTCGAGCTTGCGCGTCTTGATGGCCGGCGGCAGCTCCGCGAGCAGCTTCTCGTTGACGTCGCCCACGGCGACCTTCGCGCCGGCTTCGGCGAGGCGTTTGGCGAAATGAGCGCCCATGCCCGCGGCGCCACCGGTGACGATGATCTTCAGGTCTTTGAGTTGCATGGTGGCGATCACCTACTCCAAATCGTTGAAGACGCCCTCCCAATCGTCAGGCGGCGGCTGCTGCAGCGCGCGCTCGCAGCGCTTGACGTAGAGGGCGACCACCGCGTCGTCGGCGCGACGCTTCTGGAGCTCCTGGAAGCCGCTGAGGGCCTCCTGAAACCGGCGCTCACGCCACGCGCTCCACGCCAGCTCGTGCGGCAGCGCCCAGGCGAAGTCATCGGCGCGCTCCAGCGGGGCCAGCAGCTCGTACAGCTTGATGACCTCCCCGCTCCGCCCGAGGTGCGCCACGTCGACGGAGCGGAAGAGGTAGGTGTCTTTCGCCTCCTCGAAGAGCGTCTCGCCGCACAGCGTCCGCACGCCGTAGCGCTTGGCCAGCGCCTCGAGGCGGAAGGCGGTCGCGACGGGCTCGCCCATCACCGTGTAGTTCACGCGGTGGGTGGTCCCCATCTCGCCGACCACCGCGTCGCCCGTCTCCATGCCCGCGCGGAGGATCAATTTCCGCCCCGCCCGCTTCTCCCACACCGCCGCGCGCTTCTCGAAGTGCGCGTGCATGCGCAGCGCCGCCTCGCACGCCGCCTCGGCGTCATCGGGGTTCGACACCGGCGCGCCCCAGAACGCCATCAGGCCATCGCCGAGGTACTTGTCGACGTGACCGCCCTGGTCCAACACCACGTCGGTCATCTCCGAGAGGTACGCGCGCAGCAGCTCGGCGACGACGCGGGGCTCCTGCTGGTTCGCGACGGCCGTGAAGCCCTCGATGTCAGAGAAGAACACCGTCAGCTCGCGGCGCTCGGGCTGCATCAGCGCGAGATCGCGCTCGACGCGCGTCATCACGTCGGCCCGCACGGCGCTCCCCAGCGCCCGCAGCGTGAAGTCGCGGAGGCTGCGCTCCAGCGTGCGCGCGTAGCCCAGCGACGCGAGGAAGGTGAGCGCGCAGGCCAGCACCGGGGCCACCATCGCCACCTGCCGGCCCTGCGTGACGTACATCTGGCGCGCGAGGAGCGCGTGCACCGCGGCGACCACCGCGATGGTGGCGAACCACGCCAACCACCCCGGCCGCCGCGTGAGGCTCGACCAGGCCACCGCCAACAGCGCGCCGGTGAAGGCCAACGCGACGGTGAACCAGAAGTCGTCGCGCGGCTCCACGCGGGTGATGCCCTCGCCCTTCATCGCGTTGGAGATCGCCTGCGCCCACACCGCGCCGCGCGTCATCGTGCCCAGCGCGGTCTGCACCCGCTGGGTGGTGCGCTCGTCGACCAGCACCACGGTGCGCCCGGTGAGATCGTTGTCGTAGCGGCGGATGCCGTGGCCGGCGTCGTCGTCTTCCTTGTTCAGCAGCAACCGCCACGCGGGGATGGCGCGCTTCATGGTGCCGCGGCCGCTGCGGCCGGTCTCGTCGGCGCTCCAGCGCAGCGCGAGGAAGCCCTCCTCGTCGACCGGCAACGGGGGCGCGCCGTCGGACGTCAGCACGCCGTCACTCCAGCTGACGGGGAGCTGGCGCGCGGCGAGCGCGAACGTCGGCAGCAACACAGTGCGCGTGGCGATCAACAGCGCCACCGAGCGCACCGTGCCATCGGCGTCTGACAGCATGCGCGCGTTGGCGAAGGTGACGTTGGGCGAGAGCAGCGGCGCGACCGGCGCGTCGATGGCGCCGGCGTTGATCAGGTTGGCGTGGGTGAAGCCGTGCGCGTTCACCGCCGCGAGCTCCAGCAGCAGCACGTCGGGAGTCACCTCCGAGGCGTCGTCGTCGATGGCCAGCGAGCGCGTCACCAGCGCGCCCTTCACCTCGAGCTGCTGGGCGAGCTCCTTGCGCCGGGGCTCGCTGGTGGCGCCCGCCCAGATCGTGAAGCGCCCGTCCTTCTCGGTGCGGTAGGCGGTGGTGCGCGCGCTGAGCACCCGGCGCAGCACCGGCCAGCTCTCCTCGCGGCTGCCGACCTCCGCCACCTTGAAGAGGAACGGCGTCATCGCGCGATCGGGTGGCCGCCGCGCGTCGCGGTGCCACTCGTAGGGCAACACCACCTTGTTGCCGAGCTTCGCCAGCTGCTCGCCGAAGCGAGCGTCGTCGTCCATCGAGCGCGGCGAGACGTCGACGAAGGAGCCGTCGACGAACACCCGCGTCGCGCCCTCGCGCACCAGCTGCTCGATCACCCCGCCGAGCAGCTCGCGCGGCCACGGGCGCATCGCCCACTCCGGGTGCTCCGACTCGCGCGCGTTGTTGATGGTCTCGTCGTCGATGTTCACCAGCACCACGTCGTCGGGGCGCTCGCTCTGGCCACCCAGCGCGCGCGCGCGCCAGTCGGCGGTGCGCACCTCGAGCGACTCGAGCCAGAACCGCGGCAGCGCGTGCCACCGCGGGTCTTCATTCAGCTCGCGCCGGCCGACGCGGAAGTACGCCATCGAGCCCAGCACCAGGCTGATCACCGTCGCCCAGAGGAACGCCACCCCGAACTTCTGGAGGAAGCGCCGCCCCGCGCTCTGGATCGGCGAGTTCATCAGTCGCGCACCAGCTGCAACACCAGCTTGCCCGCCAGCTGCGCCGCGAGGAGCGCGCCGGTGATCGTCTCTGCTTCTTCCGCGGCCAGCACGTTGCGGGAGCCCTCCCCTTCCAACACCTCCGCCTCCAGCACCGCCCCGCGCGCGACCCACCGCACCCAGCGCCCGTCGTGCAGTTGGAAGCGCAGCGCGCCCTTCACCGGCCACACCTCGGCGAAGGTGAGGAGCTCGATCGGCGCGCGCACGTCGGTGACCCCCTCGTCGGCGTACAGCGTCGGAGGCGCCGCGGAGAGATCGTCGGCCGAGTCATCGAGCAGAAAGCCGTACCGGCTGGGGATGCGCCCGGTCAGCACGAACTGCAGCTTCACGCTCTCGTCTTCGGTGAGGCGGCGCAGGTGGAGGATCTTCCTGCCGCCCGCCAACGCGCGCACGGCGAGGTTCACCACCGGCGGCTGCGACGCAGAGAAGCGCGCGACGCGCTCCAGCGTGATGGCGCGCAGCTCCTTCAACTTCGTCGCGAAGAACTCCGCGGAGCTCTTCTGGCCCAGCTCGATCGACCGGCTCGCCGCGTCGAGCTTCGCCTGCGCTTCGGTGACGAAGGCGTTGCTGGGCGCGAGCCCCTCGGCCGCCGGTGCGCCCAGCGCGACCTTCGCCGCGCCCAACAGCAGCCGCCCCTGCTCGTCGAGACGCTGACGCTCCTCGGCCCACTGCTTCTCCACCGCGCGCGCGGCGAGGCGCAGCTCGTCCCACGCGGCGTAGGCGGCCTCGATGGTCTCCACGCTGCGCGCGCGCGCCAGCGCCGACTCACCGGTGGCCAGCAGCGCCGGGTCGATGGCGGGCGCTTCGATCAACGACATGGGGCTCAGCTCGTGCGCGCCGGAGCGCCTTCGTGCTTCGCGCCCGGCAGCTTCTCGCGCAGCTGGCTGCGGAGCTCCTTGCCCGGCTTCTGGGCCAGCAGCAGCCCGAGGCCCGCGCCGACGAGGATGCCGGCGCCGAAGATGGCCAACGCGGGCACCAGCTTGTCGCCCGTGGTGCGGCGCGACTCGAGCCCCACGAGATCAAGGAGATCGTCCTTGTCGACATCGGGGATGCGCTTCCGAAGTTCCTTCAACATGCTCATGGTGTGTCCCTCACTCCTTCGGGTCTGACTTCTTGTTGTGCTGCGACACCAGCCCGTCGACCAGCTCCTCCGCGGCGTCCAACAGCGTGTTCCGCAGCGGGGTGATGCTCGCGAGTTTGAAGCCCAGCTTGAGCAACCGCATGGTGGTGGGCGTCATCAGCCCGCCGCCGACGACGTAGCCGACGCCCAGCGCCGCGCCGACCATCGCGTACGGGTTCTTCTCGACCTTCTCGGTGAGGCCGACCGCGTCGGCGACGCCGTTGAGCGCGGAGTTCGCGTCCTTCGCGAGCTCTGCTGCCTTCTCGAGCACCGGGTCCATCGGGCTGTGCGGCAGTTCGTGGTCGCTCATCGGCGTGACGCCCACTTTCCGATCAAGAAGCCCAGCGCCGCGGCGCCGAGCAGCGTGGTGCCCGGGTTCTTGCGGATGAAGGTCTTCACCTGCTCGTTGGCCGAGACCAGGCGCTCCTGCATCTCCTCGAGCTGCGGCGCGAGGCGGGCCTTCAGCTCCTCCATCGGGTCGGCCTCGGGTTCGGGAGCTGCCGCATTCGGGGTCGGGTTCTCACTCATCGTTCACCTCCGGGAAAAGAGACGCGCCAGCACGTAGCCCGCGGTGAACGCGGCGCCGGCGGCCAGCAGCGGGTGGCGGCGCACGGCTTCGCGCCAGTCACCCAGGGGTTGCAACGTCGACTCCACGGCCTCGAGGCTGCGAGACACCCGCAACCGCGCGGCCGCCAATTCGTCACGCACCTCGGCGGGCGTCTCTTCGCGGCGCGCGAGCGCTTCGGAGTTCATGCCTTCTCCTTGCGGATGATCGCCGTCGACGACTCCAGCTCGGCGAGCGTGGTGTCCATCACCTTGCGGCCCGAGAGCTGCTTCGCCGCGATGCCGATGCCGATGCCGCCCAGCAACAGGTTGAGGAGCCCGACGATCAAGAACGCGAGGTCTGCCGACAGCGAGCGGTGGATCGCCAGCGCCAGCGCCACGCACAGGAAGCCCCAGCCGACGAGGAACAGCGGCGCCAGCAGCGCGATGACGCCGACGCGCACGCCGACGAAGCGCGCGTCTTGCGCCAGCTCCAGCCGCGCCAGCCGCACATGTTGGGCGACCAGCTCGCTGAAGGCGTCGACGAGTTCCCGTAGCTGCGCACCGAGCGCCATCACCCAAAGAGTGTACGGACTTCGCCGCAGAGGTGCGGCAAAAACTCGCCGCGCGACGACACGCACCGCTCCCTCGGGAAATCGGCGCCGCGGGGCGATCGCGTCACCGCGCAGGCCACGTTGGCGATCACCTGTCGACGGGCACGCAACAACCGGGCGCGTGATGTAGGTTTCGCGCCCCATGATGAACGCACTCACGCTGATGACGCTTCTCTCCGCGGCGCCCGCGCCCACCGGGCTGCAGCCGAAGAACCGGCCTTACGACGCGCAGCACTACAAGCTGGAGGTTCGTCAGGGCGAAGGCGGCACCTTCAACAACGTGGTCACCATCACCCTGAAGCCGGCGAAGGCGCTCCCGGAGCTCGAGTTCGATGCGTACGATCTCAAGTTCACCAGCGCGAAGGTCGACGGCGAAGACGCCACCTTCACGCCGAAGTACGCGCCCGAGACGCGCTTCGGCACCGTCACCGTCAAGCCGAAGAAGGCGGTCGCCGCGGGCAAGGAGGTCGCCGTGGAGCTCTCGTACTCCGTCACCGCCGGCACCTCGAACGACGGCTTCTTCACCGCCAGCGAGCCCGACGCGCCGGCCGGCAGCCTCCCCGGCTACTACACGCAGTTCGAGCCCGCGTTCGCGCAGCGCTTCTTCCCCGTCAATGACACGCCGGCCGACAAGGCCACCACCGAGGTGCTCGCGATCGTCGACGAGAAGTACGCCGTGGTGAGCAACGGCAAGAAGGTGCTCGACGAGAAGTTCTCCGAGGGCGGCAAGAACCTCCGCCGCGTGCACTGGAAGCAGGAACAGGAGCACAGCCCGTACCTCGTCGCGCTGGCCATCGCGCAGCTCGAGCCGCTGCAGGTCAGCGAGGAGCCGTCGATGACGCTCTGGGTGCCCCCGCACCGCAAGGCCGACGCGTTCGTCGCGCAAGACGTGATGAAGCAGCTCTTCAACTTCGAGGTGGCCTTCACCGGCACGAAGTTCCCCTGGGCGAAGCTCGACGTCGTCGCGGTGCCCAACTTCCGCTGGGGCGGCATGGAGAACACCTCGGTCATCTTCGAGCGCACCTCCGCGCTGCTGGTCGACCACCGCAACGATCAGCTCATCCGCTCCCGCATCACCTCGCTGCTGGCGCACGAGATGGCGCACCAGTACTTCGGCGATCTCGTCACCTGCGCGTGGTGGAACGACGTGTGGCTCAACGAGGGCTTCGCGTCGTACCTCGGCGGGCTGGCGGCCGATGATCTCGAAGACAGCGAGCAGTTCGAGGTGAACCTCGCGACCTGGCTCACCGACTCGTACTTCCGCGAAGAAGACGGCCCGCGCAGCCACCCGCTCGTCGTCAAGGGCGTGCCCGCTGAAGAGGCCTTCGACTCCACCAGCTACGGCAAGGGCGAGCAGGTGCTGCGCATGCTCGACCTGTGGCTCACCCGCCCGGAGTTCAAGAAGGCGATCAAGCTGTACCTCGAGAAGAACGCCGGCAAGGCCGTCACCAGCGAAGACTTCTTCAAGGCCGTCTTCGAGACCGCGAAGAAGGAGAAGGAGCTCAAGGCCTTCAAGGACTCGTGGCTCACCAAGCGCGGCTACCCGGTGATCGAGCCGTCGAGCTCCTTCAACAACGGGAAGCTGACCGTGGTGATCAAGCAGACCCCCAACCACGCCGGCGAGAAGGGCCCGTTCGTCTTCAAGCTGCCCATCGTCATCCACCGCGTCACCGAGCCCGCCTTCACCCAGGAGGCGGTGATCACCGTCGACAAGCCGGAGGTGAAGGTCGACCTCGACGTGCAGGCCGCGCCGGAGTGGATCAACTGGAACAAGAACTTCGGCGCGCTGGTGAAGGTGAACCCCACGGCGCTCAGCGAAGATCGGCTCATCGACGCCGCCCGCCACGACCCCGACCCGGTGTGGCGCGTGCTCTCCACGCTGCAACTGCTTGGCAACCTCGGCCGTCAGGAGATCACCGAGGAGATCAAGCCGACCGACTCCGCGACCGGCGCGATCCTCGACGTGCTGACGAAGGACCCCTCGCCCTACGTGCGCGAGGCGGTGCTGATGAAGCTGTCGAACACCCGCTTCAAGAAGCTGCCCAACGAGTACTCGGCGCCGCTGCTCGCGCTCGCCAAGCGCCCGACCGATCTCAACGACGACCCGGCGGGCTACATCCGCGTGCGGTTGGCGGCGATGGAGGCGCTGGCGCGCACCGACTCCGCTGATGGCCGCGCGTGGCTGCTGGGCGAGCTCGGCAAGCGCGACATCGAGATCAACTACCTCGCGGGCTACGCCGACGCAGCCGCCCGCATCGGCACCGACAACTCGCTCGGCACGCTGCGCGCGGCGCTGGTGACGCAGAAGAGCCGCGGCTTCGCGTACTTCCGTCGCACGGCGGCGGCGCTGAGCAAGTCGCGCTCGGTCGACGTGATCCCCGTGTTCCACGAGGTGCTCAACAGCGTGCCGAACAACGACGAGTTCGGCGGCACGATGATCAAGGGCTTCTGGAACAACCGCGAGCTCCGCGAGTCGACCAACTTCGCGGCGCTGGCCCGTGACGTGGTGCTCGACGAGGCCCGCTTCAGCGAGGAGTTCCGCTCGGAGTTCGTGGAGCTGCTCGACGACATCAAGTTCGAGGGCGCGAAGCAGGCGCTCAGCGAGATCGTCGCCGGCACGAAGAGCGCGCGCATCAAGGCCAGCGCGCAGCGGGTGCTCGACACGAACTTCCCTGCCCCGCCGCCGGCGAAGCCCGAGCCGAAGGGCAAGAAGAAGTAGAAGGCAGGCGGCTGACGGCGGCGCGTCTGGCGTCGCTGTCGGCCGCGGTCAGCGCCGCCGTGACGCCTACGCGCGCTCCATGCGCACGCCGGCCCAGGTGAGGCCCGAGCCGACCACGCACAGCGCGATCGAGTCGCCGAGGTTCGGCGAATCCCAGTTCTCGCTGATCACCGAGGGCGCGCCCGCGCCGCCCACGTTGCCGCGCCGGTCGACGTTGAAGAGGTGCTTCCCTTCGGAGATCTCGCAGCGGCGCGCCACGACCTCGAGCATGCGCAGGTTGGCCTGGTGCCCGACGAAGGTCGGCGCCTCGCCCGCGCCGCGCAGCGCCTCGTAGAGCTCCATGGTGCGCTTGATGGCGAACTTCTGCACCTCCGCGCCCTGCTGGATGAAGTGGCCGAAGCGGCCGGCCTTCACCTTGTCGGCGCCGCTCGGGTCACCGCGCAGCGTGGTCTCGGTGATCTTCCACTTGCCGGGCACGCGCGGCGACACGATGGCCGCGGTCGAAGCGTCGCCCCACAGCACGCACGCCGAGCGATCGTTGTAGTCGACGACCTTGGTGTTGTTCTCCGGGCTGACCAGCAGCACGTAGTCGGGCAGCTTCTCGGGGCGCATGCCCTCGAGGAAATAGAGCTGGCTGGCGAAGGTGCTGCACGCGCTGAAGAGATCGACGCACGGGCCATCGATGCCCAGCTTCTCGGCGACGCGGTTCGCCTCCGCGGGGAACACCTCGTCGGGCGAGCAGCTCCCGCACAGCACCATGCCGATGTCAGAGGCCTTCAGGCCCGCGCGCTCCAGCGCCAGCTTCGCGGCCGCCGCGCCGGTCTCGGCGTTGGTCATGGTCGCCGCCTCGATCGCCCCGCGCGTGTCCTTGTTCCGCGTCTGGCGGATGTAGTCGAGCGGCAGCACCGTGTGCCGGGCGCGGATGCCCACGCGCTCCATGATCCACGCGTCGTTGGTCCCGATGTCGAGTGACTCGAGGAAGGCGTTGTCCATCACCGTGGGGGGATGGAAGTGACCGACGGAATGAAGGTGCAGCACGTTGACTCCGGGCGAAAGCGTGACCAGCCGGGACTACAAAAGCCAATACGACCCGGTCGCGGACAAACGGCAGAACATTTTTCCGGCACTGTTAGCGACGCCGAAGACCGTCGGGAGGGACTACCCCAACGCCTTCAAGACTTCGCGCGCGATGACCAGCCGCTGAATCTCCGAGGTTCCTTCGTAGATGGTCTGCACGCGCGCGTCGCGGAGGTAGCGCTCCACGGGGAACTCGTCGATGTACCCGTACCCACCGTGGATCTGCACCGCCTTGTCGCAGACGCGGTTCGACATCTCCGAGGCGAAGAGCTTGGCCATCGACGCTTCACGCGAGAACGGCACCTTCTTCTCCTTCATCGTCGCCGCGCGCAGCGCCAGCAACTCGGAGGTCTGCTGCTGCGTGTGCATGTCGGCCAGCATGAACTGGAGCGCCTGGAACTCGGCGATGGGCTTGCCGAAGGCCTTGCGCTCCTTGACGTACTTCACCGACGCCTCGACCGCGGCGCGGGCGACGCCACACGCCTGCGACGCGATGCCGATGCGGCCGCCGTCGAGCGCCACCATCGCCAGCTTGAAGCCATCGCCCAGCTTCCCCAGCAGGCGATCTTCGGGGATCTCGCAGTTCTCGAAGGTCAGCTGCACGGTGTTCGACCCGCGCAGGCCCATCTTGTCTTCGGCGCGGCCGACGTGAAGCCCCGGCGCTCCGCCCTCCACGATGAAGCACGAGAGGCCCTTGTTGCCGTCGTTCGACGTGCGCGCCCAGACCACGATCACGCCCGAGTACGCGCCGGAGGTGATCCACTGCTTGGTGCCGTTGAGCACCCACTTGCCGTCTTTGAGCACCGCCGTGGTGCGGCCCGCGCCCGGGTCGGAGCCCGCGTGCGGCTCCGAGAGCGCGAACGCGCCGGCGATCGCCTCGCCGGAGGTGATGCGCGTCACGAAGGCCTGCTTCTGCGCCTCGGTGCCGAACTGACAGATCAGCTCCGCGACCATGTTGGTGACGCCGAAGCCCACCGAGGTCGACGCGCACGCCGCCGCGATCTCGAACATCGCCAGCGCGTAACTGACGACGCCCGCCTCCGCGCCGCCGTACGCCGCGGGCACGTTGATGCCGAGCAGCCCCAGCTCCGCCATCTGCTTGTAGACCTCGGCGGGGAACTTCTCGTGCCGGTCGGTCTCCCGCGCGCGCGGGGCGATGACGTCCTGCGCGAACTTCCGCGCGGTGTCGCGAATCAGCTTCTGGGTCTCGGAGAGCTCGAAGTCCATGTCTCTGCGCTCA
>CAMLFP010000024.1 GCA_946479335.1 uncultured Archangium sp.
GCGCGCGTACCGTCGGGCAGACAACGCGGCACGTTGCCGGGGAGCCCGCTGCCGGTGATGTGCGCGAGGCCCTTGATGGTGACCTTCTCGCCGAGGGCGAGGATGTCCTTCACGTAGATGCGCGTGGGCTGCAGCAGCGCGTCGCCGAGGTGCAGGCCCTGGTACGTGTCGGTGAGCTTGAGCTGCTGGTCTTCGAGGATCCGCCGCGCCAGCGAGTAGCCGTTGCTGTGCAGGCCCGACGAGCCGATGCCGATGATCCGATCGCCGGGGACGATGGTCTTGCCGCTGATGATCTTCGACTTCTCGACGATGCCCACCGCGAAGCCCGCGAGCTCGTACTCGCCGGCGCTGTAGAAGCCGGGGAGCTCCGCCGTCTCGCCGCCCAGCAGCGTGCAGCCCGCGAGCTCGCAGCCCTTCGCGACGCCAGCGATCACCTTCTCGGCGCGCTCCACGTCGAGGCGCGCGGTGGCGAAGTAGTCGAGGAAGAAGAGCGGCTCCGCGCCGCTGGTCAGCACGTCGTTGACGCTCATCGCGACGAGGTCGATGCCCACGGTCTCGTGGCGGTCGAGCGCGAAGGCCAGCTTCAGCTTGGTGCCGACGCCGTCGGTGCCAGAGACGAGGATCGGCTCCCGGTACTTGCCGGGAGGGATCGCGAAGAGACCGCCGAACCCGCCGACGCCGCTGACCACCTCCGGGCGGCGCGTCTTCGCTGCGTGCGGTTTGATCCGCTCCACCAGCGCGTCGCCTGCTTCGATGTCGACTCCGGCTTGCTTGTACGTGGTGCCCACGTTGCGGGCTCATAGCCAAAGCGCTCGTCGGCGGTTCAAAAGAATCGAGCCTCGAGGCGGGGCGCTGTCCCACATGGCGCAGGTGTCTGGCCGATGAAGACTTCGTCGCGCCGACGCGCGTGATCCCCGCGAGCACCGCAGGCGCGTCACTCGCTACGAGACGATCCGCCGTGGCGCGACGTAAGGTCGCGGTCCCCACATGAGAACTCTCCTCTCGCGGAGGCGGTACGAGGCGCTGGCGTTGGTCCTCTTCGTGATCTTCGCGGTGCTGCACGGCGCCACCACGCGCCCGGTGATGGGCCTCACCCAGCAGGGCAGCGTGTTGCACCGCTTCGTGCAGACCTTCGAGGGCCGCGTCTCGACGCTGTTCTTCTCGTGGCGCGGCGAGAAGCCGGCGCACCCCGACGTGGTGGTGCTGGAGATCGACGAGCGCGGCGCGCAGCGCTTCGGGTTGTGGCCGTGGCCGCGCACGGTGCTGGCGAGGGCGCTGAACAACCTCCTCGACGCCGACGCGAAGGTGATCGGCCTCGACATCGACTTCATCGACCCCGCGCCGCAGAACCCGCGCGACGCCGCGTGGCTGCAGGCGCTCAACGCCGAGGCCACGCTCCCCGAATCACTCCAGCCGCTGCGCGACGAGCTCGAGGCGCGCATCAAGAACGGCCCCGACGACGCGCTGGAGGCCGCGTTCAAGAAGGGCGGCCGGCGCATCGTGCAGGGCGTGATCCCCTACCGGAAGGCCGACCTCGCGGCGTTCCCTCCCGAGCA
This sequence comes from uncultured Archangium sp., assembly GCA_946479335.1. The sequence continues at coordinate 1,557 of CAMLFP010000024.1, forward strand.
GCGCGCGGCGTACGCGAGAGACGCGGCGGGCACGGTGCTGACCTCGGCGCCCGGCAAGGTGAAGGGCTCGTCGATGCCGCTCACCGACGTCGACGCGTGGGACCAGTATTACGGCGTGCAGACCCCGCTGAAGCGCTTCGCGGAGTCGGGCACGTTGTTCGGCCACTTCGGCACCGAGACCGATCTCGACAGCGCCATCCGCCGGTCACCGCTGCTCATCCGCCTCGTGGAGCCGCCGGGCCTCTACCCGTCACTCGCGCTGCAGACCGCCGCGCAGCAGTTGGATGCGCTCGTCGTGCCCGTCATCGATCAGAAGGAGCTGCTGGCGGTCGAGCTGCGCGGGCCGAAGACCGTCAGCATCCCCATCGAGAATGAGTCGCCGTTCATGCTCATCAACTACCCGGGCCCGGCGAGCGCGTTTCAACGCCTGAGCATCGTCGACGCGTACGACAACACCTTCGACAAGCAGCAGGTCGCGGGCAAGGCGCTGCTCGCGGGCGTCACCATCACCGGCAGCATGGGCGATCAGCGCGTGACGCCGTTCTCCGAGTTCTCGCCCGGCATCTACACGCACGCCGCGGTGCTCTCGAACATCCTCACCGGCGACTTCCTCTCGCGGCCCGGCGGCGGAGTGTGGACCGAGCTCGCGTTGATGCTGCTCCTCGGGCTCGCCATCGCGCTGGTCACCGCGAAGCTGCGCTCCTTCTCGTGGAAGCTGGTGGTGCTCGGCGCGCTGGTGGGCGGCTACTTCGTGGCGCTGTACGTCTTCTTCACCCACGGGGTGAAGCTGAACGTGGTGGTGCCGACGCTGTACCTGGTGGTGACCGCGTTCGGCTGCGTCTTCCTCGGCTACCTCTCGGTCGATCGCGAGAAGCTCAAGATGCGCGGCACCTTCTCGCGCTACCTCGGCGAAGACGTGATGGACGCTGCGCTCGCCGACCCCGAGCGCCTCAACCGCGGCGAGAAGCGCGAGATGACGGTGCTCTTCAGCGACATCCGCGGCTTCACCTCGCTCTCCGAGCACATGTCGCCGGAGAAGCTGGCGAACTTCATCAACCAGTACCTCTCGCCGATGACGCAGATCGTGTTCGAGGAGAAGGGCACCCTCGACAAGTACATCGGCGACGCGGTGATGGCCTTCTGGAACGCGCCGCTCGACGTGCCCGATCACGCGCTGCGCGCCTGCCGCGCCGCCGTCACCATGCTGACGCGCCTCGAGGAGCTGAAGGCCGGCTGGCGCAAGGCCGGCTACCCGGAGCTGGAGATCGGCATCGGCATCAACACCGGGCCGATGGTGGTGGGCAACATGGGCTCCGACGTGCGCGTCGACTACACGGTGCTGGGCGACTCGGTGAACCTCGGCAGCCGCCTCGAGGGCACCAACAAGGAATACGACACCCGCATCATCATCTCCGAGTCGACGTACGCCGCCGCCAAGGCCGGCATCGTCGCCCGCCGCCTCGGCGCGGTGCGCGTGAAGGGCAAGAAGGTGCCCGTCGGCATCTACGAGCTGCGCGGCATCGGCGCCCCGTCTGAGACCGACGCGCGCGCCATCGCGGCCTTCGAGGCGGGCCTCGTGGCGCTCGTGGGCCGGCAGTTCGACGCCGCGCGCGCGCAGTTCGAGACCGTGCTGCAGCTCTGGCCCAACGACACTCCCGCCCGCGACTACCTCGCAGAGCTGGATGGTTTCCGCGACACCCCTCCCCCGGAGGACTGGGACGGCGTCGTCACCATGAAGACCAAGTGATCTTCAAATTGACGCCCTGTGGTTTGCGGGTGAGAGTGCCGCACTTTCATGAGCGCGGAAGAGGCCCTGTTCCAGCGATTTGGTAAGGACATTCCGAAAGGGACCGTCCTCTTCCGCGAAGGCGACCCCGGCAAGGAGATGTACGTCATCCAGTCGGGGAAGGTCGCGATCAGCAAGAAGGTCCGCGACGTCGAGAAGGTGCTGGCGGTGCTCGGCCCCGGCGAGTTCTTCGGCGAGATGGCCATCATCTCCAACAAGCCGCGCAACGCGTCGGCGATCATCGAAGAAGAGGCGCGCCTGCTGGTCATCGACCCGCGCACCTTCGAGAGCATGATTCGTGGCAACGCGGAGATCGCGGTGCGCATGATCAAGAAGCTCGCCGATCGCCTCAGCGACGCCGACGCGCAGATCGAGACGCTGCTGCTGGCCGACCCGCACAGCCGCGTGGTGCACCACATCCTCCAGCAGTGCCAGACGCGCGGCCGGCAGGGTGAAGACGGCATCGAGATCGACTTCTCGTCGCGCGAGCTGACGCGAGAGCTGGCGGTCGGTGAGCCGGCGATCCGCTTCTTCCTCCACCGGTTGGAGCGCGGCGGGCTGATTGAAGTGCAGGGCGATCGGGTGCTGGTGCGCGACACCGCGCGACTCTTCGATTTCCTGCGGTTCCTGGAAATGAAGTGGAAGTTCGGAGAAATCTGAAACTTGAAACTCAAGGTTCTCGGGCCACACGGAGGGGAGCTGCCGGGCTGCAAGAGCACGTGCTTCGTGCTCGACGACCGTCTGGCGATTGACGCGGGCTCGCTGACCTCGATGCTGGAGCTGCCGGCGCTCTCGAAGATCGACGACATCCTCCTCACGCACTCGCACTTCGATCACATCAAAGACCTGCCGATGATGTCTGACGTGGTGGTCGGGCGCCGCGAGAAGCCGGTGGTGATCCACAGCAACGCGGGCTGCATCTCCACGCTGCAGAAGAACATCTTCGACAACGAGGTGTGGCCCGACTTCACGAAGATCCCCTCCGCGAAGAACCCGGTCTTCAAGCTGCGCTCCTTCAAGGCCGGCGCGAAGGTGAAGGTCGGCCCGTACGACGTGAAGTCGGTGCTGGTGTCACACCCCGTGGAGTCGTGCGGCTACGTCATCTCCGACGGCGACGCGACGATGGCCATCTCCGGCGACACCGGCCCCACCGAGCAGTTCTGGAAGGTGCTCAACAAGACGAAGGGCCTCAAGCTGGTGCTCGTGGAGTGCAGCTTCCCCAACGCGCTGCAGTCGCTGGCCGACATCTCCGGGCACTTCACGCCGCAGACCCTGGAGCGCGAGCTCGACAAGTTCGACCGCCGCGACTGCGAGGTGGTGCTGTACCACCTCAAGCCCGCCTTCGTTTCGCAGCTGAAGAAAGAAGTGAAGCACCTGCCCGTACACGTCGCGGAGCTGGGTGAAGAGTTCGATTTCTGACTGCGCGTCGCGCGCGGTCTGATAGTCGCTCTCTCCCGTGACGGCCCCTCTCGTTCTAGGAATCGCCGGTGGCACGGCATCGGGCAAGACCACGGTCGCGCGCAAGCTGCACGAGGCGTTCAGCTCGCGGGTCGCGTTCATCGATCAAGACTCGTATTACAAGCGGCTTGATCACCTGACGCTCGAGGAGCGGCGCGAGGTGAACTTCGACCACCCCGACGCCTTCGATCAGGACCTGCTGGTCTCGCACGTGCGCAAGCTCAAGTCGGGCGAGGCGGTGGAGAAGCCGGTCTACGACTTCGTGACCTCCACGCGCGCCGAGCGCACCGTCACCGTGAAGCCCGCGGAGCTGATCCTCATCGAGGGCATCCTGGTGATGCACATGGACGCGCTCCGCGACCAGATGGACGTGCGCATCTTCGTGGAGACCGAAGACGACGTGCGCATCATCCGCCGGCTCACGCGCGACATCAAAGAGCGCGGCCGCGACTTCGATCACGTCATCCACCAGTACTTCCAGTACGTGCGCCCGATGCACATGGCCTTCGTGGAGCCCTCGAAGCGCTACGCCGACATCATCGTTCCGCACGGCGGCAACAACGAGACCGCCATCGAGATGCTGATCGGCGCGGTCAAGGCGCGGCTCGCGCGCCAGCAGTAACCCCCGGCCCGGGAGGGCTTGAACATGAACGTGCGCTTGGTCGTGGTGTCGCTGCTGGTGATGCTGTGGAGCGGCTGTACGTGTGCCGGGTGCGAGAAGAAGGTCGACGCGCCTCCCGCTCCGGCGGTGATGGACGCGTCGGTGCCGGTGGCGAAGGTCGAGGCGCCGGTCGACGCGGGCGAGCGCCTGTTGCCGTACGAGGTGACGATGAACGTGCCGCCCGACGCGGTGCTCATCGAGCGCTACGCCGCCGACTGTCACCTCGCCTTGCGCGCCCGCTACGACGACATGGACGGCGAGGCCGAGAAGCCGGAGTGCGAGGCGATCGCCACCGACCAGAACTGCGCGCCCGACGTGTTCGGCTGTTGGGATCAGCAGACCGAATGCACCAACGGCTGCGCGGCGCCGTGCAACGCGTGTGAGCAGGCCTGCGCGACGTCGTGCGACGCGTGCAAGACCGGTGGCAAAGACGCGAAGGCCTGTGGCGCGGCCCGGCTGGCGTGCCGCAACGAGTGCCTCTACGCGCAGATGGCGTGCCGCTCGGCGTGCGCGCGCGAGGCCGAGCGCTGCAGCGATCTCGGGGAAGAGCGCATCAAGCAGCAGTGCCCCGACTGCGACGCCATCAACCAGTGCCTGTGGGACCGCGCCAACGATGGCCCCGAGAAGCGCGCGACGTGCCTCAAGCCCGGCAACGCGCGCGAGTGCCTCGAGTGGTGCTTCGCGGAGTAGTCAGCGCCCCGCGTCGGGCTCGTCGAGGACGTCGGCGACGTTGAACGGCAGCTCCGTGAAGCGGCTGCCGTCGCTCTGCAGCACCTGATCGCGGCTGCCGCGCACCCAGTAGGCGCTGGGCGTGCCGTCGACCAGCTTGCCGATGGTGAAGCGCGCCAGCTCCTGGTTGCCGTCGGTGTAGAGCGCCACGAAGCGCGCCTTCGCGTCGATGCCGTACTTCGCCCAGTCCTTCGGGTGCTCCTCGCCGGGGCCCAGCGCCTTGAAGTTGCCCAGCGTCCACAGGGCGCCGCTGACCTTGAAGACCTTCGCCTTCCCGGCGCGCGGGGAGGTCACCCGCCAGCTGTCGTTCGACGCGTCGACCGATTCCTTCTCGACGATGACCTCCACGCCATCGGCGTTGTGGAAGACGGCCTTCGTCACCCGCTCGGGCGCGAAGTGCAGCACGCGTTGATCGCGCAGCGTCGAGATCGGGCGCTCGAAGCCCAGCGCGTCGGAGCCCAGCTCCGCCAGCACGTCGCCATCGTCGGCCTCACGCAGGCCGTAGTAGCTCGCGCCGCCGTCGACCACCACGCGCGACGCGGTGAGCCGCACGGTGGCGCCGTCGGTGAATGACGCGAGCGCGGTGATCTCCGGTTTGCCGACGTACGCGGCGCGATTCTCCGGCGTGTCGTCGAGGAACCTCGCCGCCCGCGCGCCGCCCACTGCGCTGATCATGCCTGCTACCGCTGCGGGGTCGGCGGGGCCGTCACCCAGGTTCCAGTTCTTGCCGTCGCGGGTCAGCTCGTAGGTGGCGTTGGGCGACTTCACGCTGAGCTTCTGGAGCTGCTTCTGGTCGAGCGCGAGGGGCTGCTTGTCGCGGAGCTCGTAGGTGCTCTTCGACAGCGCGTACCGCACGCCGCCGGGGGCCGAATACACCGCGGGCTGATCGTCGCGCTGCACGAAGACCGAGCCGTCGAAGGTGTTCTCGAGGCCGCCGACCAGCTTCACGGAGCGCACTTCTCCGTTCACCACCGCGGTCGCGGTGACGGTGAAGCGCGGCGCGTCGAGCCCGTACTTCTTGAGCGTCGCGGCGTCGGGGTGTTCGTCGAGGGTGTCCTTGAACTTCGCGCTCTGCAGTTGGCTGATGAGCGCGTCGAGCACCAGCGCGTCGGCCTTCGCGCGCACCGGCTTGACCACGCGCCAGCCGGCGCCGTCTTCGCGTTCGAGCTCCGTGGTCTCGCCGTTGAAGGTGACGACCGCGCGCGTGAAGTTGGCGTGCGGCGAGCCTCCGTCGGCCTGCTTCTCGTCGAGCTTCTGCGGCGCGAAGAGCCGGAGGTCGTGGTCTTTCTTGCGGGCGTCGTCGCGGTCCTTCTGGAAGATGCCGAAGTACGCATACCCGCCGACGCCGAGCGCGATCAGCAGGAACACCCCGAGCTGCGTGAGGAGCTTCGAGGTCTGACTCATCGCGACCGCCGGAAGAGCCAGATGATGAGCCCGAGCGCCACCAGGCCCGTCGGGAGCACGTCCATCGACAACACGCGGATCGCGTCGACCTGATCTGCGGTGAGGTCGATGGTGCTGATGTCGCGATCAGGCGGGCGGATGGTGATCTTCTGCACCTGCTGCGTGGTCCACGCGAGCGCGTTGAAGACGAGGTTCAGGTTCGCCGGGTGCCCCAGCGAGCGCGTCAAGACGTCGCTGTCGCCGAACACCACGAGGCGCGTCTCCTCCGCCCGGCGCGAGGGCGCTGACGCCGGCCTCGACACCGCCGCGGCGAGGGTCAACGTGCCCGTGCGTTCGCCTTCTTCCGGTTGGGGGTCTTCGCCGGGGTTGAGGTCGGCCCACGCGTACGGCGTGGTGGTGAGCAGCGGCTCCGCCTTCACGTCAGGCAGCGTGTCTTCACGCAGCAGCGTGAGCGCCCGCGCGGTGAGGAAGATGGCGTTCATCTGCTCGCGCAGCAGCGTGCGGGTGATCTCGTGCTCCGAGAAGAAGGGCGTGTAGATGATGAACGGCTGCTTCGGGTTCACCTTCACGTCGGCCACCATCCCCGGCTCGAGCTGCACCGCGTACTGCGCCAGCAGCGGCTCGAGGCCGGTCTCGACGTTGGGCTCCGCGAAGTAGAGCAGGCGGCCGCCCTCGGCGAGGTAATCGGCCAGCAGCTTCACCTCGCCGTCGGCGAACTTCCCGCGCGGCCCGGCGATCAGCACCGCCGACGCATCACGGGGGATCGCCCCGGCGCTGACGAGGTTCAGGTTCTCCGGCGCGTAGCCTTCGTCGATCAACAACCGGTTCAGCGTCGCCAGCGACGCCTGGATCGCCTCCTCCGAGTCGTTGAGCGGCTGCACCGGGATCTCCCCGTGGCCGAGCAGCACGTAGAGCTTCTGCGTGCCCACCGCCTGCAGCTTCAGCAGGCCGTTGGTGAGCTCCTGCTCGGCGATCTGCGGCACCGAGAGGCGCTCGAGGTTCAACACCGTGAACTGCTCGCCGTCGACCAGCACCGCCGCCGGTTGCCCCTGGTGGATCTTGTACTCGTTGGCGAGATCCGGAGCGCGGCGCGGGTCCTTCACCTCGTACGTGAACTTGTCGGTGACCTGCGCGTAGCGCTTGAAGAGCCCCTCCGCCGATTCAGGCGCGGGCCCTTCGGAGAACGCGATGATCTTCACCGGGCGCTGGAGGCCCTCGAGCGTCTTCTTCGTCTGCGCCGAGAGCGAGAAGATCTGCTTGGCGGTGACGTCCCACGTCGGCGACTTCTTCGCGACGATGTAGTTGAGCGCGGCCAGCAGCGCGATGAAGGCCAGCAGCAGCCCCACCGACGACGAGAGGAAGAAGGTCGAGCGCAGCGCCGAAGTGCCGGTGCCGCGCGCGGTGAAAGCCCACACCGCCACCAGCGCGACGCCGAGCACCAGCTTGCCGACCAGCCACCACACCGAGGTGGTGGCGAAGAGGGTGATCAACGAGGTGCCGATCAGCAGCAGCCCCAGCGCGCCCGCGATGCGTCCCAGCGTGGTCTTCATGTCCACCTCTGGGCTTCGAGGGAGCGGTGCGTGAGCATCAGACACAGCGCGATCACCGAGCCGAAGAAGACGAAGGGCCGCAGATCGAGGATGCCCTGCATCAGCGGCTTGAGCTGCTCGTCGAACGACAGGTACGCGAGGATGGAGCGGAACGGCTCATCGACGTTGGGCGCGATGGTGCGAAGCAGCATCCACGCCAGGGCGATGCCGAACGAGACGAACGCCGCCACCATCTGCGACTCGGTGAGCGAGCTGATGAACATGCCGATCGCCATGTTGGTCGCGCCCCACAAGAGCAGCGCCGCGTAGCCCAGCAACACGGTGTTCCATTCAAGCGAGGAGCCCGACTCGGAGCGCCCGACCAGCGAGAGGATCACCGGGAAGACGATGGTGAGGCCCAGCGTCATGGTGATCACCGCCACCGCGCCGAGGAACTTGCCCAGCACGATCTCGATCGGGCGGATCGGCGCGGTCATCAGCAGGTCGAACGTCTTGTTGCGGCGCTCTTCAGCGAACAACCGCATCGAGAGGAACGGCGCGACGAACATCGCGACCACCAGCACCGCGCCCCACAGCGGCAACACGACGCCGTCGGTGAGGTTGCGGAACATCTGCGTCTCGTGCGGCATGTCGGCCCAGCCGCGCGGCATCGAGCGCGCCCGCTCGTGCACCTCGTGGAAGTCGTGCAGCGCTCCGAGGAAGAAGAACGCGCTGATGAGCGACATCACCGCGAACACGACCCACGCCCACATGGTCGTGAGGTGCGAGACGAGCTCCTTCTTGAAGATGGCGAAGATGGTGCGCATCGATCACTCCGCAGTGAGCTGGATGAACTTGTCTTCCAGCCCGGTGTCTTTGCCGCCCGTGAGGTTGGCCATGGTGTCGTCGGCGACGATCTTCCCCCGGTGGATGATCAACACCTGCTCACAGATGGCTTTGACCTCCGCGAGGATGTGCGTCGACAGCACGACGGTGTGCTGCCCCTTGAGCGACTTGATGAGCTCCAGCACCTCGCGGCGCTGGCGCGGGTCGAGCCCTTCGGTCGGCTCATCGAGGATCAACAACGCCGGGTTGCCCAGCATCGCCTGCGCGATGCCCACGCGCTGCCGGTAGCCCTTCGACAGCGTGCCGGTCAGCCGATCGAGCTCCGACACGAGGCCGGTGCCCCGCGCGACGCGGTCGAGCTCCGCCTTGAGCTTCGACGACGCGACGCCCTTCAACTCCGCCACGAACTTGAGGTACCCGCGCACCGTGAGCTCCGGGTAGAGCGGCGGCGTCTCCGGGAGGTAGCCGATGCGACGCTTGGCCTCGAGCGGCGCTTCGAAGAGATCGAACCCCGCCACCCGCGCCTTGCCTGACGACGGCGGCATGAACCCGGTGAGGATCTTCATGGTCGTCGACTTGCCCGCGCCGTTGGGCCCGAGGAAGCCGACGATCTGCCCGTCTTTGACGCTGAAGTTCAGCGCGTCAATCGCGACACGGTCCCGGTACTTCTTGGTGAGGTTCTCGACCTCGATCATCGCCATGGCGCTCGGGGATACAGCATGGCCGCGCATGTGCAAGTGAGGTATTCGCCCGCGGGCAAGGAGCCACATGCAACGCATCGTCGTCCAGAAGTTCGGTGGGTCATCGGTCGCTGGCGCCGAGAAACTCCGCAAGGTCGCCGCGCGGGTGAAGGCGCGCCGTGACGAAGGCTGGAAGCTGGTGGTGGTGGTCAGCGCGATGGGCGACACCACCGATGAGCTCCTCGGGCTCGCGAAGCAATTGAGCGCCGACCCGCCGCGCCGCGAGCTCGACATGCTGCTCAGCTGCGGCGAGCGCATCTCGATGGCGCTGCTCTCGATGGCGCTGCAGGAGCTCGGCGTGCCCGCCATCAGCTTCACCGGCAGCCAGAGCGGCATCATCACCGACACCTCGCACAGCCAGGCGCGCATCATCGAGGTGAAGTGCGCGCGCATCGAGGAGGAGCTCGAGAAGCACAAGGTGGTGATCGTCGCCGGGTACCAGGGCGTCTCGAAGGCGCGTGAAGTGACGACGCTGGGCCGCGGAGGCTCCGACACCACCGCCGTCGCGCTCGCCGCCGCGCTGGGCGCTGACTGTGAGATCTACTCCGACGTCGACGGCGTCTTCTCCGCCGACCCGCGCGTGGTGCCGAGCGCCGCGAAGCTCGAGGCGCTCAGTTTCGAAGAGATGCAGGAGCTCGCCGCCGCCGGCGCGAAGGTGCTCAACGCGCAGGCCGTGGAGTTCGCGCGCGAGAAGGGCATCGTGATCCACGCGCGGTCGACGCACACCGCAGGCACCGGCACCGCGATTCAGGCCACCAGCGCGCCGAGCCGGGTGAAGGGCGTCACCGGCGACGCGGAGGTCTGGGGCTTCTCCACGAAGGCGTCACCCGACGCGCTGCTCGAGCTCCTCGACGCGCAGCAGGTGAAGGGCCGCAATCTGATCGCGCACGAAGGCGGCGCGCTGGTGATTGTCCCCCTGCAAGACGTGCACGGGCCCGACGCGCTGCGCGCGAAGCTGCCCTCAGAGGTGCGGGTGCTCGATGACGTCGGCACCGTGACCTGCGTGGGCACCGGGTTGAACGCCGACTGGTCGATCTCGCGGCAGGCGCTCCACGTCGCGCGCGCGGCGGGCGCGGAGGTGCTCGGCAGCTACGCATCGGCGCTGCAGTTGACGCTGGTGGTGAAGCGCGAGCACGTGAAGCCGCTGACCAGGGCGCTGCACGAGGCGCTCATCGGCTGATTCAGAAGTTCACGCCGTCACCCGGCTGCGGGATCTGCAGCGAGAGCGGTGTCGATTCGTAGCCGTACAGCTGCCGGTAGATGAACAGGTCGGCCGTCACCTGCTTCACGTAGCCGCGCGTCTCCTTGTACGGAATCTGCTCGACCCACTCATCGAGCGGTTGTTCGCCGCGCTCGCGCGCCCACTTCGCCACCGCCGACGGCCCGCCGTTGTACGCGCCGGCCACCAGCGTCGGGTGCTTGAGCCGCGTCATCAGCGCGTGGAGGTACCAGGTGCCGAGGCGGATGTTCCACTCCGGCAGGTAGAGCTCCGCGTCATCTGCGGGGGGGAGCTTCAGCTCGCTCGCGATGCCGCGCGCCGTCGGAGGGATGAGCTGCATCAACCCGCGCGCGTCGGCGCTCGACGTCACCTGCGGCGCGAACGCGCTCTCCCGCCGCATGATCGCCCACGCCAGCGCGGGCTCGATGCCGTTCTGCGCGCTCCAGCGCTCGACGCTCTCGCGGAACGCGCGTGGGTACATGAGCGCCAGCGCCTCCGGCGTGCGCTGCGAATACACCGCGCCCCAGAGGTACCGCGCCGCGAGGGTGTGCGCGGCGTTGAAGTCACCGAGCGACTGCAGCGCGTGGCCCCAGGTGAGCGCGTCGGTGGCGCCGACTGACGAGAGCGCACGCGAGACCTCCTGCGCCGCGTCGCGGAAGAGCCCGTTGGTCGCGAGCAACGAAGCGAGCTGGAGCGCCGCGGGCTGCTTCACCTCCAGCGACTTCGGCGCGATCGTGAAGGGCAGGGCGGTGTTCGCTCCGCGCGCGTTCAACCGCTCCGTGGCGAGCAGCCCGTAGAACGTGCCGGGGAACTGCGTCACCACGTTGCGGTACTCGGCGTCGACGTCGAACGCGCCGCTCCCTGCGTCTGCCGTCGACGCGCTCAGCTCGCCCGTGCGCGCCGCCCAGTACGCCGCCTGCGCCACCAGCGACGACTTCGGGAAATCGGCGCCCAACGACTGCAACACCTCGCGGGCCTTCGCGGAGTCACCCGCGCGGATCAGCGAGAACGCGCGGAACCAGCGCGCCTCATCGCGCTTCTTCGAGCGCTCGTGCTTCACCTCGAAGGCCTCGAACTCCGTCACCGCCTGCGGCAGCTCCCCGGCGCTCATCGCCAGCCACGCGGCGAGGTAGCCCGCTTCGTCGGCGTTCGGGTCGTTGGGGTACGTGTCGTCCAACTGGTGGAAGGCCTGCCGCGCGCCCGCGTTGTCATTCAGGCGCATCAGCCGCTTCGCTTTGATCAACAGCGCCTGCGCCGCGACGTTCGGAGGCCCCTTCGCCGCGAGCTCGAGCGCCGCGAGGGCCTCGGCGTCGCGCTCCTTGCCGCGGGTCAACAACGCCTGCCCACGCAGCAGCGCGCACTGTGCCTCTTTGCCCTTCGGAATCGTCAGCGCGTCGAGCGCCGCGAGGCAGCCCTTCGGATCACCCGCGTTCAGCAGCGCCTGCGCCCGCGAGAACTGCTCGTCGAAGGTCAGGCTCCAGGCGCCGGCGTCTTCGAGCCTCTTCTTTGCCAGCACGCCGTGCGGGTGCGTGGGGAACTGCAGCGCCAGCGTCCTCCAGTCGGCCCGTGCCAGCGCGGTCAGCTTCAGCGCCTCGCGCGTCAACGCGCGCGTCAAGAGCAGCTCCGGAGAGCCCGCCACGCCGGGGTCCTTCTCCAACAGCGCCTTCGCGCGCGCGGGCTGACCGAGCTCCAGCGACAGCTCCGCGAGGCGGCGATCGATCTTCACCGCGAGCCACGGCGGCGCCGTCTTCCGCGCCTTCGTCAGCGTCTTCACCGCCGTCGGCTTGTCACCCGACCAGGCCTGCGCCTCACCGAGGTACCACCCGTGGAAGGCCTCCAGGCCACGCGGAGGCTTCGCGCTCGACAGCCTGATCAGCGCGCCCGCGGCGTCACCCGACGACAACTCCAGCACTCCGGTCAGGAGCGTGAGCTTTTCTAACCCGGCACATTTGGCCGCCTCACAGGCGCTGGTTTCGGCGCGGGACTGTTCGAGCGCGGAGGGCCGTTGAACGCGCACGGCCTCAAGAAGTGCAGGGGATTGGCCCCACGAGGTCGCGCTGATCAGCGAGCCGAGCAGCGCAAAGCGCAACATCACTGTCTCACCCCGGTTTGACATTCGTAGAGCCACTGCCGTACATCGCTGCCCGCTTAACGCAAGTAGTCCCACTCGTAGTCCCGTAGTCACCACTCGGGGAACACCGCAGAAAAGCCGGGAGGCCGAAACCGCACATGAAGCCGTGTCCGACCGAACTTCCACAGAGCATCAACCCTGAAGCGGGGCCGAAGCGCCTCGGGGTTGAGCATCACCGCAACCTTGATTGCGCCCACTATGACAACTGCCTCGATGAGGCGGTGCGCCGTGGGTGGCAGTCGTTCACCTGCATCAAGTGCCCGTTGTACGCGCTGCCTTCTGCGCAGCAGGCGGGCATCGAGTCGTTCGCGACTCAGCGCCGCGTCGTCTGACAGCCGCAGCGCCGTTCGAAAGGAAACGCCTCTCGGCTCACGCCGGGGGGCGTTTTGTTTTACGGGGCCTGCAGTGTCACCACGCCGCGGCGCAGGAGATCCTTGAGGCACTCCTCGATCTCGATCGGCGAGGTGTCGAGCCGCGCGATGATCTCGCGGGGCATCAGCTTCTCCTCGCAGACCAGCCGCGCCAGCTCCAGCGAGTCCCTGGGGCCGACCGCGCGGTACACCTGGTACAGCTCCTCGTGCACCGTCAGCTGGCGCGCCGAGAGCAGCAGGTTCTCGCGCACGCGGCGCTCGTTCTCGTTGAGCGTCTCGACTGCGCGGGTGATCGAGCTCTCGGTGTCACCGGTGAGGTTGGCCGGCGGTGCCTGGCGCGCCCCGTCGAACGAGCCCTGCGCGGCGCGGCTGGCGATGAAGGCGTTGAGCGCGCGCTCGCCGGTCGCGGTGTACTGACCGGCCACGCCGCTCGCGTGCGTCAGCACTCCGTGCTCGAAGCCCAGCGTGTACGCGGCCCAGCCGTCCTTCGCGCTGAGCACGCCCGACTTCTTGCGCGCCGCCAGCTCCCGGAGCACCCACTGCGGCCCGAGGGTGTGGATGGCGAGCTGCTCGGTCTGATTCAGCTGCAGCGCCGCCTGCGCCGCCCGCCGCGGCTCGAGCAACTTCTGCATGTGCGAGACGATCGCGTCGAGCTTGGTGCCCTTCGAGAGGTACGCCTGCGCGCCCGCGTCGACCGCCCGCAGCGACTCACGGTAGTCGTCGTGCGCCGAGAGGAACGCCACCGGCAGCTCGCGCGTGCGGAAGTCGTCGCGCAGCGCGCGCAGCATGCCCCAGCCGTCGAGGTGCGGCATGTTGAGGTCGGCCAGCACCGCGTCGAAGCGCTGGGTGGTGGCCAGCTCGCGGCCCTCGGCGCCGTCGTTCGCGGTCGACACGCTGAAGCCGTGCTTGGCGAACAGCCGGCTGAACATGGTGAGGATTGCGGCGTCGTCGTCGACGAGGAGGATGCGTGCCCCCGCGGGCGCCGGGCTGGGCCGCACGTCGACCACCTCGCCCACGGGCGTCTCGCCGGTGATCACCTCGCCGACCTCGATCACCACCCCCGCGCCTTCGCTGTGCGCCCCGCTGACCTCGGAGAAGCTCCAGCGCACCGCGCCCTGCTTGAGCATCGCGTCGAGCGCCGACTGCCCATGCGCCGCGAGGAAGGAGGCCTGATCCAGCTTGCCGTACACGAAGCTGGCCTTGCCCTCGGTGCTGGTGCGCGGGTTGGTGATCAGCACGCCGGTGCGCCGCGTGCGCCGGAGGTGATCGACCAGCCGCGCCAGCCCCGCCTCGTCGACGTGGCCCGAGCCCACGCCGTTGCGCGCGGGGAGCTCGTTCCACAGCGCCTGAATCGCGGCGATGTGATCATTCGAGAAGGGCGCCTGCAGCAGCGCGGTGACGCCGGTGCGGAACCCGTTCACGAACGGCCCGTCGGTGACGTCGTTGGCCACCACGATCACCGGGAAGCGCGCGCTCGCGACGTCGGCGCTGAGCGTGTCCAGCACCTGGATGGCGAAGTTGCTCGACAGCTCCGCGAAGAGCACCAGCAGCTCGGGCTTGAGCTGCGTGATGCCCGCCGCGATCTGCCGGCGGTCGGAGACGAAGCGGTAGAACACACCGCGCTCGTTGAACGCCGCGGCGATGGCCTGCTGCGCCTCGCGGTTTTCATCGATGCCCAGAATCGACGGAGCCCCCGGACCGATCATGGCTGGAGAGGTACACCGTAGATGACGACGATCCAATAGCGGCCTTTGCCGTACTTGACGGAATCGCCTTTGACGACGCCGACGCCGACCACGCGGTTCTTCGGCTCGCCGAGGTTCTTCGATTCACCGCCCACCTTCGGGGTGTCGGCCACGAAGAGATCGACCGCGACCGAACCGAGGTCGGGCATGGCTTCGAACGCGCGATCTTGCAGCGGGTCCAGCCCGGGCAGGCGCGCCTTGGGGAGGTCTTGCTTCAGCGCGTCGGCGGCGTGGGTCATCGCCAGTTGTTCGAGCGTGCGATCGCGCTGCAGCCGCGGCAGCTTTCGCCGTTCACGCTCGGCGTCGATCGACGCGTAGACCGCGCCGAGCGGGTTCTTTTCCTCTTCTCTCGGGCGCGCGAAGAGCTCCACCAGCACGTGACGCCCGTCGCCGGTGGTCGCCAGCCCGAAGCCCGCGCGCCGGTGGCCGGCCTCGAGGAGGTTGCGGCGATGCCCCGGCGAGTGCTCGATGCCGAAGTGCGCCGCCAGCGGCCCCGTAGAGAGCCCCAGGTTCTCTCCCGCGGTCTGGAACGCGTAGCCCGACTCGGTCAGGCGCTGCCGCAGCGTGCTGCCGTCGGGCGCCACGTGGCTGAAGAAGTTCTCCCGGCCCAGGCGCTCGGCCCAGGCCTGCGCCACCGCCTCCAACGCCGCGTCGGGCACCACCGGCTGCGCGCCGTGCTGGAGGCGCAGGGCGTTGATGCGCACCAGCAGCTCCGCGCGCGCGTCCGCGTCGCTGGTGGGCTCCTGCATCGCGTCGGCCGCGTCGGCCTTCACCTCGCCGACGTCGACGAAGAACAACGCCACCACCTCCGGGCCGCGCGGGCCGGTGGCCAGCACCTCGACGGTGTGGCGGCCCTTCTCGCCGAACGCGACGCCACCGCACAGCCGCGGCGTCTCTCCCGCCGACTTCTGCAGCGGGCTGCGCTCCACGGCGCCGTGTGGCCGCGTCACGAACAGCTCGGCGGAGGTCAGCGCGTTGGTGGTGAAGCGCAGACACAGCGGCTGCAGGCCCACGGGGGCGTCGAAGGCGCGGCGGAAGTGCTCGAGCTCCACGCGGCGGCGGGCCAGCAGCACGATGACCGCGCTGCGTTCACTGCTGGTGGCGAGGCCGAGCCCGACCTGCGTCGCCGGTTCGGTAGTGAGGTCTTGCTTCTTCAGCTCCTCGAGTAGCACCTGGTTCGACGCGCGCACCGCGACGACGACGGGGTTGGCGTCCCACCCGCCGTGGCGCGAGACGGCCGCGGTGACGCGCAGGAGCCCCGCGGCGTCCTCGACGCCCGCCGCCAGCGCGCGCTTCGCGAGCTCGCTCGCCGCGAGGCTCAACTCGGGGTCGAACACCGGCGCGCTGCGCCCGACGGCCTCGAAGCGATCGCGCACGGCGTGCTCGAGGGCAGGGCGATCAGGCGGAGTCGCGGCGAGCGCGAGCAGGAGGAGCGGCGTCATGAGGCTTCAAGGACGAGCGGCACGGGCTTCGATTCTCCCATCGCCTCCGCCAGTTTGCGCGAGAGCTGTGGCAGCTCGGCTTCCAGCGCGGGTTTCCACGCCGGCTCCACGCGGATGACGAGGGTCGGCCCCTCCCACCGCGCGGGCGTCGAGTGCCGCGCGATGATCTCACCGACCGCGCGCGCCCAGATCGTCTTGAGCGCCCCCGGCGAGCCCGTGCGCTTGAGCGCCGCTCCAAGGACGTCTGCCAGTGACTTCATCGCGGCTCCGATCGCGCCGGCGCCGAGAAACCGCCACCGGCGTCGCGCGCGCGCTTTACACGTGACACGGTTGTCGCGATGACGCACCGCAACACGGCGAAATCCCTCATGAAACGGTTGACCATCAAGTCATCGAATAGCAAGAGTGCCCGCGTTTTCCCAAAGCACGTTGGCCGATTCCCCCACAAGGAGCATCACGAATGAACGAGGTCATGAACAAGTCGCTGGCGGCGAAGCTGCTGGCGCTCAGCACGCTGGCATTGATGGCGTGCCCGACGACGCCGACCGGCGACGGTGGCACGGGCGGTGGCGGCGGAAGCACCGAGGAGTGCGCCGAGGCCGCTGACTGCGTGGCGCTCAAGGGCGGCACGGCCGCGGAGTGGTACTGCAACACGTCGACCGCGCTGTGCGAGGCCGCGTGCCGCACCAATGACAACTGCAACCCCGGTACGCGCCAGAGCGCGGCGCTGCCCCAGTGCGCGGGCGCGCTCGGCTGCGTGTGCGACGAAGGCCGCTGCATCGGCTCACAGTGCTCCGACGACTCGCAGTGCAGCACCGACGGCACCAGCGTGTGCCGCAGCGGCGCGTGCGTGACGCCTCCGGCGGCCACCACCGTCACCAAGTGCGAAGTGGTCCCCAACTTTGCGGTGCTCGCGGCTGACGCGAAGACCACCTTCCACGTCTCGGCGTGGGCGGGCAACGAGCCGGTGGTCATCACCGGCGGCGCGACGTGGACGGCGAGCGCTTCGGGCTCGGTCCCCTCGGCGAACACCGGCAACAAGATCGAGTTCACCGCCGGCTCCACCTCGGCGGCGAGCGGCGATCTCGTCACCGCCACCATCAACGGCGTGAACTGCAAGGCGCAGGGCGTGGTCCTCGCGGCGCCGTTCTCCGGCAGCACCGTGGTGGCCATCGACGAGCTCTCCGGCCGCCCCATCGAGGGCGCGGTCGTGGCGGTCACCGACGCGGCCGGCGCGCTGCAGGGCACGATCGGCACCACCGTCGCCGACGGTCACGCTGACGTCGACGTCCAGGCGAACCAGGTCATCACCGTCCTCCACAAGGACTACTCGTACCTCTCGATCGTCAACGCGGCTCCGGCCACGAAGCTGATCGCCGCGGTCGTGCGCCGCAACCAGGTCGACAAGTACGGCGGCTTCAAGGGCGCCATCACCAACCTGCCGGCCGACAACACCATCAAGGCCGCCATCGCGGGCATGTCGGTCGCCGGCAACATCACCAACCTGAACATCACGCAGCTGCTCGGGCCGTCGGTGAACACCAACATCGCGCTGTCTGACACCATCAAGGTCGACAACGTGCCGCTGCCGTCGGGCATCTTCCTGTACTTCAACAAGGTCCTCACGGGCCGCGGCACTCCGCCGGACGGCAAGGTCGTCGGCATGGGCCTCGCGGGCACCTGCGGCGACGCCGCGAAGGAAGCGGCCGGCACCTGCGGCACGCGTTCGGCGTGGGCGCTCACCGGCTCCGTGGAGCTGACCAAGATCGTCTCGCTCGCGAGCGCGGTCACCGGCGGCTTCGACCTCAGCAAGATCGGCGACCTCCTGGGCAGCGTCGTTCCGCTCCTCAAGAACTTCAAGTCGTCGCTGGTGCGCGACGTGCAGTTCTCGCTCATCGACACGCCGTGGAACACCGACGGTTCGGCGAACTTCGATGACGTCTCGGGCACGAACTTCACCGGCCAGGACATCGAGTTCGGCCAGCTCCCGCTGGGCTTCGCCTTCCCCGTGAAGATGCCGGCGCTGCCGCAGTTCGGCGGCCAGTACATCGACGCGGTCGCGGTGCTCGGTGGCGCGAACGCCCCCGGCCGCGGCGTGGTGCCGCTGGGCCTCGGCGTCGGCGTCAACACCAAGGACCCGAAGGACGCGGTGGTCGACGCCATCGGCACCGACGGTGACGACGGCTACGTGCCCCAGGGCTACGTCGGCGTGCGCATGGCGCCGAACCACCACGGCACCGAGGGCAGCGACTACGGCCTGCTGGTTCTGGGCATCTCGGCGGCGGCCATCACCGACCCGGCGGCCGGCATCGGCATCTCGGCGATCTTCCCGCGCCTCGACAAGCTGGAGTTCAAGACCGAGGTCGACATCAGCGGCAACCCGTTCCCCGGCTTCCCGGAGAACGCCGCGTTCGACTACAGCCCCACGCAGACCGCGGGCCGCACGTTCTCGATGCCCAGCGCCGCGAACACCGGCATCATCCGCGTGTCGTTCTCGGGTGAGAATGAGCGCCGTTGGGACGTGCTCGTCGCCAACGCCGCCACCGTGGGCTTCCACCTGCCCAAGCTCGCCGACATCTTCGGCGGCGCGGCGAACGTGCCGGCGGGTCTGACCGACCGCCTGTACACGAACCCCTCGGCGGCCGCCAACGAGCTCAAGCGCGCGCCGATGACGGTGCAGGCCTTCCGTCTGACCAGCGACGGCAAGGGCACGGGCACGGCGGCCACGTTCGACAACTACCTCGATCTGTCGACCGGCTACCAGATCGACACCACCCACCACCTGACGGCGTTCTCGCTGCAGGCGTTCTCGCCCCCGTCGCTGTCGATGACCTTCGCGTCGGCCACCGCGCTCACCGTCGAGGCCAAGGGCGCGTCGATCGCCACCGGCAAGAACAAGGTGCAGCTGACGCTGCCCAGCGGCTGCACGTCGGTGCCTGACGCCGCCACCGCGCAGAACGAGACGGAGTCCGGCAAGAACACGGTCACCTACGTGCTGACGGGTTGCTCGGGCAAGGCCATCTCGGCCGCGCTGGTGAGCAACGCGGGCGCCGCGTTCGACCCGCCGGTCGCCGCGACCGGCACCGCGCCGTAATCGCCATCACCCGTTGAGAAGTACGCGGGGCTCCTCTTCACGGGGGAGCCCCGTTGTTTTGCTAGCGTGCTCGTCACGCATGGCGCGCCGGCAGACCACCGCAGTCACCATCATCTCGAAGATCTCCCAGAAGCCGGTGCGCCGCGCCGCCGCGCTGGTGGTGATCCACGGCGATGATCTCGGCCGCAAGTTCGACCTCTCGAGCGAGGCCATCACCATCGGCCGCTCCAGCGCGAACGACATCCAGGTCGATCAAGACGCCGTGAGCCGCAAGCACGCGGTGATCGCGCACGACGGCGGCAAGCACACGGTGCGCGACCTGGGCTCTACCAACGGCACCATCGTCAACGACGAGCACATCGAGGGCGTGACGCGCCTCCGCAACGGCGACCTCATCAAGATCGGCCGGGCGATCTTCAAGTTCATCGCCACCAACAACATCGAGGCTGCCTACCACGACGAGATCTACCGGCTGACCACCGTCGATGGCCTCACCCAGGTCTTCAACCGCCGCTACTTCGAAGACACCATCGAGCGGGAGCTCTCGAGGTCACGCCGCTACACCCGGCCGCTCTCGCTGGTGTTGATCGACATCGATCACTTCAAGCGCATCAACGACACCTACGGGCACCTCGCGGGCGACGCGGTGCTCAAGGAGGTCGCCTCGACCGTGAAGTCGCGCACCCGCCGCGAAGACGTCTTCGCGCGCTACGGCGGCGAGGAGTTCGCGCTGCTGCTGCCGGAGATCGACACCCGGGGCGCGCTGGCGCTGGCCGAGAAGGTGCGCAAGCTCATCGAGAAGCACGAGTTCGTGTTCGACGGCGAGCGCATCGCGGTGACCATCTCCGCGGGCGTGGCGACGGTGCAGAAGAAGGGCGAGCTCCCGTCGGAGGTCATCGGCCGCGCCGACGAGAAGCTCTACGCCGCCAAGCAGGGCGGGCGGAACCGCGTGCTGTAGTCACCCGCCATCGCGCGACGGCGGCGGCTTCTCACCCGGCTCCTTGCGGCGCGCGACGACGAAGCCCAGCGACACGCCGGTCTTGCCCGACTTGTGCAGCTCCAACTCCGCCTTGAGCGCGGCCTTGCCCGTCTCGTCGGTGTCGGCGGTCTTCCCGAGCATCGACTCCAGCTCGCGGTAGTGCTCGTCGAGCTCGTGGGGCCCGAGGGTCTCGATGAGCTCGGGCTCGAAGCCCTCGTTCTCGAGCGTCATCAACGTCTCGCGCGGGTTGAGCAGCGGCGCACCGAGGCGCGTCTCCCACGCCGCCAGCAGCGCGTCGTCGGGGCGGCGGCTCACCTTGACCACCGCGGTGACGCCGAGCCGGCCGTTGTACGCGAGGTTGGGGCGCCACTTCTTCGCGACGTCGCCCACGTGCCCGATGACGCGGCCGAAGCTGAAGATGCCGTCGAAGGCGCGCTCCGCGAACGTCACCGAGTCGACCGGCCCGTGCTTGATGGCCACCTTGTCGGCGATGCCGCCGATGCGCGAGCGCTCCTTGAGCGCGTCCGCCAGCCGCTCGTCGGGCTCGATGATGGTGAGGTGGCAGGCCAGCGCCTTCGTCACCGCCAGCGCGCCGAGCGACCCGTGGAGCTCCAACAGGCTCGACGCGTCATCCCAATGCGCGGCTTGCGCGAAGCGGCGAAGCAGCGACTCAGACTGAAAGAGCCTCCGCGCTTCGGGCGGCACGTACAGAGGGAACGGGTCGGCCATGGGTGAAACCCCAATTACACAGGGGTCGTAACTCCTACAAGTAGTAGACGATGCGTTTGTCGCCGTGGATGTCTTTGTAGATGGCCTGCCGCTGCTCTTCGGAGAGCAGGTACACCGAGACCGTCAGCGACGTGAACCGGCCCTCCTTCGAGATGTTCTCGGAGATCGAATCGTTGCTGATCTCAGAGCCCATGAGGCGGCTGAACTTCTGGCGGATGTACTCGCCGAAGCCGTGCTCTCGCTTGCCCATCACCTTGAAGGCGTAGACGGTGGGGTACTCGATGAGCGGTTTTTTGGGTGCTTCGTCGCTCATAGGAGGTTGGTGGCGATCTCCGCGAGGGCCGAGCGCTCACCCTTGGTCATGGTGACGTGGCCGGCGATCTTCTGGTTCTTGAAGCGGTTCACCACGTGCACGAGGCCGTTGTTGGTGGAGTCGACGTAGGGGTTGTCGATCTGCGCCGGGTCGCCGGTGAGCACGATCTTCGTGTTGTCGCCGGCGCGGGTGACGATGGTCTTCACCTCGTGGGGCGTCAGGTTCTGCGCCTCGTCGACGATGATGTACTGGTTGGGGATGGAGCGCCCGCGGATGTACGTGAGCGGCTCGATCTCGATGATCCCCAGGTCCATCAGCTCGTGGTACCCGCGGCCCGACTTCTTGTCGTTGCGCGAGAGGTTCAGCAGGTATTCGACGTTGTCGAAGATGGGCTGCATCCACGGGTTCAACTTCTCGTCGACGCTGCCCGGCAGGTACCCCAGGTCGCGGCCCAGCGGGAAGATCGGGCGGCTCACCAACAGCTTCTGGAACGACGCCTCCTCGGTGACCTTCTGGAGGCCCGCGGCGATCGCCATCAGCGTCTTGCCGGTGCCGGCCTTGCCGACGATGGTGACGATCTTCAGATCATCGTTGAGGAGCAGATCGATGAGGAAGCTCTGCTCCATGTTGCGCGGGCGTACGCCCCACACGCCGTCCTTCACCTGGCGGTTGAGCGGCACCACGGCCTGCTTGTCGGCGTCGTAGCGGCCCATCGCGGTGTGCGAGGGGTTCGCCGCGTCCTTGAAGAGGACGAACTCGTTGGGCTCGAGCTTGTTGAGATCGGGCACGGTGAGGCGCGCGCCCGGCTTGTAGAGCTCGTTGATCAGCTCGGCGCTCACGACGCGCTCGGCGATGCCGGTGTAGAGGTCGGAGATCTCCACCCGCTCCGGCTCGTAGTCTTGCGCGGCGAGGCCCAGCGCGTCGGCGCGGATGCGGAGGTTGGTGTCCTTGGTGATGAACACCGTCTCGACGTTCGGCTCGCGCGTGCGCGTCTCGATGGCCACCGCGAGGATGCGGTTGTCCATCAACTGGCCGTCGGCCATCGACTTCGGGAGATCGTGCTCGACGAAGCTGACCTTCAGCGTGCCGCCACCCGAGAGCGGCACACCTTCGGCGAGGCCGCCTTCGGCGCGGTGCTCGTCGAGGTAGCGCGCGACCTGCCGGGCGTTGCGGCCGAGCTCCGACATGTCCTTCTTGAACATGTCGAGCTCTTCGATGACGTAGATGGGGATGATGACGGTGTTGTCATCGAACGTGTAGATGGACCGCGGGTCGTGCAGCAGCACGTTGGTATCGAGGACGAAGTTCTTCCGCGCCAAAAGGACCCCTAGAGAACGACGAGTGGACTGCGTTCTCGCCAGTCTCTCACACGTAGCTGATCAGTTTGATCTCGAAATCGACCTCGCCCAGCGGCCGGCGAACGGTGACCGAGTCACCTTGCTTCTTGCCGATCAGCGCGCGCCCGACCGGCGAGTCGACGGAGATCTTCCCGCTCTTCAGATCGGTCTCATCGGGGCCGACCAGCTGGTAGGTCACCTCCGAGTCGTCGTCTTCATTGAGCAGCGTCACCGTCGCGCCGAAGAAGACCTTGCCGTGCTCCTTCTGCTCCGACGGGTCGACGATGGTCAGCTTCTCCAGCCGCTTCTCCAGCCAGCGCAGGCGGCGATCGATCTCGCGCAGCCGCCGCTTGCCGTAGATGTACTCCGCGTTCTCCGAGCGATCGCCCAGCGACGCCGCGAAGCTGACCTCGGCGGTGACTTTCGGGCGCTCGACCTTCAGCAGGTGCAGCAGCTCCGCGCGCAGACGTTCAGCGCCGGCGCGGGTGATGTAGAGCGTGCCTCTCGGCTCGTCGTCGTCTGCTTCGTCGGTCATTTTGCGCGCGTTGCCTCTAGCACGCGCACGTGGTCGTGCTATGGGGCCGCGCGCCATGAGGCCCCTCGTCTTCGCCATCGTCAGCGTCGTGCTGTGCAGTGCGTGCGAGAAGATCGACTACATCGAGCTCGCCCCTGCAGAGATCGTGTTGAAGCAGCCCAACAACGCGGTGTGGGTCGAGGCGAAGCCGTTCTCGCGCGCCGGCAACCGCGCCAAGCACGCGAGCATCAACTGGTCGGTCGGCGACTCCGCGATCGCGGCGGTGAGCGAGAAGGGGCAGGTCACGCCGGTGGCCGACGGCGACACCGAGGTCATCGCGAAGATCGGCGACGTCGAGGCCCGCGTGCCGGTGCGCGTGATCTACGTCGACCACATCGAGCTCGACCCCGCGGAGCTGGTGCTCACCGAAGGCGCCGAGGCGGCCAACGTGAAGGTCAGCGCCTTCCGCAAGAACGGCAAGGCGATCACCGATCGCTCCACCGTGATGAAGGTCGCCGACAAGGCCATCGCGCAGGTGGTGGGGAGCGGCCAGATCCTCCCGCTCGACCCCGGCACGACGACGATTGACGTTCAGGTTGATAACGCTCACGCGTCACTCAAGGTGACCGTCGAGGCGGAGAAAAAAGACGACAAGACGAAGAAGAAGTGAGAGTTGAGAGTCGATAGCTCAGTTGGTAGAGCACCGGCCTTTTAAGCCGAGGGTCGGGGGTTCAAATCCCCCTCGACTCACTGAAGTACGGCCCCGTCATCTAGTGGCCCAGGATACGGCCCTTTCAAGGCTGTTACGCGGGTTCGAATCCCGCCGGGGTCAAAGCCTCGGAGTCGAAAGACTCCGGGGCTTTTTCTTGGCTCGCATCGTTTACCGCCAGTGATTGACCGCGTGCGCGCTCGTCACGAGCACTTTGCGATGCGGTCGGGCGTACTGCTGCCCATGAACGAGAAAACGCAGACGCACTCCGCGGGGTGGGTGATTCAGACGTGGCTCAGCTTCCTCGCCGCGGTGGGCGTCACCGGCCTGGGCATCGCGTTCCTCCCTGTCGATGTCTGGGTGAAGGCCTTCATGGGCATGGGGCTGCTCTTCACGGTGGGCAGCACCTTCTCGCTGGCGAAGACGGTGCGCGATCAGCACGAGGCGGAGGCGTTCCACAAGCGCGTCGACGCCGCGCGCGTGAACCGCATCATCGCCGAGCACGACCCGCTCAAGCCTGCGCTGTGAAGTCCATCACCGCGAAGAAGAGCGCGCCGTCCGACTCCGGAGGCTGCGCGCGGAAGAGCCCGCGGGCGCCGATGCTGACCGCCACGTTGCCGGCCAGCGCCCACGCGAAGCCCTCGTCGCAGTGGAAGTGCGGCCGCCAGAACGCCGCCATGCCGTCTTGCTTCAGGTCGGGCGCACATACGCGCTTCACGCGGCCTGACGACGCCTCGCGCGCCTGCGGGTCGCTCCAGCTCCATACCCAGGTGAAGACCTCGGGGAGGTAGCTGCCGACGATCTGCGCGGGCACCTCGCGGGGTCCCGAGCGGCGATCGAGCCGCAGCATTCCGTGCTCGGCGTCGAAGGCGAAGCCCTCCACGCGGCCCAGCCGCTGCTGCAACCCGCCCTGCAGATCGTGGAACGCGCGCTCGCTGCCCTCGATGGTGTCGAAGAGCGCGTCGGTGATGAGCAGCGAGTGCACCTCCTCGCGATCGAGGCGCGTGAACCAGCCCACGGAGCCGTCTTCCTGCAGCAGCTTCCAGTCGGCGAACTGCGTGCCGGGGCGCTCGATGAGCACCTTCCCCGGTTGCCATCTCCCTTTCAGCTCGCTGTACAAATCGGTCAGCGCCTCGGAGAGCTTGAGCGCCTCTTCCTGCGGGTTCACGAAGAGCTGCGGCGCGGGCTTCGGCGTCGTGGCGCCTTCACCCTTGGTGTTCAGCTCCGTGACGCGCAGGCCCTCGCTGGTGCGGGCGATCGACAACTCGACCTTCGTCCACCCGCGGGGGGCGAGCAGCATCAGGCTGTCGTGGAGCGCGTACACGAGAGGCTTGGGATCCATGCGCGGGCGCGCATATGTGCTGCCTGTGCGGAAAGCGAGCGAACTGAAACCGGCCGTGCGGGGAGCGCTGCTGCGCTGGTTCGACGTGAACAAGCGCGACCTCCCGTGGCGGCGCACGAGAGACGCGTACGGCATCTGGGTCAGCGAGGTCATGCTGCAGCAGACGCAGGTCGATCGCGTCATCAACTACTGGACGCGTTTTCTCGCGCGCTTCCCCACCGTGCGCGAACTCGCCGGCGCGGAGCTCAAGGACGTGCTCAGCCTCTGGAGCGGCCTCGGGTACTACTCGCGCGCGCGCAACCTCCACCGCGCCGCGCAGGCGATCGTCGCGCAATACGAGGGCGCGCTGCCCGACTCGGTGGACGCGCTGCTCGAGCTGCCGGGCTTCGGCCGGTACACCGCAGGCGCCGTCGCATCGATCGCGTTCGAGCTCCCGGCGCCGCTCGTTGAT